>CAIXDG010000149.1 GCA_903918115.1 uncultured beta proteobacterium
AACGGTCATCGCACCATGCGCATTTAAATCTTTTGCCAAGACAGGCTTTAAATCTCGGGTATAGCCAACCACAATTTTTGACAGACGCTCTTTCAAGTCTTCGATTGAGGTAGCTAGACAGAAAATTGCCATAATCTCAGAGGCAACCACAATATCAAAGCCATCTTCGCGAGGATAGCCGTTACCAGGGCCTCCCAAGGCGGCAGTAATGGAACGTAAAGCGCGGTCATTCATATCCACTACCCGCTTCCATTGAATCCGGCGCACATCAATACCCAAGGTATTGCCATGATAAATATGGTTATCAATTAAGGCGGCCAGCAAATTATTAGCTAATGCAATCGCCGAAAAATCACCCGTGAAATGCAAGTTAATGTCTTCCATAGGAACGATTTGGGCATAGCCACCGCCTGCGGCTCCACCCTTAACGCCAAATACCGGTCCAAGCGAAGGTTCCCGTAAACAAATCATGGCCTTTTTACCAATGTAGTTCAGTGCATCTCCGAGGCCAACGGTTGTGGTGGTTTTACCCTCACCCGCAGGGGTTGGACTGATAGCGGTAACGAGAATGAGTTTCCCGTCTTTTTTATTTTTCAAGGTATCTAAATAGGCCAATGAAACCTTGGCTTTGTAGTGCCCAAATGGCTCAAGGGAGTCTTCTGGTATGCCCAAGCGTTCCTTGGCAATTCCAGCGATCTTTTTCATAGTTGCTTTTTGAGCTATTTCGATATCACTTGGCATTTGAACCTCTGTAAAATTAACGGTTATCTGAAAACAGCATGAAGCTTAATTAATCTATTGATAATTAGAACTATACAACATTAATCTCCAAGTTTGCATAGTATTTATCAGCAATTAATTAGGGAAACTACTTAGACGACCTACTACTCCATGGGGCATCCAAGTAAATACAATGGCTTATTAAGCTTTTTATGGTTTTTCGATATTTCGATACTGCGTCATTCAATAGGTTTTATAACACCATATGCCCCCTAAAGTTGCGAAACGCAAAATAAGCAAGAAAACGCCGCAAAAGTCGCGTGTCAGAATGGCGCCTAGCCAACGACGCGAGCTCATTTTGGCGGGGGCTATCGATTATTTTGCCGAACTCGGGTTTACTGGTAAGACCCGGGAACTATCCGAGCGGCTCGGCATTACCCAGCCATTACTCTATCGCTATTTCCCCTCAAAGCAGGTGTTGATGGAGGAAGTATTTGAAATCATCTTCTTAGACTCTTGGCAAAAAGAGTGGGATGCTTTATTAGAAAATTCAAGCATTCCCCTCAAAAAAAGGCTGGTGACCTTTTATCAGCAGTATTTTGAGGATAGCTTTTCGCGGCGCTGGATTCGGGTGTATTTGTATTCAGGTTTAGCGGGTACAGGCATGAACCAGAAATACCTCAAAATGATTCGTCAACGCCTCATTGACCCAGTCTGTATGGCCTTAAGAGCCCTATGCAGTGATGATAAAAACTGGGGACCCATCTCCGATGATGAGCGTGAATTTGTCTGGGTTCTGCACGGCAGCTTCTTTGCTTATGCAACCCGAAAATATATTTTTAACCATGAAACCAAAATTAATTTTGAGGGCTATTTAACACGCTCAATTGAAAATTTTCTAGATGGCGCTAAAGCCAACTATCCTAAGTTACGCTCAGTTAAGACCTCTAGTTAGCTTTTTTAACCCATTTATTACACGCCTTTTTTTAAAGCCACATTCTTCGCCAATTTTGTGTATCCTACATCTTAGATTTTAATTTATCAAAAGCTAAACAACATGTTCAAACTATTTTCCAGCGCCCCCGTCCATGATCCTATTGGCAAGCAAAAGCCAATTGATGAGATTAAGAAAACCACGTGTTATATGTGCGCCTGCCGCTGCGGTATTCGTGCCCATCTGCGCGAGGGCGAGCTAGTTTATATCGATGGCAACCCGGATCACCCCCTAAATAAAGGCGTGATCTGCGCCAAGGGCTCCGCAGGCATCATGAAACAAAAGTCGCCTGCGCGAATTACCCAGCCCCTCTTACGGAAAGCCGGTAGTGCCCGAGGCGAAGGTGCTTTTGAGCCGATTAGCTGGGAACGCGTGTTTGAAATCTTAAGCGAGCGCTTAGGAAAAATTCGTGCGACCGATCCAAAGAAATTTGCCTTGTTTACGGGTCGCGATCAGATGCAAGCCCTAACCGGTTTATTTGCGCGTCAATTTGGCACCCCGAACTATGCCGCTCACGGCGGCTTTTGTTCTGTCAATATGGCTGCGGGCATGATCTACACGATTGGTGGCAGCTTTTGGGAGTTTGGTGGACCCGATTTAGAGCGGGCTAAGTTATTTATTATGATTGGCACGGCCGAAGATCATCACAGCAACCCGATGAAAATTGCTTTATCCAAATTTAAGCGTGCAGGTGGCCGTTTTATTTCTATAAACCCCGTGCGTACGGGTTACTCAGCAATTGCTGATGAGTGGATACCGATTAAGCCGGGTACCGATGGCGCCTTGTTTATGGCGCTCATGCATGAGCTCATTCGCAAGGAGAAGTTCGATGCCCCATTTTTGCAGCGCTACAGTAATTCAGGGCAGTTGGTATGCTTGGACACGGGACCAGAAGAAGGCTTATTTTTATATGATCCCGATAGCGAGCAAATTAATCTAGATCTGCCGCACAATAAATATGTGTGGGATGAAAAAACCCATAGTGCTCGTCCTTGCTTTGAGGCTGGCGTATCACCTGCACTTAAAGGTGAATACATCATGGGTTCTGGGCCGCATGCAGGTAAAAAAGTAGCGCCCGCATTTGAATTACTGCGTCGTCAAGTTGCTGACACCACGCCAGAGTGGGCAGCATCCATCACTGGTATTTCCGCAGAACGAATTCGGCAACTCGCTAATGAAATGGCGCATGCCGCTTTCGAGCAAGCCTTTGAGCTCCCGATTCAATGGACTGATGTCTGGGGAGTCGAGCACGATAAAGTCATTGGTCGACCCGTTGCGTTTCATGCAATGCGCGGTCTTTCAGCCCATTCAAATGGGTTTCAAACTACCCGTGGGTTAGCGGTCTTGATGTCTTTACTAGGTACCATCGATCGCCCAGGTGGCTTTCGCCATAAGGCGCCCTATCCAAGACAGGTACCCCCCAATGTCAAACCACCCTCTTCTGAGGCTGATATCAAACCCAATACTCCGCTTGGTAAAGCGCCACTTGGTTGGCCTACTCAACCCGAAGACCTCGCGCTGGATAACAATGAGCAACCTCTGCGCATTGATAAGGCCTATTCCTGGGAACACCCCCTAGCGGCGCATGGCTTAATGCACAACGTGATTACCAATGCAGTTAAAGGTGATCCCTACACCATCGATACGCTGATGATTTTCATGGCTAATATGTCATGGAATTCCACCATGAATACCATGCAGGTACGTGAGTTATTAAATTCAAAAAATCCGGATGGTGAATTTAAGATTCCTTTCTTAGTCGTGTGCGATGCTTTCCAATCGGAGATGGTCGATTTTGCCGACTTGGTTTTACCCGATACGACATACTTAGAGCGTCATGATGTGATGAGTATGCTCGATCGCCCCATTTCAGAATTCGAGGGGCCAGTAGATTCCGTTCGTATACCGGTATTACCCCCCATGGGTGATTGCAAGCCCTTTCAAGAGGTGCTTGTGGAGTTAGCTTCTCGCTTGAAATTACCAGCGTTTACCACTGCAGATGGTCAACGTAAATTTACTGGCTATACCGATTTCATCACGCGCTTTGAAACCGCGCCCGACTCCGGAATCGGATTTTTAGCGGGCTGGCGTGGCAAAGACGGTGAGAAAAGTTTGCGCGGCGAACCGAATGCGAATCAATGGCAACACTACGCCGATAACAATTGCGTTTTCCAATATCACATGCCTGAAGAGCATCATTACATGCGCAATTGGAATCGGAGCTATCTTGATTTTGCTAAGGCGAATGCCATTCGGCAAAAAAATGA
>CAIXDG010000150.1 GCA_903918115.1 uncultured beta proteobacterium
AACGGCCGATAGTAGAGGTATTGCACTTTCCCATGGCAGCAAACTCTTACTAGATACGATCAATGCATGGCCAACAGATTGCGCTGATATCCATCGTGTACATGTTTCACAAGCTGGCCGGTTTGGTCGAGCATTAATGACGCGTGAAGAGCTCAATCAAGCAGCGCTTGGTCACATCATTCGCTATCGCGATATTCATGTCGCTATTCGCCAAGCCTTAAGAGAAATACAAGCAAAGAGCCCTCATTTTATTTGGCAACATCATGATGGCAATCAAGAGTATGAGCAAATGAATGCAAAATGTGTTGTACATGCAGAAGGTGGGCTCTTTAAAACCCAAGATTGGGTTGAGTCTGGTCGAGACTATGGACAATCCGCCCTAGTGGGATTAGTTGAAGTCGAAAATGCCTCACCACATCAAGCCTGGGAGCGCTTTACTACGGAGGGTCCATTGGCCGTCTTACCAAGCCACTACGGCACTAATATTTTAAATCTGGTGTGGTGTGGATCACCAGAATCTTCGCAACAACGCTTGCAATTAAGTGACGCCGATTTTCTAAAGTCACTGCAGAATGAATTTGGCTCGCGCATTGGACGCTTTCTGAAAATTCAGGATCGTCGTTTGTATGAACTTGGGTTGAACTATCGAAAACACATTACTAAGGATAATGAAGTGTGGATTGGGAATGCTGCACAAACCTTACACCCCGTTGCAGGTCAAGGTCTTAATCTTGGCTTACGTGATGCCTTCCTGTTAGCTGAAAAATTGGCAAGTCTTTTCTCAGGTCCAGCAACAGAGCAAACGCCAATACAAATTCAACATACCTTGGAAAGTTATGCGCAAAGTCGTAAAGCGGATAGAACCACGACGATTGGGCTGACCGACTTGATGGCCAGGGTATTTACTTCAAACCTTATCCCAATCGTGGTGGCTCGTGGCTTGGCTTTATCGGTTCTTCAGTGGCTTCCCCCAGTGAAAACAGCCTTAGCCCGCCAGATGATGTTTGGCAGGCGCTAAGTGCCTCAAATAGCCCTCAAAATCTAAACGTTTTCTGTTATCACTGAATCAGATGATTTGCCTAAAAAATAGGCAAAATTGAGCACATCTGTGCTAAAGTAACATGCTTTTCCGCAAGTCCCTCACTACAACAGCAAAGCATAAATCCCAATAGATGAAAATTGGCCCTCATATTCTTGCAAATAGACTATTTGTCGCTCCGATGGCTGGAGTAACGGATCGTCCATTTAGGCAGCTTTGCAAAAAATTGGGTGCAGGGTATGCCGTATCCGAAATGGTGGCCTCGAATGCCCTGCTCTGGAAAAGTGAGAAAACCCAGCGTCGCGCTAATCACATCGGCGAGTTCAAGCCAATTGCAGTCCAAATCGCAGGTGCAGATCCCGCAATGATGGCTGCAGCAGCAAAAATCAATGTCGACCATGGTGCCCAAATTATTGATATCAATATGGGGTGCCCAGCCAAGAAAGTGTGCAATGTTGCCGCAGGCTCAGCCTTGTTGCGCGACGAACCGCTAGTGCAACAAATTTTGGAGGCAGTAGTCAATGCAGTAGGTATTGGCCCAGATGCAGTTCCAGTCACATTAAAAATTCGTACTGGCTGGGATCGTGAACATAAGAACGCCATTGAGATTGCACGCCTTGCAGAAAAGTCTGGCATCTCCATGTTGACAGTTCATGGTCGTACGCGTGCCGACCTTTATCACGGTGAAGCTGAGTACGAAACAATCACAGCCATTAAGAGCAATGTCAGTATTCCAGTAGTTGCTAATGGCGACATTAGCAGTCCAGAAAAAGCAGAATTCGTTTTAGAAACTACTGGTGCCGATGCCATCATGATTGGTCGTGCTGCACAAGGGCGTCCCTGGATCTTCCGTGAAATCAATCATTATTTAGAGACTGGCGGCAAGCTACCCACTCCAGAAATTAATGAAATCCAGGCCATCATGAATGCTCACCTTATGGACCACTATGAGTTCTACGGGGAGTATATTGGTCTACGTACAGCGCGTAAGCATATTGGCTGGTACTGCAAAGGTTTACGTGATTCGCATGACTTTCGTCAGCGTATGAATACAGCCGATGATTGTAAAACCCAATTACAAATGGTCAATGATTATTTTGATGAAATGAAATCTCATTCTGACCGTTTGCTATTTTTAGAAGCAGCTTAGTTATTAGGCTCATTATTAACTTCGTTATTACCCCGGTAATTTTTTAGATTTGAATATTTATGACCAATAAACATCCCATTACTGAATGCATCGAAACGCAATTACAAGGTTATTTAAATGACCTCAAGGGCACCCCACCAACGGATATCTACCAAATGGTATTAGCCGTAGTTGAAAAGCCGATGCTAGAGTTGGTGATGCAGCATGCCAAACAAAACCAATCTTTGGCTGCCCAGTACCTTGGCATTAATCGCAATACTTTGCATAAGAAACTGGTTGAGCACCAGTTACTGAAATAAGTAAAAAAGTTTTTCAACTATTCACTAGCCATTTACTGCTTCCAGCCTCAGAAAACTTATGATCCGTACAGCCCTACTCTCCGTCTCTGATAAAAATGGCATTGTGCCCTTCGCTAAAGCGCTGCACGAGCAAGGCATCAAACTGATCTCTACAGGAGGTACAGCAAAACTATTAGCCGAAAATAATCTGCCTGTAGTCGAAGTG
>CAIXDG010000151.1 GCA_903918115.1 uncultured beta proteobacterium
AATAAGGTTCACATACTGCTCGCACAGCACCTTCTAAATCTTCAATCCGGGTTTCGCTTGGTACCCAACCTGATTCAACATGCAGCTCTGCTACACGGCGATAATCGCGATTAAAAAAGGCTAAGAAGTTTTGCGCTAAATAATTTTTATCAAATTGGCTTAAGGTGCCGACAATACCAAAATCAAGTGAAATGTAGCGACCGAATGTTTCGGGCTCAAGACTAATTAGTATGTTACCTGGATGCATGTCGGCATGGAAAAAACCATATTGAAAGACCTGAGTAAAAAATATTTCCACGCCATCGACTGCTAATTTTTTAAAATCGACCCCAGCAGCACGTAACTCGTCCATTCTGCCAATCGAAATCCCATGCATGCGCTCCATCACAATGACATTGGTGTGACAGAGATCCCAAACCATTTCAGGAATCATTAACTTATCAGAATTCGCAAAATAGCGGCGTAACTGACTCGCGTTTGCTGCTTCGCGCATGAGGTCTAGCTCGTCATGCAAATAAGTATCAAACTCAGCGACTACCTCACGCGGCTTTAAACGTCGACCATCCTCTGAAGCCCGCTCAATCAGTTTAGCAAGGTCATACATTAAAGCAATATCACCTTCAATGATGGGTAATATTTCTGGTCGTAATACCTTAACTGCGACTAAATAATTGCGCCATTCGGGATGCTGTTCATTGCCGCGCAATACGCCGTAATGCACTTGTGCCACAGATGCACTAGCCACGGGAGTTGCATCAAAGCTAATGAACACTTCTTCAATCGGACACCCTAAAGCCAATTCAATAATTTCACGCGATTTGGCGTTAGAGAATGGCGGAACCTGATCTTGTAATTTAGCTAATTCATCGGCAATATCTTCAGGCAAGAGATCGCGGCGGGTAGAAAGTACTTGACCAAATTTTACAAAAATAGGGCCCAGTGCTTCGAGGGTCAAACGGATGCGTGCGCCTCGCGGCAAAGCGTTGGGCGAGAACCAACATACAACACTCAACAAAGAACGGCGGAGGCCCGGTTTAAGGCTATCGCGCAGGAGCGGTAATAAGCCAAAGCGCCAGGCGGTGAAAAATATTTTACTAATACGGACAATGCGGCTCACTATCTACGCAGCTCCCTGCTGTAAACGTTGAATCCGTTTTTCTAACCGTTCGAGTGCATCGCGGGTTTCATTCACAGCAGACTTATGTAGTGCAAAATCAGCTTGCTTGATGAGTACCTGCTTTTCTTCGCTGAGATACTCAACTACGTTCTCCATTAAATCACGCCGTGCAGATTGACCAGCCGCATGCAAGCGTTTTACCTGCTTCACCAAAAAATGGGCCGGCGCATCGCCAATGAAGCGGGCTAAATCATCTTCATATTCCCAGCGTAATTGACCGGCTAGACGCCCAATGAGTTGCGCTAAGTCAGCATCACCAGTTATTTTGACGGCTTTAAAGGCTTTTTCCCGTAGCTCGCCCTGGGTGGCAAGCACCTCTGCTAAAACGCTAGGGGAAATACTTAAAGTTAAATTGCAATTATCTAAGTCAACAGTTGCATCGAGTGCCTGAACATAACCCGCATCGTCAATCATGAAAGCCACCTGCGTCACCGGTAAGCTCAACTTAATTTGCTTACCGGCATGGCGCATTAATTCAGCACGAGCCCAGGACTCTTTGCTAAGTATGTGGTTAATTGCTCTGGATAGGGCTTTTGCGCTCCAAACTGAAGGCCTAAAAGCCCACTTATCCATGATTAAATAACTTGCTGAATACCCGCCAAGACCCAACCACCTGGGCCTTCTACTGGCTTCGATAAATTCCAAATTTCAGAAAATGAATTTGCAGGAGCGCCAACTTGTTCGCGAATTAAACCTGAAAATTGCACACTGCATAAATAGCTACCGGCTGCCGTTTCCATGCCCAAAAGACGTGCCTCTAAAGTAACTACGTCGGTTTGGTTTGAGGCTTCAAAACGGGCTTGTAAATCTTGTTGCAGCGTTGCATACATCTCTGGCGTAGCAAATTCACGTAAAGAATGTAAATCGCCAATATCCCAGGCTTTTTGCAATTTAATAAAGTATTGTTTGGCGTTTTCCAAGAAACTGTATTCATCAAAACCCGGGGGCACGTCTAGAGGAGCCTCTACAACTGGTGCACTTGCCATAGGCGCAAAAGTGGGCTCTTGCTGGCGGGGAGTGGCGCCATAACTAGCGCGTTGCATGCCGCCGTCCACCGGGGCGGGATTGGCTTTAGAAAAGGCGGGCACAAAGCGACGCAGAATAAACAGTGCCACCATACCAATTAAAAAGGCAATTAATACGCCAGTAATTAAGGAGGCGATCCCAGAACCCATCTCGCCCATACCTAAATGAGAAAATAAATAACCTAGACCAAGTCCGGCCGCTAAACCACCTAAAATTCCGCCAAATCCGCCGAAACGACTAGGCGTAGCCGCAGGTGCGGCTGCTGGAGTTGGTGCTGGTGCAGCTTGAGGCGGCTTAGCTGCTGGTGCTGGGGTAGCTTGGCGTTGCATCGGTGCGCTCGGGGTTCGTCCGATACTTTTGCCACCACCCAAACGGGCGGCATCAACTTGCCCAATAAACGCAAAGAGTAAAACCAAACTACCAAAAATCAATTTTAGATTTCGCATTTTCATGTTAATTTCTCCTTTAATAAGCAAGGGGTTTTAGTATTTCACCCCAATATGTAATGCAACAATACCGCCGCTAAACCGATGTGTTTCCACTGCATCGAAACCCAAGCCCAACATCATGGTCTTTAAGGTATTTGCATCGGGATGCATGCGAATAGATTCGGCTAAATATCGGTAACTAGCGGCATCTTTGGCAATTTTCTCTCCCAACCACGGCAAGACCCTGAAAGAATAAGCATCATACAACGGTTGTAAGAAACGATCAGGCTGTGAAAATTCTAGCACTAGCACCTTCCCACCCGGCCTAATAACCCTGAGCATTTCACTTAGGGCTACTTCTTTGTGGGTCATATTACGCAATCCAAAGGCCACGCTGACTAGGTCAAAATAATTGCTCGGAAACGGAATTGCTTCGGCATCAAATTGGACGCAGGGCAGCATTAAACCTTGATCAAGCAGCCGATCGCGTCCCGCACCTAACATTGAGGCATTAATATCACTCAGCCAAACTTCAGCCGAGGAATTATTACCCTGGCCTGCAGCGCGGGCAAAGGCCGCAGCCAAATCACCGGTTCCCCCAGCGATATCCAAAACCACTTGTCCCGGCTTCACCTGCGCACACGCAATTGCCCATTTTTTCCACACACGATGCAAACCAAATGACATAAAGTCATTCATCAGGTCGTATTTATTCGCTACGGAATGAAACACTTGGGCAACCTTCGTCGCTTTTTCGGCTTCCTCAACATCCTCAAAACCAAAGTGGGTTTTTGTCATGACTTGGCAGTTAAGAAGTTAACATCGTTATTAATAAGGTTATTAGTGCTTAGGCATTAACTAATGGCTACAACTATGGCCTTTTTGACCCATTGGGGTATCTCGGTCAATACCCGCATTGGTTAATTTTTGCAAATGTTCTGTCCATAAGGCATCTTGATTCTCAGCCAAATGAAAGAGGAAATCCCAAGCATATAAGCCCGAATCGTGACCATCGGAGAAAGTAAACTTGAGGGCGTAATGGCCAACCGGCTCTATGTTACTAATTGATACCGCCCGCTTACCCGTTTGCAGCGTTTCCTGCCCAGGCCCATGGCCCCGCACTTCCGCTGAGGGTGATAAGACCCGCAATAACTCAAATGGCAAACGATAGGTCTTGCCGTTTTCATAGGCGAGCTCTAACACCTTCGATTGCTGATGCAACACTACATTTGTTGGAATCATTAAACCAATACCCTTTCAATACCGCCCAGATTAGCTTTTGTCACGTAGTCTTGCATCCAATTGTGCCCTAACAAACGTTCAGCCATTTCTACCACAATGTAATCTGCTTTGGTGTCGCTGTCTGCATCAAACCGCGATAACCCCTGCAAGCAAGAGGGGCAACTGGTTAAAACCTTAACGGTGCCAGCGAAATCCTCCTGCAGGGCCTTGGCGCCCTTTTCCATCTCGATTTGCTTGCGAAACCGCACTTGCGTAGCAATATCAGGACGGGTAACGGCCAAGGTGCCCGATTCGCCGCAACAACGCTCATTTTTCTGAATTAACTCGCCACCTTCCGTTTGAATTAATTCATTGACGGTCTTTAAGGGATCTTGAAGCTTCATCGGCGAATGACAAGGATCGTGATACATATACTTAACGCCAGTCACCCCCGTTAAATGCACGCCTTTTTCTAACAAATATTCATGTATATCAATAATGCGACAGCCCGGAAAGATTGAGTCGAATTGATAACCCGCCAATTGGTCATAACAAGTACCACAGGAAACAACTACAGTTTTGATGTCTAAATAATTTAAGGTGTTGGCCACCCGATGAAATAAAACGCGGTTATCAGTAATCATTTGATCAGCGCGCGCAAAGTCACCATTGCCTCTTTGTGGGTAGCCACAACACAAATAGCCAGGAGGCAAAACGGTTTGCACACCAACATTCCATAACATGGCTTGGGTCGCTAAGCCAACTTGGGAAAAAAGTCGTTCTGATCCGCAGCCTGGAAAATAAAATACCGCTTCAGTATCTGCCGTAGTTGTTACGGGATCGCGAATAATCGGCACGTAATTAGCATCTTCAATATCTAGCAAAGCACGCGCAGTTTTCTTGGGCAAATTACCCGGCATTTTTTTATTAACAAAGAAAATTATCTGCTCTTTAATAGCTGGCTTACCAAGCGTTGCTGGCGGATGCTGGGTTTGCTTACGAGCCCATTTGCTGAGAATTGTATTGCCAATACGCTGTAAACGATAACCCCACTCGATCATACTTTTGCGAGCTAAGCGAATAGTCTCAGGATCGGTAGCATTGAGAAAAAACATCGAGGCGGAAGTGCCTGCGTTAAAACGCTGTTGCCCCATCTTGCGCAGTAAGTTACGCATATTCATGGTCACATTACCAAAATCGATTTTTACAGGACATGGGGTTAAACATTTATGACAGACTGTGCAATGCGCAGCAACATCGTCAAACATGTCCCAATGGCGAATAGAAATACCGCGGCGCGTTTGCTCTTCGTATAAAAAAGCTTCAATTAATAATGACGTTGCCAAAATTTTATCGCGAGGACTATAAAACAAATTGGCCCGCGGAACATGTGTAGCACACACGGGCTTACATTTTCCACAACGTAAGCAATCTTTAATACTGTCAGCAATTGCACCAATATCACTTTGCTGCATGATGATAGATTCATGCCCCATCAATCCAAAGCTAGGGGTATAGGCCTTAGTTAAATCGGCATGGGGCATTAATTTCCCTTTATTGAAATGCCCATTGGGATCAACCGTATTTTTGTAGGCACGAAAGTCCTGCAGCTCTTCATCGGTGAGATATTCAAGCTTGGTAATGCCAATGCCATGCTCACCAGAGATAACCCCATCTAAAGATCGGGCTAAAGCCATAATGCGAGCTACCGCATGATGGCCATCTTGCAACATCTCATAATCATCGGAGTTGACGGGAATATTCGTGTGTACATTACCATCACCCGCATGCATATGTAGGGCAATAAAAACCCGTTTACGCAAAATGCGTTGATGAATAGCAATAATTTCTTGTCTAATCGATTCAAATGCCAGCCCGCTAAAAATAGTCTCTAGTTCAGCCTTAACTTCCGTTTTCCATGAGGCACGTAGTTGATAGGTTTGCAATTGCGGGAAATATGTTTCGATCTCGCTCAACCATAAGGCCCAACGTGTTCGAACGCTAGTAATTAAATCGCTAGCTTGCTGCAGACGATCGCCGAACAATTCTGCGCTCGGTATTGTAAATTCATCTTCTTCTTTACCTAAGGGCAAATTTTCTTTTTTTATAAAGTGCTCTAAAGCATCAAGTAATTGCAGTTTATTTTTGAGTGAAAGCTCGATATTAAGACGCTCAATACCATCGGTATATTCGCCCATGCGCGGCAGGGGAATTACCACATCCTCATTAATCTTGAACGCATTGGTATGGCGCGCAATAGCTGCAGTTCGGGCGCGATCAAGCCAAAACTTTTTCCTGGCCTCAGGACTAACCGCAATAAACCCTTCGCCTACTCGTAAATTAGCCATACGCACGATTTCACTGGTAGCGGCGGCAACTGCAACTTCATCATTACCCGCAATATCGCCGATTAAAACCATCTTAGGCAAGCCATGGCGTTTAGACTTTGTCGCGTAACCAACCGCTTTTAAATACCGATCATCGAGGTGTTCTAAGCCAGCCAAAATGGGGCCGCCCTGACGACTTAGCTGATCAATATAGGCTTTAATTTCGACAATACTGGGAATTGCTTCACGGGCAGGTCCAAAGAATTCTAGACAAACCGTCCGCATAAATTGGGGCATTTGATGCAATATCCAGGTAGCACTGGTAATTAAACCATCACAACCCTCTTTTTGGATGCCTGGTAAGCCCGCTAAAAACTTATCGGTTACATCCTTGCCTAGGCCGGTCTTGCGAAACCGTTTGCCAGCAACTTCAAGCATTTCACTGCGCAGAATTTTTTGGCCTGGGGCATGCGACCCATCTGACCAGGTCAGCTCAAACCGGGCTAACTCAACCTCATGAATTTTGCCCAGATTATGGTCAAGGCGTTTTACTTCAAGCCAATTACCTTGTGGGTCTACCATCCGCCAGCTGGCTAAATTATCTAATGCTGTACCCCAGAGCACTGCTTTTTTTCCGCCAGCATTCATAGCAATATTGCCGCCAATGCAGCTAGCGTCAGCGGAAGTTGGATCAACTGCAAATACCAAACCAGCCTGCTCTGCTGCATCAGCTACTCGACGGGTGATCACTCCAGCGCCAGTAAAGATGGTTGGGGTTGAGGTCCTGAGCCCAGGTAAGTTAGCTGAACTAACTATGCCAATCTGCTCTAACTTTTCAGTGTTGATAACTGCAGACATGGCATACAAAGGAATTGCTCCGCCGGTATAGCCAGTGCCGCCCCCGCGCGGAATAATGGTCAGGCCTAGCTCAATACACGCTTTGACTAAATTGGGGATTTCCGCTTCTGTATCGGGCTTGAGCACCACGAATGGGTATTCAACGCGCCAATCGGTAGCGTCGGTCACATGCGCGACCCGCGAGATGCCGTCAAAAGTAATATTGTCATTAGCCGTAAACCGACTAAATATTTTTTGTGCTTTTTTACGCAGTAAAGCAACAGCAGTAAATTCAGCTTCAAAACGCTCAACTGCACCCCGTGCTGCATTTAACAAAATACTAACTTGCGCGGCCGAATCGGTAGTCACACGTTTTTCAACTTCGCCTAAGCGGTGCCATAAGGCATCGATTAACATTTGCCGCCGTTTAGCGTTATCTAATAAATCATCTTGCAGAAACGGGTTGCGTTGTACAACCCAAATATCACCCAACACTTCAAACAACATTCGGGCTGAGCGTCCCGTGCGCCGACTTGCGCGTAATTCTGTTAACGCCTGCCAAGCTGTCTCACCCAAAAGACGTATGACGACCTCCCGATCGGAAAATGAAGTGTAGTTATAGGGAATTTCGCGCAAACGGGGTAAATCCGTTTCAGCGTCTAATAACTGATTAAGTCCGAGAGGAGCATTCATGGCACAGACTTTAATAAATGATTATTTTAATTGAGCAAGGGCCCATCCTGATATTATTTTGTGAAAAGTAGTAACCCCTTCCAAAATAAGGGCTTAAGACCCATCCGTGGTACGCTCATTAGATGGCAACTAACTACCTAAAAAAAATTCTCGCCGCCAAGGTCTATGATGTCGCTCGTGAAACTGAGCTCGATTTCGCACCCCAGCTATCGCAACGCCTAGGAAATCGCGTTTTACTGAAACGCGAAGATAACCAAAGCGTTTTTTCCTTTAAATTACGCGGGGCCTACAACAAAATGGCCCATTTACCCCCTGCTGCACTAAAACGGGGTGTGATTGCCGCTTCAGCTGGAAATCATGCCCAAGGCGTGGCTTTAGCGGCTGCCAAAATGAAATGCAAGGCCGTGATTGTGATGCCCATCACCACGCCAAACGTTAAGATTGAAGCCGTTAAAGCCCATGGTAAATCCTGGGTTGAGTTGATTTTATATGGCGACTCATACAGCGACGCTTATGCTCATGCACAGTTGCTAGAAAAAAAACGTGGCCTTACTTTTGTTCATCCTTTTGACGATCCCGATGTGATTGCAGGTCAAGGCACAATTGCCCAAGAAATTTTTCAACAATACGAAGAGCCAATTGAGGCGATTTTTGTTGCCATTGGTGGCGGTGGTTTGATATCAGGAATCGGGGAATACACCAAGGCTGTGCACCCAAAGACGAAAATTATCGGCGTACAGGCGCAAGATTCAGATGCGATGAAACGCTCACTTAAAGCCGGCAAGCGCGTGGAATTAAAAGAGGTCGGCTTATTTTCGGATGGCACGGCCGTAAAACTGGTGGGTAAAGAAACCTTTCGAATTTGCCAACGGGTAGTTGATGAGATAGTAACCGTTGATACCGATGAAATTTGCGCTGCGATTAACGATGTATTTAGTGATACCCGGAGCATTCTTGAGCCTGCAGGCGCCTTAGCAATTGCAGGTTTAAAAAAATATATTGTGCAAAAGCAAATTAAAAAGAAAACGTTTGTTGCAATTGCTTGCGGCGCAAATATGAATTTTAGTCGCTTGCGTTTTGTCGCTGAACGCGCTGATGTTGGTGAATTTCGCGAAGCGGTTTTTGCTGTGACTATTCCTGAAGAACGTGGCTCATTTAAGCGTTTTTGTGAACTTTTAGGCAAGCGCAATGTGACCGAATTTAATTACCGCATTGCTGATCAAAGTGAGGCACACCTATTTGTGGGTATTTCTACTGTCAAGGCGCAAGATAGTACGACGATTGCTAAGCACTTTAATCAAGCTGGTTTTGCCACCATTGATCTTACCCATGATGAGTTAGCGAAGTCACACTTGCGTCATATGGTCGGCGGGCACTCACCGTTAGCCAAAGATGAGCTACTGTACCGCTTTGAATTTCCAGAAAGGCCAGGTGCGCTGATGCGTTTTTTAACCAGCATGGCACCCAACTGGAATATTAGTTTGTTTCATTACCGCAATCATGGAGCCGACTATGGCCGTATTTTGGTCGGCATTCAAGTACCAAAAACAGATCAAAAAGCATTCCAAGACTTTCTCACCACGCTGGGATATCCCCATTGGAATGAAAGTAAAAATCCCGCGTATCAACTCTTTTTAAAATAAGATGGCCTACAGTCTCTCCGGTAAATTAGTCGTGGCCATTTCATCGCGCGCCTTGTTTGACTTTGAGGAAGAAAATAATTTGTTTGAGTCCACCGATGACAGCGCTTATATGAAGCTGCAACTGGAAAGGCTATCGATTCCTGCGCGCACTGGCGTCGCTTTTCCCTTGGTAAAAAAATTATTGGCCTTTAATTCGGGTGACGAGCAACGGGTAGAAGTTGTTATCCTGTCGCGCAATGATCCGGTGAGTGGTTTACGGGTATTTCGTTCAGCAGCCCACCATGGCTTACATTTAGAGCGCGGGGTTTTCACCCGTGGGCGCCCACCTTATCATTACTTACGCTCACTGCATGCCAATTTATTTTTATCTGCCAATGAAGATGATGTGCGGGCCACGATTGATGCAGGCTTTCCTGCCGCTCGCGTCTATCCAGAATCTAATACCAGTGCTGAATCGCATCCCGATGAAATTCGTATCGCCTTTGACGGCGATGCCGTTTTGTTTTCCGATGAAGCCGAACAAGTATTTCAGAATAAAGGCTTAGAGGCTTTTGTTGATCATGAAAGTAAAAAGGTTTCCGTACCTTTACCACCGGGTCCTTTTAAGCCATTGTTAGAAGCGCTTCATCGCCTGCAAAATCAATCTAGTGAGCAGGGTATGCGCATTCGCACCGCCTTGGTTACCGCGCGCTCGGCGCCAGCGCATGAACGAGCCATTCGTACACTGATGGATTGGGGTATTGAAGTTGATGAGGCTATGTTTCTCGGCGGCCTCTCGAAAAGTGATTTTTTACGCGAATTTGAACCTGATTTCTTTTTTGACGACCAAACCGGCCATTGCCAAGCTGCTGCTTCCGTTGCGCCAACTGGGCATGTAGTCTCGGGTATTGCGAATCGCCAAAAATAGAAACCGTCAAGTAATGGCACGTTGGCATACTCCAGATTTTAGTACCCTGTCCAGACAATAGATTGTAGGTTTTCCTAAATTTAACCGTCTTACTATTTATACTTTTTATCAATATGGCTGTAATTAAATCAATAACTCAACTTGGGCAGCAAACGGCTTATCCTACTCGCTATGATCCTAGCTTGTTATTTCCGATTGATCGCGCAGGACAGCGCACTAATTTGTTAAAGCCTAACCAGAGTACTCTGCCATTTTATGGTGTTGATATTTGGAATGCGTATGAATTAAGCTGGCTAAATGCCAAAGGAAAACCACAAATAGCTTTAGCTGAATTTATTATTCCAGCAGATTCACCCAAGATGATTGAATCAAAATCATTCAAGCTTTATTTAAATAGCGTTAATAATGAACACTTTAACTCTATAGACGAGTTATGTTTGCAACTTAAAACTGATTTATCACTAATAACGGAAGCAACGGTTCTCGTTCGGATCATTAAACCCGAAGAGGCGGCTACTCAAGGCATTCATGAGCTAAAGGGTGATTTACTAGATCGCCTGGATCTTGAAGTTGACGCTTCACTTGCTGCTGATACCGCACTACTTAGCGCTGATATCACTGCAGCGCCCATTGAACAATGCTTGGTCTCTCATCTTCTCAAATCAAACTGCCCAGTGACTGGCCAGCCAGACTGGGCTAGTATTCAAATTCGGTATTTTGGTAGGCCGATAAATGAAGCGGGTTTGCTGCGCTACCTCATTGGCTTTCGCCAGTTAGGCGAGTTTCACGAGGATTGTGTAGAAACTATTTTTTGTGCGATTAAGGCGCGCTGTGCGCCAGAAAAATTAGCTGTTTTTGCGCGCTATACGCGCCGAGGTGGACTTGACATTAACCCATTTCGCGCTGATTACAATGCTGCCTGGCCAGCCAACATTCGGCATGCCAGGCAGTAATATCCCTATTTAAAATGGAATGTCGTCGTCCATCGCGCCAAGCGCTCCTGCCGAAGCTGCTGGGGTAGCGCCTGCATCACTAGACTTAGAGCGGGGTGCATTATCACCGCCATCACTACTCGCACCGGACATCTTAGAGCCAAGCATTTGCATGGTTTCAGCCCGAATTTCAGTGGAGTACTTTTCTTGACCACTTTGATCAGTCCATTTGCGTGTGCGAAGACTGCCTTCGACATACACTTGCGAACCTTTTTTTAAATACTGACCCGCAATCTCAGCTAACTTACCGAAAAAAGCTACCCGATGCCATTCGGTAGTTTCTTTCATTTCACCGGTTTGTTTATCTTTGTAGCGATCTGAAGTTGCTACTGAAATATTCGTTACAGCGTCGCCACTGGGTAAGTAACGTGTTTCTGGATCGCGCCCAACGTTACCCACGATGATGACTTTATTTACCGAAGCCATGTTGTCTCCCGAAGAAAATGAATTTATAAAAGTACAGCTTAATGAACATCAATGTATACCGCTACGGCAATAGTAAAACCAGCAAATGTCTGCTTAAGAACTGGATGGGACTGAGCCTAGAGGCGACTTTTTAGGTTTCGCAGGCGGCTCTTGCATCGACCATGCAATTATAAGCCAGCCGATTAAGAGCGCTCCACCCAAAATAAAAACAGCATGCTCACCATGGTGTTCAGTTATCCATCCGCCAATGGCAGCACCAGCAAATAAACCAATCGACTGGGTAGTGTTGTATATCCCCAAGGCAGCCCCTTTTGATTCTTTAGCCCACCGAGATACTAACGCCGGCTGTAGCGCTTCAAGTAAATTAAAACCAACAAAATAAGTGAGCAAAGCGAGCGCAATCATTAAGACAGTTACAGCCTCAATAAAGATAAATTGTGAGATCAGCAAGAAACCAATGCTGAGCAAGACTGAAATACGTAAACACTGTTTCTTTTCTCCATAAATTAATAAAGGCGCGATTAAGATGAAAGAAATTAGTACTACTGGCAAATACACTATCCAGTGATCAGCTAAAGGAAAGCCGGCTTGCACTAAGAGGCGGGGGACAACAAAAAACATGGCCACCTGAGTCGCATTGAGAATAAATACGCCGATATTGAGTCGTGCTAATTCAGGTCGCAGAAAAATTTGTATCAAGGACACTGGCTGAGAAGGCGGCTTGATGGGGGTACTTGGTACGACGAAGATGGCTGCCAAAATGGCGATAAAACCCATTACTGCGAGGAGCATAAACATGCCATTTAAATTGATGAGGCGATAAATGGGTGCCGCAATGACGAGCGATAATGCAAAAGATAAAGCGATGCTGCCCCCCACGATCGCCATAGCCACGGTTCTCACTTGCTCACGGGTAAGGTCAGCTACCCATGCGGAAATGGCCGCGGAAATGGCGCCAGCGCCCATAATGCCGCGACCAATACCAATCCAAAGTAAATCATCATGACTTGAAGCGATGATTGCCCCAACTACAAATAAGCCTAAACCCCAAACTACCACCGGCTTACGTCCAATGCGGTCGGATAAAGCACCCAAGGGAATGTGAAAAAAAGCCTGCACAATATTAAACATGCCTAAAGAAAGGCCGACCCAAAAGGCGTGCTCTCCCCCCGGTAAATCGCGGGCATGAAGGCTAAAGACCGGCAAGATTAGGAATAGGCCCAGCATCCGCAGGCCAAAAATGCCTGCTAAAGCGAGAGTGGAGCGAAGTTCTGAAGGATTCATGAGAAAGAGCTATATTAACAAGTTACGCTAAAAAAACATGAATACTGAAATCAAGATCCGCGGCGCCCGCACGCACAACCTCAAAAATATCAACCTTGATATACCGAGAGAAAAACTGGTAGTGCTTACCGGCTTATCTGGCTCGGGCAAGAGCTCGCTTGCATTTGATACTCTGTACGCGGAAGGTCAGCGCCGTTATGTCGAGTCGCTATCGGCCTATGCGCGGCAATTTTTACAACTGATGGAAAAACCCGATGTTGACGTCATTGAGGGCTTATCACCAGCAATTTCGATTGAACAAAAAGCCACCAGCCATAATCCCCGTTCTACTGTAGGCACCGTAACTGAAATTCATGATTACCTTCGTCTCTTGTTTGCGCGTGCTGGCACCCCCCATTGTCCTGATCACAATTTAGCACTTGCCGCACAAAGTGTTTCGCAAATGGTTGACACCGTATTAGCCATGCCTGAAGACACCAAGTTAATGATTTTGGCACCAGTTGTGAGTGAGCGCAAAGGTGAATTTGTTGATCTATTCCAAGATTTACAGGCCCAAGGCTTTGTGCGCTTTCGGGTTCGCTCTGGCGGTGGCACTACAAATACGGCAAAAGCTGAAATTTTTGAAGTTGATTTGCTGCCAAAGTTAAAAAAGAATGACAAACATTCAATTGAAGTTGTAGTTGATCGAATCAAGGTTCGCCCCGATATTCAGCAACGTCTTGCAGAATCTTTTGAAACAGCCTTGCGCTTAGCTGACGGTAAAGCGATGGTCGTCAATATGGATACGGGTGAATCAACTATCTTTTCTAGTAAATTTGCCTGCCCAATTTGCTCATACTCCCTACAAGAATTAGAGCCGCGTTTATTCTCTTTTAATAATCCCATGGGTGCATGCCCGACCTGTGACGGTCTAGGCCATATTTCGTTTTTTGATCCCAAAAGAATTGTGGCGCATCCCGATTTATCGCTCGCCTCGGGAGCAATTAAAGGCTGGGATCGGCGTAATCAGTTTTATTTCAAACTCTTACAAGCCCTCGCCAAGCACGCAAACTTTGATCTTGAAAAACCCTTTGAAAATTTACCCAAAAAAGCCCAAGAGCTGATTTTATTTGGTTCGGGTGAAATTCAAATTCCGTTTGAATATCTTAATGAACGCGGCAAACTGAGTATGCGTGAACACGCCTTTGAAGGGATTGTGGCAAATTTTGAAAGGCGTTATCGCGAAACCGATTCGATGACTGTGCGCGAAGAGCTTGCGCGTTATCAGAATATGCGCTCTTGTCCAGATTGCAGTGGCACCCGTTTACGTCGCGAAGCCCGCTTTGTGAAAGTAGGCGATGGCCAACAAGCGCGCGCAATTTATGAAATTAGCGCACTGCCATTACGAGAAGCCAAAGACTACTTTGAAAGCCTTGAACTCAAGGGCGCAAAAAAAGAAATTGCCGATAAAATCGTTAAAGAAATCGGTTCCCGTTTACGCTTTTTAAATGATGTGGGACTCGACTACCTTTCACTCGAGCGCAGTGCTGATACGCTGTCGGGTGGAGAGGCTCAACGCATTCGTTTGGCCTCGCAAATTGGCTCAGGCTTGACTGGAGTCATGTATGTATTAGATGAGCCCTCGATTGGATTACATCAACGCGATAATGATCGCTTAATTGCCACCCTCAAGCACTTGCGCGATTTAGGAAATAGTGTTTTAGTAGTTGAGCATGATGAAGATATGATTCGCTCCGCCGATTACGTGATTGATATTGGCCCGGGTGCTGGAGTGCATGGTGGCCAGGTAGTAGCGATTGGCACCCCCGCAGAAGTTGAAAATAATCCAGCTTCACTTACCGGGGATTATTTAGCCGGGCGTGAACGCATCGAAGTGCCAGATAAACGCATTCCAGTGGGTGAGCGCTTTCTCACTATTTTAGGTGCGCGTGGCAATAATTTACAGTCAGTAAATGTGGCCATTCCGGTTGGACTCATGACTTGCGTTACTGGGGTATCAGGCTCTGGTAAATCAACCCTGATTAACGATACCCTCCACTTTGCAGTAGCGCAACATTTATATGGTTCGAGTACAGAGCCAGCAGCACATGATCGCATTGAAGGATTAGATCATTTTGATAAAGTGATTAGCGTCGATCAATCGCCAATTGGGCGAACTCCGCGCTCAAACCCAGCAACTTATACCGGCCTTTTTACTCCCATTCGTGAATTATTTGCTGGAGTACCTGCAGCCCGTGAACGCGGCTATGAAGCAGGCCGCTTTTCTTTTAACGTGAAAGGTGGACGCTGCGAAACCTGTGAAGGTGATGGAGTTTTAAAAGTAGAAATGCATTTTTTACCCGATGTCTATGTGCCCTGCGATGTTTGCCATGGCAAGCGCTATAACCGTGAGACCTTAGATATTCGTTATAAGGGAAAGAATATTCATGAAGTGCTGTCGATGACGATCGAACAGGCACATGAATTTTTTTCTGCCGTTCCCGTCGTTAAACGTAAATTAAAAACCTTGCTCGATGTTGGCTTAGGCTATGTGAAATTAGGGCAAAGTGCGACAACGTTATCTGGTGGAGAAGCGCAACGCGTGAAATTATCGCTTGAACTTTCGAAGCGGGATACCGGCAGAACACTCTATATTTTAGATGAGCCTACAACTGGCCTTCATTTTCATGACATCCAACTTTTGCTGACTGTAATTCATACCCTGAAAAAACAGGGCAATACCATTGTCGTAATAGAACATAATTTAGATGTCATTAAAACTGCCGATTGGATTATTGATTTGGGTCCTAAAGGCGGAGCTGGCGGTGGACAAATTATTGCTACCGGAACTCCGGAAGAGGTGGCAAAAAATTCTGCCAGCTTTACGGGTGTCTATTTGGCCCCTTTACTCAAAAAAGGGCGTGCACCGAAGACGGCGCCAAAGGTTCTGCAATCCAATAAGAAAAAAAACAGCCCAGAATTAGCCGACTCATTTGCTGAAGCTAGTAAATAACGCTAAATCAATTTAGCTTCAGCCATCTCTAGTGCTTCAGAATTGCCAGAAAGCACTAAAATATCATTTGCTTGTAAACGCAACTCGGGATTTAATTCTAGCTTGGTGTAATCGGCTCCAGCAAGCTTGCGTCTGACTGCTTGCACCGTAATTCCATCGAACTCTAAATGTAGTTTGTCTAAGGTCATCCCGATGCTTACCGCTCCAGGGGGCAAGGTAACTGCATGCAGACGCCACGCTTCATTTTCACTAAAATCATCATCCGTTGAGCCCCGAAAATATCCACGTAATAAGCTATAACGCGCTTCACGGGCTGAAGTAATAATCCTTACCACCTTGCGCATCGGCACACCCATGATGAGTAAAACATGAGATGCCAGCATCAAGCTGCCCTCAATTAACTCGGGGATCACTTCGGTAGCACCGGCCGCCTGTAATTTACCCAAATCGGCATCATCGGTGGTGCGGACCAATACTGTCATGCCAGGCCGAAGTTTTTCAACTTGATGCAGCACCTTTAAGCTGCCAATCGTATCGGCAAACGTGATCACTACTGTTTTAGCTCTTGCTAGACCCGCGGCAACCAAAAAATTTTCTCGACTTGCATCGCCATAAACCACATGATCTCCAGCTGATACTGCCTCGGCTATGCGGTCTGGATCGAGATCTAAGGCCAGATAAGGGATTTTTTCTTGATCCAATAAACGCGCTAAGCTTTGACCCGAACGCCCAAAGCCGCAAATAATGACGTGTTGATCATTGCGTACGCTTTGTGCAGCTACGCGGGTGATAGCAAGCGACTGTAAAAGCCACTCTGTACTAGCAAAGCGCATGGCAATACGATCGCTAAATTGAATTAAAAAAGGCGCGCCTAGCATTGACAAGAGCATTGCCGCCAACACCGCTTGACTAAGCAGCGGATCAATTAAATCTAAGCCATCGATTTGTGTCAGTAATACAAATCCAAATTCGCCTGCTTGTGCCAAACATAAACCGGTGCGAATGGCTACCCCAGGACCTGAGCCAAACATACGCGCTAAAACTGCAATGACGATAAATTTCAATATTAATGGGGCAATCAATAAAAGCAGTACAAGGTGCCATTGAGCAGCAAGTACTTGTAAATCTAACAGCATGCCAATTGAAATGAAGAATAGGCCCAGTAATACATCTCGAAAGGGTTTAACGTCCTCCTCGACTTGATGGCGATAAGGCGTTTCCGAAATCAACATTCCTGCTAAAAAAGCACCTAAGGCTAGAGACAAACCAAAATAAGCGGTAATGGCAGCCATCCCCAAAACAATCAATAGCAAATTCAGCATAAATAGTTCTTGCGAACGTAAGCGCGCTACCACCCTAAACCAACGACTCATGAGAGTTTGGCCAATAAAAAAGATGAGCACCAAGGAAACTGCAAGCTTGACAGCAGTGAGCGATAAGGCCACCAATAAATCGTGTGGATTTTTACCTAAGGATGGCAACAAAATTAAGAGGAAAACCACCGCTAAATCTTGGAACAATAAAATTCCAATCACATTGCGGCCATGCTCCATTTCTAGTTCGGCGCGGTCGGCAAGTAATTTAGTCACAATGGCAGTTGAAGACATCGCTAAAGCACCGCCCAGGGCAATCGATGCATGCCAAGATAAGGGGTAAAAGGAGCTAATTAAAAAACTGGCTGGCATAGCCAAAATCATCGTAATCACTACTTGGCTGCCACCTAAGCCAAACACAATCGTCCGCAAGGCCTTTAATTTGTGTAAATTGAATTCCAGCCCAATGGAAAACATTAAGAAGACCACGCCAAACTCGGCTAAATACTTGACTGTGGCGGAATCATTCGCAACCGCTAGGGCATGCGGACCGATTAAAATACCAATGGTTAAATAGCCCAAAATTGGCGGTAAGCCAAAATAGCGGAAAATAAGGACCCCGGCTACTCCAGAGCCTAGCAAAATGAGCGTTAATTGAAGGACTGACGGCATATACTGACCCCATGATAGCTAAGACCCGTGACCGAACCCTGATGCTGGCCCGTGACACCCTCACGATCGAAGCCGAGGCGCTACAAGCGATGCGCGATCGACTACAGGGCGAAAGTGCCGAAACCCTCATTCGGGCGGTGGAAATGCTGCACGGCTGCAAGGGTCGAATTGTGGTGTCCGGAATTGGCAAGTCGGGTCATATTGCCCGGAAAATTGCCGCTACCTTTGCCTCTACAGGATCGCCCGCTTTTTTTGTCCACCCTGCCGAAGCGAGCCATGGAGACTTAGGTATGGTGACGCGTGAAGATGTTTTTGTAGCTTTATCTAATTCTGGCGAAACCAGTGAATTGCTTACAATCTTACCCATCATTAAACGCACTGGGGCAAAGCTGATTGCCCTTACCGGAGCACCGCTTTCATCTTTAGCGCGGTTAGCTGATGCGCACTTAGACACCAGTGTTGCCAAAGAGGCTTGTCCACACAATTTAGCGCCAACCAGCAGTACCACTGCGGCTTTAGCAATGGGAGATGCCTTAGCAGTTGCTTTGCTTGATGTCAAAGGATTTCAAGCGGAAGAATTTATTCGCTCGCATCCTGGCGGCCGCTTAGGCAGAAAACAATTTAGCTATGTTAGCGAAGTAATGCGACCACTGAATCAAACTCCCCAAATTAATATCGATGCCACCCTGTCTGCAGCACTTCTAGAAATGAGCGCCAAACAAATGGGGATGGTTATTGCTTTAAATCAACAACAAAAAATCGTTGGCATTTTTACCGATGGCGATGTGCGTCGTTTACTTGAAAAGTCGATTGACTTAAGCGGCATCACTTTGCAGGCCGCTATTACAACTCAGCCCCATACTATCCCCCCCGACCTGCTAGCTGAAGAAGCTATCGAGATGATGGAAAAATTTCGGATTAATCATTTAGTTGTCACCGCTCCCGATGGCAGCCTATTAGGCGCGCTTAATTTGCATGATTTATTTGCTGCAAAAGTAATTTAATCCATTGTGTTCAGGGTGATTTAACTTTTTCTTAATCTATGTCTAACGCTTTTAATACTTCAGTCAGTAACGCATCGAGTCTCTTTCCACAAGCCTGGGAACGAGCAACGCATATCAAACTATTAGTTCTCGATGTCGATGGGGTACTGACGAATGGACAAATTTTTTTAGGTCCAGACGGCAAAGAAATCTACAAGGCTTTTGATATTCAAGATGGCCTAGGTATCCAACTACTACAGCAGAGTGGCATTGTTTGTGCAGTTATTACTGGGCGCAACTCCCCCATTGTGAGTGCACGTTGTAGTGAACTGGGTATCACCCATCTTTTTATGGGTATTGCACAAAAAAGTGTCGCCCTCGAGCAACTGCTAACGAACCTCAATCTTAAGCGCGATCAAGTTGCGGTCATGGGCGATGATTGGCCTGATTTATCAATGATGCGTCAGGTAGGTCTCATCGCTTGCCCGGCTTCAGCCCATGCAGGGGTTAAACAGCAGGCACACTTAATAACGAAATTAGCCGGCGGTTGTGGCGCAGTACGCGAGCTATGTGATCTTATTTTAAAAGCCCAAAACCATTACGATGCTTTATTACAGAAAGCCAGTAAGTAAATGATGGAATGGAATCTACAACGGGTAAAAGTAGGTATATTGCGCACACTGTTGGGCCTAACCCCGCTGGCTTTAATGTTAGGCCTTACTCTCGCAACCTATTGGTTAGTTGAAAAAAATAGTCCCTCTATTCTGCCGGCCATAGCCCCTGTACGTTTGCATGTACCGGATTACACCATTACCAATGGTGCGCTCTCAACCTTGAATGAATTAGGTGAAACCAAAAATCGAGTCATTGGCAAACAATTAATTCACTATGAAGACGATGCAACTATTGATATTAAGGCGCCCCGAATGCGCTCTTTTCAACCCCCAAAAGTACCGGTATCAGTACAAGCGGATATAGGTCACCTGGATGGCGATATTTCGATTCTGGACTTATCGGGCCATGCTGAAATTTTTCGTCCCGCACAGTCAGCGCTTGAAAATCAAAAAGCAGTGCCCCAAATGATTGCCTTATCTGATTACTTTCAAGTACTGATTAACGACGATTTAATTAATACGCGTTACCCCTTGACCCTTGAGCAGGGCCTTTCCATTTTGACTTCAAATGAGGGGGGTAGCTTTAATAATGTGACCCAAACTATGACCCTATTTGGGAAAGTACAAGGTCGCATTGAACGTGAACAGCAGGGCCAGCGCTAAGATGACGAATCATTGGTATTTAGTTTCCTCAATCCTACTGAGCCTTTGCTGTGGTTTTTTTTCGCCATCTTCTGTGGCAGAAAAAGCGGATCGAGATAAAGCCTTAATTCTCAATGCGGATTCTGTTTCAATTGATGATGTAG
>CAIXDG010000152.1 GCA_903918115.1 uncultured beta proteobacterium
CGTACCGCCCGTTTAGAGACCCCAATTTTGACCAAGTCGATTACCCGCTTCAATATTGATTGGGTGTGGGACGGTTCCCCTGCCATATTGCAATCGAGAGCGATTGACGATACCGGTTATATCCAGCCTGCAATTAAAGCTTTACGTGATGTTCGTGGAACTCGGTCGATTTATCACAACAATGCCATTCAATCATGGAAATTGGATTCAAACGGCGAGGTGAGCAATGTACAAGTTGGATAAATTCACGATTCGTTTGGGTTTTGCTGCCCTCATCGCCTTCAATACCCATCTTGTTTTTGCTCAAGCGAACTCCGTGAAATATCCTGGTGTAGGTAGAGTTGCCACTCCAGCTGAGGTGGCGGCGTGGGATATAGATGTGCGCCCTGACTTTAAAGGCTTGCCAAAAGGATCTGGTTCTGTAGAGCAAGGTCAAACTATTTGGGAATCTAAATGCGCAAATTGTCACGGTGTGTTCGGTGAGTCCAATGAAATCTTTACTCCGATTGCTGGCGGCACTACAACGGATGATATAAAAACAGGAAAAGTAGCGTCTTTGGGTGACCGAAAGCAGCCACAGCGCACTACCTTAATGAAGGTACCAACGGTTTCTACGCTTTGGGACTATATCTATCGTGCCATGCCTTGGAATGCACCACGGTCGCTTACGCCTGATGACACTTATGCTTTAGTTGCCTTCATTCTCAGTATTGGTGAAATTGTTCCGGATGACTTTGTGCTAAGCAATACCAATATTGCCGATGTTCAAAAGAAAATGCCTAACCGTAACGGGATGACCAGAAAGCATGGATTTTGGAATGTGAGCGATAAACCCGATGTGAATGGCAATGCCTGCATGCATAACTGCGTACCATTTGTGCAAATTGGCTCTACCTTGCCGGACTTTGCCCGTAATGCCCATGGCAATATTGCAGAGCAAAATCGTTTATATGGCCCATATCGCGGTTCTGATTCTACTAAGCCGCCTATTGCAAAATTACCAGGGGTAAGTGGCGAAGGCCTTGCGCACGCAGCCGATACCCATGCCATTCCCACAAAAGGGCCAGCGGCATTATTTAAAAACGAAAATTGCTCAGCTTGCCACGCTCCTAACGCCAAGTTGGTAGGGCCCTCTATTGCCGATATTTCTGCAAAATATAAAGGGCAGAGCGGGGCCCAAGAAAAACTGATGGCGAAAGTTAAAAGTGGTGGATCGGGTGTTTGGGGGGCTATTCCAATGCCTGCGCAGACCCAGTTATCTGATGAAGATCGGGCAACTCTTGTAAAGTGGGTTCTTACAGGCCAATAACTTAATGATAGTTTGATGAAATACAGCTATATTTAATATGAAGAGTCGATTAATAAGGGAGTTTTTATGAATCAGCAGCGTCGTAGTGTACTGAAGTATTCAGCCGTTTTTGGCTTAATGGCCTCTACTGGCCTCATTAGCATTGCCCAAGCTCAAGAGTGGAATAAAGCCGCCTTTGAAGGCAAGAGCTTAGATGATGTATTCAAAATCCTAGGTGCTGGCAGCCCTGATAAATCCGCTGCCGTTACTTTGAATGCCCCAGATATTGCTGAGAACGGTGCTGTAGTGCCAGTAGGCATCACTACAACCTTAAAAGCAGAACAGATGGCTATTTTGGTTGAAAAGAACCCAAGCGCATTGGCTGCTCAATTCTTCATCCCTGCGGGCACAGATTCATTTGTGACTACCCGTATCAAGATGGGTCAAACATCCAATGTATACGCTTTAGTAAAAGCGGATGGTAAGTGGAATATGGCTGTTAAAGAAGTCAAGGTAACTTTAGGTGGTTGCGGCGGTTAATTTTTAACCCAGAGTTAATCACCACTTATTCAATTTATATAGATTAAAAAGGAAACAAAATGTCAGATCCAATGCGCGTAAGAGCTGCTGAAAACGGCGGCACTGTTGATGTGAAAATTTTGATGAAGCATGATATGGAATCTGGTCAGCGTAAAGATGCTGCTGGTAAAACCATACCAGCTTGGTTCATTAGCACTATTAACGTTAAAGCCAATGGTAAAGATGTATTGAATGGTCAATTTGGACCTGCAGTATCTAAAGATCCATTCTTGAACTTTAAATACAAGGGCGCTAA
>CAIXDG010000153.1 GCA_903918115.1 uncultured beta proteobacterium
AAGCTCGATAAAGCCACCATTCAAGCCTATATTGCCAGCGGCGAACCCCTTGGAAAAGCGGGTGCTTATGGCATTCAGGGTCTCGGAGGCGCCTTGATTGAATCAATCACTGGCAGCTATAGCGGTATCATGGGCCTACCGCTTTATGAAACTGCTCAGCTCCTGACTCAAGCTAAAGTCAGCTTTGCCCTTAATCACACCAATACTAATTAGCATGAATGAAGAAATCCTCATTAATATCACTCCCCAAGAGACGCGGGTAGCGATTATTCAAAATGCCGCCGTACAAGAGCTACGCATTGAGCGCACTCGGCAACGCGGCATAGTCGGCAATATTTATCTCGCTAAAGTAGCCCGTGTCTTACCCGGCATGCAATCAGCTTTTATCGACATTGGTCTAGAACGTACCGGTTTTATGCATGTCGCTGACATTAATCAAAGTAATAATCAAACCCAAATTGAGAAACTGTTATTTGAAGGTCAAACTTTATTAGTGCAAGTCTTAAAAGATCCACTGGGCACTAAAGGTGCGCGACTTACCACGCAACTGAGTATTGCTGGTCGTAATTTAGTTTATTTACCAGATCTGGGACGTGCCGATGAAACTGAACCGCATATTGGTATTTCACAAAAAATTGACCAACCCGAACAACGCGAAGCCATTAAGGCGCGCATTAGCGCTCTAATGCCAGCGGATGAAAAAGGCAGCGTTATTGTGCGTACCAGCGCTTTGGATGCGAGTGACGCTGAGCTCCAACTGGATTTTCAATACCTTGCCACGACGTGGCGCAATATACATCAGGCTACCAGTCAAACTAGTGCGCCCGCTTTATTATTTCAAGATTTAAGCCTAGCCGAGCGCGTCTTACGCGATTTAGCGAGTGAGACGACCACCCAAATTCGGGTCGATTCAGCTGAAAATTTTGCCAAGTTATCTTTATTTGCTGCAGCCTACACGCCAAATTTAACGCCTAAGTTAGTCCTGCATCGGGGCGAGCGTGCCCTCTTTGATTTGTTTGATGTGGATGTCGAAATTAATAAGGCCTTAGGGCGCCGAGTTGATCTTAAATCAGGTGGCTATCTGATGTTTGATCAAACGGAGTCGATGACCACAATTGATGTGAATACAGGGAGTTTTGTCGGCGCGCGTAATTTAGATGACACGGTATATAAAACCAATTTAGAAGCTGCCCAAGCAATCGCCCGACAACTACGCTTACGTAATTTAGGCGGCATCATTATTATTGATTTCATTGATATGGATAGCAAAGAACATCAAGACGCCGTGCTTTATGAATTGAAACGGTATTTAGAACGTGACTATACCCGCACTACGGTGAACGATTTTTCTAGCCTAGGCTTAATTGAAATGACCCGCAAACGGACCCGGGAATCCTTAGCCCATATTATGTGTGAGCCCTGCCCTATTTGTTCGGGCAAAGGCGAGGTCAGAACACCCCAAACTGTTTGTTATGAAATTTTGCGGGAAATTATTCGCGAGCACCGCCAATTTAATCCTAAAGAATTTCGCATCGTCGCTGCTCCCGATGTCATCGATCTTTTTCTAGAGGAAGAAAATCAATTTTTAGCCATGCTGGGAGATTTCATTAAAAAACCGATTCGCCTCCAGGCAGAAGGTAGCTTCCGCCAAGATCAATACGATATTGTCTTAAATTAAAGTCTTCTCAATGACTTTATAAAGTAATAGTTTAGGCGTTAGCAAATTGCAAGCGATGTAAATTGGCGTACATACCATTATGTGCAATGAGCTCTGCATGCGTGCCATTCTCGATGACTTTGCCATGCTCTAAGACAATGATGCGATTAGCGTGTTCAATTGTCGATAAGCGATGCGCAATCACTAAAGTAGTGCGACCGCTCATTAAGCGTTCAAGCGCATCTTGTACTTGACGTTCTGATTCAGAATCTAATGCTGAAGTCGCTTCGTCCAAAATAAGAATCGGGGCATTTTTATAAATCGCCCGGGCAATCGCTAAACGCTGACGCTGACCACCCGACAAACGATTGCCATTATCACCAATCAAACTGTCAATGCCTTCAGGAAGTTCACGGATTAAGGCCGACAGATTAGCCGCCTCTAAAGCCTCGATAACGCGACCCCGATCAATTCCGCCTTGAGCAGCAGACCCATAGGCTACATTGGCTGCAATGGAGTCATTGAATAAAACCACGTCTTGACTAACAAAGGCAATTTGGCGGCGTAAATCAGTCAATAAGAGATCTTCTAGGGGAATGCCATCGAGGGTGATTTTTCCTTGCGTAGGCCTAAAGAAGCGTGGCAATAAATTCACTAAGGTCGATTTACCACCACCTGATGGCCCAACAAAAGCCACAATTTCACCTGGTTGAATATGAAAATCAACTTGCTTTAAGGCGTCTTGACGACCCTCTTCCTGCTCATAAGAAAACGATACATTCGTAAATTGAATTTCGCCGCGGGCTTTCGTCATTGGCGTAGCCCCAAGCTGGCGAGAGTCGTCCTCCTCTATCGCCTGATCGATTAAAGCAAAAATCATTTCAGCAGCAGTCAGACCGCGTTGCAAAGGCTGATTAATATCAGCCAAATGCTTTAAAGGTGAAATGACTAGCATCATGGCTGTAATAAAGGCCGCGAAACCGCCTACCGTAACACCCTCGGTGGCGGATTGCATTAAGGCTACCACCAAGACAACGGATAAGGCCATTGAGGCAATGAGTTGGGTAATCGGCTGATTTAATCCGCCAGCAACTGCCGACTTCAAACCAAACTCCCGTAGGCGATTGGCCTTTTCCATAAAGCGTTGCATTTCATACTCTTCGCCGCCATGCACTTTAATGATCTTATGACCACCAGCAGTTTCTTCAACGATGTAAGCTAGATCGCTTGTTAAAGTTTGCTGTTGCCGATTTAAAGAACGTAAGCGACGATTAATGCGCCCCATGATAAAAGCAATCACGGGAAAAATAATCAGCACTAACAAGGTCAGTTGCCAATTGAGATAAATTAAATAGGCAATTAGCCCGATCACCGTCAATGAATCTCTGACCAAGCTGATCAGCATGCCGCCCATAATTGAAAGTACATTATTCACTTCAAAAACGACTGCATTAATTAAGCTGGAGGCCGAGTTTTTTTGGAAAAAATCGGTTTTGGCCCGTAAAAGGCGATTAAACATTTGCTCACGCAATTTGAGCAAAACTTCAGTAATCACCCGGGTTAAAAGGTAATTAGAAAAAAACTGGGCAAAACTGCGAATAATGGCTAAACCCACTAAAAAGGCCGGAACTTGCCACAATTTATCGTTCAGCTGCCCCGTAAAACCCCGATCCAATAGGGGCTTCATCAGCGCTGGAATAGCAGTTTCTGACCCTGCAACGAGGGCCATAGCCAGGATCGCCCCTACAATAAGGGCTGCATGGGGCCGTAAATATTGAACTAAACGGGTCAGGGCTACACGGTCTTCAGCATTCATATAATGAATTATGCCCACCTTATCAGTCATACTCATAACTCGTAATGAAGAAGCCAATTTGGCCGACTGCCTAAACTCCCTTGGAGATTTAGCCACGCAGATCGTAGTTGTCGATACGGGAAGCACAGATGAGACTCTAAAAATCGCCACCGCGTTTGGTGCGACCATCTCCCAACCTGCTGATTGGCCGGGCTTTGGCCCCCAAAAAAACCGAGCCCTTGACCTTGCTACTAGCGAGTGGGTTTTATCCCTTGATGCTGATGAACGTCTCACCCCAGAACTGCGAGCTGAAATTCAGATAGCTATCGCACACCCCCATCAGCAAACCTGTTTTGCCATTCCGCGCTCATCTTGGTATTGTGGTCGCTTTATGCGCCATTCAGGCTGGACTCCAGACTATGTCAATCGCTTATTTTTACGGGGTACTGCGCGCTTTTCAGATGACTTAGTCCATGAGCAGTTAATTAGCAGCGCAACCCATGGCAAGCCCATTGGTAAATTGAAACAGCCGATGCTGCACTACAGTTTTATGAATGCCGCCCAGGTACAACAAAAAATGCAGCGCTATTCCACCGCTGCGGCTGAACAAGCTTTTGCCCGCGGCAAAAAAAGCTCTCCGCAGAAGGCAATCCTGCATGGTGCATGGACTTTCATCCGTACTTATATTTTGCAAGCCGGCTTTCTCGATGGCTCGCAAGGCTTTAGTCTAGCAATCTCTAATATGCAAGGAACGTATTACCGCTATATGAAGTTATGGCATCTCAATCAACAGGAAACAGCTAGTAAAGGTACGCCGCCGGTATGATCTCGATCCTGCTGGCAACGTATAACTGGCCCAAAGCCCTGGCGCTTTGCCTCGATTCTTTACGCACACAAACCGATCTTGATTTTGAAATTATTATTGCCGATGATGGCTCAGATGACAGCACACGGGAGATTATCGATGCTGCAAAGAAGCAATTCCCAGTAGCTATTACGCATCTGTGGCAAGCAGATATTGGCTTTCGCAAAACCCAAATATTGAATCAAGCAATTGCGGTTGCGCGTGGCGACTATTTCATTTTTCTCGACGGCGATTGTATTGTGCAGCCTGATTTTGTGGCTCGCCATCGTCAGCTAGCCCAAGAAGGGTATTTGGTGACTGGTAGTCGCATCTTGGTGAATGATCAATTAACCCAAGGCATTTTGCAGTGGCCGCAATGGGATTTTGCCCAATTTTTAGCGCATAGCTTCGCCTACCGACTGCGCCATGGTATTAACAAGTATTTACCTTTGCATCTGAAATTCGCCGATGGTACTTGGCGACATTACCGTCAATTTGTCTGGCGCCGCATCAAGGGCTGCAATATGGCGTGCTGGCGAAGTGATGCTCTTGCCATTCAGGGTTTTGATGAAAGCATGACGGGATGGGGCCATGAAGACGCTGATTTTGTCTTTCGTTTACAAAAAAACGGTGTACTGCGTAAATCTGGCTCATGGTCAACTGAAGTGCTGCATTTATTTCATCGGATTCATGATCAAGGTAATGCTGCTGAAAATGCCGCCCATGTACGTGCGAAAATTATGGCAAAAGCGAAGGTTGATTTAAAACCACCGAAACGCGTACTGTTCATAGCTACTAGGCAAATTGGTGATGTGTTAGTCACCACACCCCTCATTCGGCGGGCACGCGAATTATGGCCAACAGCAGAATTTCACTTTCTTGGCTATCGCGGCAAACTCGATATGCTCAAAGGGAATACAGATATTCAAGAATGGATAGAAACCGCTGATCGTCCTAATTTTAAGGAATTTCTCAGCCTTTTTAAACGCCTCTTTCAACGCTATGATTTAGCCTTAGTAACCCAGCCAAGTGATCGTGCTTATTTATATAGTTTGATAGCTGCACCGCGGCGCGTCGGCGTCGTTGCCAACCATCCGCAAGGCGAGATTACCCAAGAATCAATTAGCTTTAAAAAGGCCTGGAAAAAATGGATCAGTCTTCAAAGTATTGAAGTAGATTATTTTCACCAACACGTAGTAATTGAAAAAATGCGCTTACTAGAGCCCTTTGTAAGTCATGCCACTTTATTTACTAATCCCATTACCGTTATTCCACCCGCAGCCGCAGATTTAACCCCAGCATTTTTAGCGGAAATTGCTGAAGGGCTCCGCACAAATAAATTAGCGGTACTTCATACAGGCCCACTAATGGCCTACAAGCGTTGGCCCCTCGCGTATTGGCAAATTTTAGTGGTCTATTTAGTAAGGCAAGGCTGGCAAGTCGTCTTAAGCGCATCGAGTGCAACCCAAGATTTAGAATTAAACGATGCTTTAATGTCACTGTTAGATCCCGCTATCCGATCGCATGTAGTGGATACCAAAGGTGCTTTATCGATTCCGCAAATGGGCAGTTTATTGCGGCAAGCAAAACTCTATGTTGGTGTTGATACTTCAATTACGCATTTAGCCGCCGCGTGCGGTACTACTGCTATTGCCCTCTTTGGCCCTACTCCCCCTAGTAATTTTGGTCCTTGGCCGAATGGCTTTATCGGCACTACACCTTATGCACTACGAGCCCGTAGTCAAACTGTAGCGAACGTCACTATTTTGCAAGGGCCAGGAGAGTGTGTGCCCTGCCGCAAAGCAGGTTGCGATGATCGTGCCGATAGCCGTAGCGCCTGTCTCGACCAATTAGAGCCGAGTGAAGTGATTAGTGCAATTGAAGCTAGTTACTGATACTGTACAACTACTGCATTGGCTTGCTTAGCAGCAAATAACTGATGCAAGCTATGCAAACAAGCATCATCAGGATATAAACGCAATTCATCGGGAAATTGCATTAAGCAAGCCCCGCCTTTTGCTGTTACTGCAGCAGTCAATGGCAAACCACGCACCACATCATTGCTAGGTTTCACCCGATTGGCAATCAAATAGGGATCCATTTGGCTACGCAACATTTTTAAATCAATGCCAGCATCAATGCACACATGCACATTACGCGCAAAGCGTAACCGGGCGCCAGCAATATCCATCACCTGCTCTGCCACCACCCGCATTCCACCCGAAAACTTATCTGGCATCACATTGACTTTAGCAATGAGTAGCTCATCTTCCTTGAGCCATGGTCGATTGGGTTCGTATACTTCGCTGTACAAGGTGACTTCCAGAGCGGCTGACCCATCATCAATCGTCGCAATCATCATGCGCCCGCGTTGACCAGTTAGCATCCGTGCCGAAGTAATAATGCCAGCCACCAATTGATCTTTGCCTTCGGTAATTTTACGCAACGGTTGGCGAACAAAATGCTCAACTTCGAGACGATAGGCATCAAAGAGATGGCCAGTAAGGCATAGGCCCAAAGCAGTTTTTTCTTCTTGCAAACGTTTCTTTTCAGGCCAAGGTGGTTCACGAACTAGTTCAGGTAAATGCTGCTCACTCTCATCTGCTGAATCGAATAAGCTCACCTGATGAATCGAAGCCTCAGCCTGCTCAGCCGCCTCAATAGCCCGCGCTAACGAAGCTAAAAGCGTCGCCCGAATATCGTACCGTTTTGCGCCCGAGTTATGCTCTACAGGATATAAAACATCAAAAGCGCCTGCACGCAATAAAGCTTCAATGGCGCGACGATTCACTTGGCGCCGATCAATGCGGGCACAAAAATCAAATAGGTCTTTAAAGGGGCCGCCATTTTCCCGTACTTTTACTAAGGCTTCAATGGCTGCTTCGCCTGTTCCCCGCACGGCACCTAGTCCATAGCGAATTTGATGCAGCGGTAAATCAACAGCATCTTCAGTCAGCCGCAAGGGAGTAAATTCATAAGTTCCGGTATTAATGTTCGGTGGCAAAACGGTGATGCGATTTTGCAAGCAATCGTCATACAAAATTTTGACTTTATCGGTATCGTCCATCGCCAAGGATAAGTTGGCCGCCATAAATTCAGCAGGATAATGTGCTTTCAGCCAAGCAGTTTGATAAGCTAATAAGGCATAGGCTGCGGCATGCGATTTGTTAAATCCATAACCTGCAAAGCGCTCCATCAAATCATAAATTTCGTGCGCTTTGCCCTCACTAATTCCACCTTGCTTCGCGCCGTCACTAAAAATTTTACGATGCTGCGCCATTTCTTCAGGCTTTTTCTTGCCCATTGCCCGACGGAGTAA
>CAIXDG010000154.1 GCA_903918115.1 uncultured beta proteobacterium
CGCCGATCGTTGCCGACGCTGAGGCTGGTTTTGGCGGCGTATTAAATGCTTATGAATTAAGTAAGGCTTTAATTAAAAGTGGCGCAGCTGCAGTTCACTTTGAAGATCAATTATCTTCGGTGAAGAAGTGCGGTCACTTGGGCGGAAAAGTTTTATTGCCCACCCAAGAATCAGTGCAGAAACTGATTTCAGCCCGCTTGGCAGCCGATGTAATGGGTACCCCCACCATTATTTTGGCGCGCACCGACGCCGAAGCAGCGGACTTAATTACTTCAGACTACGATGAAAATGATAAGCCCTTCCTGACTGGTGAACGGACGCCTGAAGGCTTTTATAAAACCCGCAAAGGCTTAGATCAAGCCATATCACGTGGCCTGGCATACGCCGCCTATGCTGATATGGTGTGGTGTGAAACGGGTACGCCAGATTTGGATTTTGCACGGAAGTTTGCTGAAGCGATCCGCGCAAAGTTCCCCGGCAAAATGTTAGCTTATAACTGTTCACCTTCATTTAACTGGAAAAAGAATTTAGATGACGCGACAATTGCCAAGTTCCAACGCGAGTTAGGTGCCATGGGCTATAAGTACCAATTTATTACCTTAGCTGGCATTCATTCGATGTGGTACAACATGTTTGATTTAGCGCAAGACTACGCTACCCGTGGAATGACAGCGTATGTAGAAAAAGTACAAGAACCCGAATTTGCTGCGCGTGAGCGAGGTTATACCTTCGTCTCACATCAGCAAGAAGTTGGTACAGGCTATTTCGATGATGTAACAACCGTTATTCAAGGCGGAAAGTCCTCGGTAACTGCTTTAACAGGCTCTACCGAAGAAGAGCAATTCCACTAAATTTAGCTTCCTAAAGTAAGCGCTAATACCGTAAAAGCGCCTAAAGGTGTTGTGATGGCGCTCAAGAAACCTTACAAGGGTGACTTGAGCGCCTTTTTCTATTACATTCTTAGTTATGGCTAATTGTGTATTGTGCGAAGACGAAGGCGGTATCGTCATCTGGAGTGGTGATGATTGTCGCGTAGTGCAGGTGGCAGACCCTGACTTGCCTGGTTCTTGTCGGGTCATTTGGAATCGCCATGTCGCAGAAATGACGGAGCTTAGTTATTCTGAGCGTGAAATTTTCATGACAATTGTATTTGCAGTTGAAGAAGCAATTCGCCATGTGATGCAACCCACTAAAATCAATTTAGCATCATTGGGCAATCAAGTGCCTCATTTACATTGGCATATTATTCCGCGTTACGAGGATGACCCATTTTTCCCTGAATCGATTTGGTCACAACGTAAACGGGGTGAAAAAAATACCCAACTACTTAATCGCCAACAATTAGCGTTAAAACTTCCCCAGATCATTCGGGAAACGATTGCTAATTTGCATTAGCACTGATATTGGCAACTTAGCCTTCAACGCGTAATTGTTTGGCGATTGCCTTGGCAAATACTAATGCATGAGGGTTGTCGCCATGAATACACAGCGTATCTGCTTGCAATTGAATGGTCGTGCCATCTATAGTTTGCACAATTCCTTGGTTAGCCATCGCGATAGCTTGTGCCAGCGCTTCTGCTTCATCCGTCAGTACCGCGCGAGGATTACTGCGAGGCACTAATAAGCCGTTCGCCAAATAACGTCGATCAGCAAAGACCTCTTGCCATAAAGGCACTTTAAATTCTGCGGCGGCTTGCACAAAACAACTTGATGCTAGGCCATACAAGATGATGTCATCACCAAGATCATGCACCGCTCTAGCAATGCCGCGCGCCAATTCGAGATCTTTAGCTGCTTGCGTATACAAAGCACCGTGCGGCTTAACGTGATGCAACTTAGCCCCGGCAGCTTGCACAAATGCCTGTAACGCGCCTGTTTGGTACATGACAAAATCATAAGCATCTTCAGCTGTAATCGCCATTTCTCGGCGTCCAAAACCATTTAAGTCTGGTAGTCCAGGATGAGCGCCAATACGCACATTTTTTGCTGCCGCCGCCGTCACTAGCTTGCGCATTCGCCTAGCATCTCCAGCATGCCAACCACAGGCAATATTGGTCGAGCTAATATAGTTCAGCAATTCCAGGTCGTGGCCCATATTCCATACGCCATAACCTTCGCCCATATCACTATTCAGATCAATTTTTTTAATCAAGGTTTGCCTCCAAGAGCGCTTTGAATTGATGTAATCGTCGTGTGTAGCTCTTCATCAGCATGTAAGTTTATTGCATCTGCTTCATTTAACGAAACTGGGTTTAAGCGAATCTGCTGCCCAGGCTTTAACTGCGCTAATTTAGTTTGCGCACTACGAATAACTTCAGCAAGACGGGGATAGCCCCCGGTAGTTTGATGCTCAGCCATCATGATAATAGGTTCGCCAGATGCAGGTAGTTGCACTGTGCCTAGCATCATGCCTTGCGATGCAATTTCAGGAAAAGGTGTTTTCAAAGCAAAGTCCCCCTGTAGCCGCATGCCCATCCGATTGCTTTGAGGCGAAATAGTCCAAACTGTCTGCCAGAATAGCGCTTGCTCCTTTTTGCTCAGTTGCTGCAAATGTAAACCAGGCAGAGCATCAATCATTTCAATTTTTTTATTCGCTATATAGGGAGAATGGATTGACCATTTAGGATAAGGCTGACCAGTAGATTTTTCAGCTAAGGCTTGCAGAGCAGGTTCAATTTCCCCCTGTGAAAACGGCATTAACTTTAGGCCGCTGCCTTTTTGCAGTCTTTTGGGGCCAATATTGGCACTTAAGTAGGAACCTTTGCGATCGAGAATCGTAGGGGTATCGATGCCACCACAGATAGCTAAGATAAGACGGTAGCCCGATTCAATTTCAGCAAATTCGACCTTTGAGCCCGCTGCAATCCAAACTGGACGGTTACCGGGAGTCAGTTGCCCATTGATTGTTACTTTACAGACTCCACCAATCCAAGCAATGATGGCTGCGCGATGAAAAAGAAGGCGGGGTCCAATTGAGGTAATTTCAAGTGCAGCGGCATCAAGCGCATTACCAACTAAAGCATTGGCCAACTCCAGGGAAGCTTGATCTGCAGTACCACCTGGACTTACAGCCCAATGCATCAAACCATATCGGGGAAAATCTTGAATCGTGGTGAGCGTGCCAGCATTGACTATTTCAAGATCAAATGGCTTTTGCTCATGATCTTGAACAGCAGCAAGCTTTTGTTTGCTAGTAGCCACTGTCGCTTCAATTTCCTGCAGCTCAGCAAAGGTAATTTCTTTAATCTGGATTTGATCACCAGGCATGAAGAGCCCAGGAGGATTGCGATTGACATCAAATAAGGTATCGGGACACTTGCCAATTAAATTCCAACCGCCTGGTGTAGCTTGGGGATAAATTGCTGTTTGTAAGCCAGCAATTGCCACGGAGCCAGCAGGAACCGCAGCTCTTGGGGACTTTAAGCGGGGTAATTTGAGTTGCGGATTTAAGCCACTGCAATAAGCAAAGCCAGGCATAAAACCAACAATATCCACCGAAAAGTGAGAGTGCTTATGGAGCTCAATGAACTCACGCGTAGATAATTTGCATTGCGCTGCGCTAGTGACTAAATCCGGCGCTACGCGCTCGTCATAACAAATGCGAATGGTGTGGATTTGATTATTTATTGACGGCGCGATCTCTAGTGTGGGTAAAAAATTTTGTAATAAATGATCTATTTCGAGTTTTGCTAAGGTCCGTACTTCTTCGGGAGTGCGTTGCTTAAAGTGATAGCGTATGAGTAGGGTTTCGATACCTGGAATAATATCGAGGGCCCATTCAGGATGGTTTTCAAAAAGTATATGGGTGAGTGCATGCACTGCTTTAATCGGCGCACTGGTTTTTGAGCAATCCAGCATAAGACAGCTATCACCCACATCAAAATAGCGAATAGCTGTCGCAACTTGCTTAACTTGGCTTTTATTTACCGAGACCATTTTTCTAAATCCAGGAACAAAAAATTAGCGGCTAATTGCGCTACTTTATTTCTTTTTGCATCACTTGGTCTGGTAACCAAGTAACCAATTCAGGCCAAATCGTAATTAAGCCTACTGCAATGACCATCATCATGAAAAAAGGAAAGGATACCTTAGCGATGTAGTTGCTATCTTTGCCCGTCATACTTTGCAATACAAATAGATTAAAACCGACTGGCGGAGTTACTTCAGCAATTTCAACTAAAAGCACAATAAAAATCCCAAACCAGACCAGATCAAAGCCAGCCAGTTGTACCATCGGCAATACGGTTACCGTAGTCAGGGCAATCATCGAGATGCCATCCAGCGCAGTGCCCAATAGAATATAAATGACAGTTAATACAGCGATCAGCGCCCAAGGGCTTAAATGCAAGCTTGCTACCCATTCAGCTAGCCCGCGTGGAATCCCGGTGTAACTCATCACAATCGATAAAAATGAGGTTGCACCTAACACAAACATAATCATTGCGGTTAAGCGGGTTGCTGATAAGAGACTTTCCCAAAAGTTTTTCCAGGTGAGACTTTTACCGAGCGCTGCCAAAATTAATGAGCCAACGACCCCGTAGGCTGCGGCTTCTGTGGCTGTTGCGTAGCCCTTTAACATGACCCAAGTAATGAAAACAATGAGTGCTGTACAAGGTAAAAGCTGGCCGATTGAATGGATGCGTTGTCGCAAAGAATATTTTTCAGCTTTAGGTGTCTTGGTCGGGTTTAACAGTGCCCAAACGATAATGTAGCCAGAAAATAAAAGCATCAAAATCGCCGCAGGAATAAAGCCTGCTAAAAAAATTCGGATGATGGACTGATCGGCTGCGACAGCATAGACCACCATGATGATTGAGGGTGGAATCAAAATGCCAAGCGTGCCTGCACAAGATAATGACCCCAAAGTAATTTTGGGGTCATATCCACGTTTGGTTAGTTCAGGTAATGCCGATTTGGCAATCGTGGCACACGTTGCTGCTGATGAACCTGAGACTGACCCAAAAATACCGCAACCTAAAATATTCACATGCATGAGTCTGCCAGGCAGCCAATTAAGCCAAGGCGCCAAGCCAGTGAACATTTGCTCTGAGAGTTTAGTGCGAAATAAAATTTCCCCCATCCATACAAATAGGGGTAAAGCGGCCAGGGTATAGGAGGAGCTCGAATTCCACCAGGCATTCGCTAAATTGATCATGGTGTCTTTGTTGGAAAAAAGCCCTAGACCAATCCATGCGGTAATAGCTACCCCTGCGGGAATCCAAATGCCCATCATTAACAAAATCGTCATCAGCACAAGTAAGATGAGGGCAATAGTGACGATACTCACAAGGTTTCTCCAAAATCACCCGCAGCCAAGCGTTCTTCTTGTATTAATTGATAGCGGGGTTTTTGATGTCGTAAAACACGGATTAACTCGTCGATTACGGCAAGCGTGAAAATAAGACAACCGATTGCTACAAAAATTTGCGGAATCCACAATGGCACCACAATTTGACCTTGGGATACATCACCAAAATCCCAACTTTGATAAGTAAATAAAGTAAATGCGCTGAGCGCAAAGAGACAAAATCCCAATAAGAAGAGTAGCGAGATCCACTCCATACGCCAACGCCACAGAGGGCTAAGGCGATTCAATAGAATTTCGACACGCACAATACCGCCGTGCTGAAAAGTTTGCGCCAAAATAAGAAAGGCTGAGGCTGCACAGAGCCAGGCAATTAGATCATCGGCACCACGTAAATTGATGCCGAATTCACGTGATAGCGACATCGCCATCATTAATGCGCCAACGGTCAAAATACACAAAGCCGCCAAGATGGCGGCTCCGTTAATAATTACATCTAGTAAGCGACCCAATCGAGTTCGTCTGGTCTCCGTCATACTCAATTAGGGTAGCTTAAGTTCATCATTTTTTAAAGGCAGTAATAATTTTTTGTCCTTCTTCGCCTGCAGCTCTAATCCACTCGGCCACCATAATGCGACCAACGCGATCTAAATCATTTTTGAGCGCAGGGGACGGTGGGCCAACGATCATGCCATTTTTAGCTAAGATTTCTTTATCGCTCTTATTCTTCTTTTCCGATACTTCCCAGCCGCGTTTTTGTGCTTCAGCACTTAATTTAACCACGATCGTTTGAGTAGGCTTGTCTAAAGAATCAAAATCTTTTTGATTGACCATCAAGATATTATTAGGCAACCATGCATCAACCTCATAGTAATACTTTAAGCTTTCCCAGACTTTAATATCAACACCCGTTGCGCCAGATGTCATCATGGCATTGACGGTGCCTGTTGCTAATGCTTGGGCTAAATCTGCAACTTGAACAGTAATCGGCTGTGCACCTACCAACTCAGCGATCTTCGAGGTAGCTGGGTTATACGCACGCCATTTCAGGCCCTTTAGATCAGCGCCGGAGGTAATGGGGTTTTTAGAATACAAACCTTGAGGTGGCCAAGGAACAGCATATAAAACCTTGATGCCTTGTTTTTGCAGGGCCTTTTCAGTAGGTTCTTTTGAAAGCGCCCAAAGTTTCGCCGCTTCTTTATAGCTAGTTGCTAAAAATGGAATTGAGTCAACACCAAAAATCGGGTTTTCATTAGCCAAAGAGGAAACCAGTACTTCACCCATTTGCGCTTGACCAGTCTGAACTGCACGCTTGATGCCATTGGCGGGAAAGAGTGAGCCGTTAGGATGAACCACAATTTTGAGTTTGCCATTAGTTGCTTTTTCAATATCAGCTGCTAATGCTTGCAAATTTTGGGTATGAAAATTGCTCACAGGGTAAGCGCTTGCTAAATCCCATTTAGTTTGCGCTTGTGCCAAACTGAATGGCGCAATAATTAGTGCCGCTAAGCTGAATTTAAAAAACCATTGCAACGATTTCATGATTAAAGTCTCCTCTAGGGTGCCCATATTGAGCCACGATCCAAAATAGTAACATTTTCACCAGGCCAGCTAATTAAATTTATTGCACCAGATTAGGGTTGGGGAGCATATTTTTTACAGCAGGCGCTTTAAGGCCAATGAATATGCTTGCGCATCAGGGTTTCCACCAAGGCGTTGGGCTTCCCACATCACTTGCCCAAGGCACTCCATGATTTGATGTTGAGCTTCATGTTCTGAGCCTAATTTTTGCGCTAGGCGTTGTTGAATGTCGCGAATCCCTGGCGGCTGATCGATTGAAATTTGCTCGCTAATCGATAAATGCATGGAGAGGTGCAAGAAAGGATTAGTAACCCCAGCTTCAGGGGTGTAGTCTTGTTGGAGCGCTGCTTCTGTATTACTCAGCAGGGAATGGTACTCAGGATGTTGTGCAATCCATTGGCTAGCCAATGTCTCCAAGGGCGTTAAGATTTGGCCGAGCGTTTGTTTTTGCCAGGTTTCGCAAAAGAAGCGCCGGACTTCTTCTCGGCTTGGATTAAAGAGCGCCACGAATTTTTCCTTGACTAGTTTTACCGGAAAATTGGCAGAGTGGCTCTACTAGACAATGCGCACAATCGGGATTACGGGCTTTACAAATATAGCGGCCATGCAGAATTAACCAGTGGTGAGCGTCGAGCAAAAATTCTTGTGGCACTCGCTTGAGCAATTGTTGCTCAACGGTTTGGACATCTTTACCGGGAGCTAAACCAGTTCGATTCGAGACGCGAAAAATATGGGTATCAACGGCAATCGTTGGTTCGCCAAATGCAGTATTGAGAATAACGTTAGCGGTCTTTCTACCCACTCCAGGCAAAGCTTCAAGATCTGCGCGTATGCGCGGCACTTCACCAGCATGCCGATCTAGCAGTATCTGGCAGGTAGCTTGCAAGTGTTTTCCTTTAGTACGAAATAAGCCAATATGTTGAATATAAGGTTGAACTCCAGCCTCACCTAAGGCTAGTATCGCTTGCGGTGTATTGGCCACTTTAAATAATTGGCGTGTCCCTTTATTAACCGAAATATCAGTAGCCTGTGCAGATAACATCACTGCGACAAGCAACTCAAAAGGCGAACTGTATTCAAGCTCAGTTTCTGGATGGGGATTATTTTTTTTTAATTGCTGGAAAAATGTTTCCCGTTGCGTTCGGTTCATCATGGGTTTCCAGCAGCCTTTGTTTGTGCCTGAGCGCGGGCGATTGCAGCGGCGATGATGGTGCGTTTGCGCTCAATCTCAATGAGCTCTGCGCTGGAATGCGCCTGGCTTAAATCTAATTCAGCCAACTTTGCTTGCGCTTTTAAGCTTAGGCGTGCTTGATTATCGTTTTGCTCGCGGACTAAGCGCATTTCTCTTTGGTGATAGCGGCTGCGGGCCAAATCAGCAAGCGGTTGTGACCAGGCATCCCAACCCGTCCTTTCGCCTGTTACATCAATCATGCTGATGCAATCGACGGGACACGGCGGTACACATAAGTCACAACCCGTACACCATTCCGTGAGTATCACATGCATTTGTTTTGACGCACCAACAATTGCATCGACCGGACAGGCTTGAATACATAAAGTACAGCCAATACATTGTTCGGGATGGATAAATGCCACGGCGCGTGGACGTTCTTTACCATTGAGCGGGTTTAATTCGAGCTGCGGAACGGGGGCCTGAGGAAGATTGATTTCTAAAATACGCGTTAAGCGAGCAATACCTTCAGCACCACCGGGAGGACATTGATTGGGAGGGGCAGAACCTGTCGACATCGCCTCGGCATATCCACGGCAATTCGGAAAGCTACATTTAGTACATTGCGTTTGGGGCAATGCGTCTTCTAAAAGCGCTGCCAACTCCACTGCATTCATGGCGAGACTAAGTGGGGCAAGTTACGTTACTTTGGCTGGCGCTTTGCTAGCACGTGGTCGCGTGGTACGACGAGCATCTTCTTGTAAACGAATAAAAGCTTGAATTCGGGGATAAACCTTTTCACGCCAACGACGGCCTGAAAAAATTCCGTAGTGGCCAGCCCCCGATACTTCATAGTGGTCTTTTAGTTCGGTTGGAATGCTTTTACACAATTTATGCGCAGCGCGTGTTTGCCCGCTGCCAGATATGTCATCTAGCTCACCCTCGATAGTGAGGAGGGCGGTAGTTTTAATATCTTCAGGTTTAACAAGTTTGCCAGCGACTTCCCACGTGCCATTAGGCAAAGCAAATTCTTGAAACACCGTCTTAATCGTGTCTAAGTAATACTTCGCATCCATATCCAAGACCGCGTTATATTCATCATAGAATTTAATATGTTGTTTGGCATCTAATTCGTCGCCGCGCACCAAATTTTGGAAGTAATCCCAATGGGATTGCAAATGATTCTGCGGGTTCATGGCAATAAATCCAGAGTGCTGCAAAAATCCTGGATATACACTTCGGCCAACACCCGGATTGGGTGGAGGTACTTTATAAATGACATGGCTCTTAAACCATTCATATGATTTTTTATCAGCTAATGAGTTCACCGCGGTAGGCGATTTACGTGCATCAATGGGTCCGCCCATCATAATCATTGACAGCGGTAATGGCTCGCCTTGAGAAGCCATTAAAGCAATAGCTGCTAGGGTTGGCACGGTGGGTTGGCAAACTGAAATGACGTGCAATTTTTCGATACCAATATCACGCATAAAGTCTTGGATGTAATGCACATAGTCATCTAAACCAAAATCACCTTCGGTCAAGGGCACTTGGCGAGCATCGATCCAATCGGTGATGAAGACATTGTGATCTTGCAATAATGTTCGGACGGTGTCACGTAATAGGGTGGAGTGATGTCCCGATAGTGGTGCAACCAATAAAATTGTCGGATCATGCTTCATCTGATTAATTACTTGCGCATCATCTGAATAGCGTTTGAATTGAATTAAGTTGCAAAATGGCTTGCTTACTTTAATTGCTTCATGAATGACTACTTCGCTGCCATAAGCCTGAATAGAGCGGATGCCAAATTCGGGTTTTTTATATTCTTTACCCAGCCGATACAGTAATTCATAACTTGCTGCCAAACGTTCCGACCCAGGAATTTTGGATAAGGGATTTGAGACATTCATGAAAGTATCGGCGGCAGCTTTGGCCCAAGAGCTCATCGGCAGTAAAAGTGCTTTTTGAAATTCGTACATTTGATAGAGCATAGGGCCTCCTGGCGACTAATATTAAGGCTTAGGCTGTTAAAACTTTAGCAATGGCTTGCGCTACTTTATCAATATTTTTGGTATTGAGAGCGGCAACGCAAATACGGCCAGTGGATAAAGCATAAATACTATCTTCTTCTTGTAATCGCTGCACTTGTTCTGGGGTTAGCCCCGAATAAGAGAACATACCTCGTTGTGCTTGAATGAAATCAAAATCTTGCTTTACTCCAGCAGCTTTCAGTTTTGCTACTAGTTGGGAGCGCATGGTTTTAATGCGCAGACGCATCTCAGCCAATTCATCTTCCCACATTTTTCTTAATTCTGGCGAGTTTAAGATGGCAGCAACTACTGCGCCACCATGGGTAGGTGGGTTTGAGTAATTTGTCCGAATCACCCGCTTTAATTGCGACAGTACGCGCGCTGATTCATCTCGACTTTGGGTAACGATCGAGATTGCACCTACTCGCTCACCGTATAAGGAAAAGGATTTTGAAAACGAACTTGAGACGAAAAACGACATGCCTGAGTCAGCGAATAATCGCACAGCTATCCCATCTTCTTCAATGCCCGCTGCAAAGCCCTGATAGGCAATATCTAAAAATGGAATTAGGTCACGGGCTTTAAATAGACTGACCAATTGTTGCCATTGTGCAAGCGTGAGATCGGCGCCTGTCGGATTGTGGCAGCAGGCATGCAAGACGACTGCAGTCCGTGGCGGAAAAGACTCGAGAGATTGAACCATGCCAGCAAAATCGACCCCACGGGTTTTGCTATCAAAGTAGGTGTACTCCAGCACTTTAAAGTTGGCTGACTCGAAAATACCGCGATGATTTTCCCAGGTAGGTGCACTAATTGCTGCCGGCACGTTGGGCTCTAAACGTTTAATAAAGTCGGCGCCCACCCTTAAGGCACCAGTTCCACCTAAACATTCCGCGGTGACCACGCGACCCTCTTTAAGGAGCGGTGAGTCTGCACCAAAGAGCAGTTTTTGTACTTCGGAGTTGTAGGCGTGGGGCCCTTCAATACGAATATAACTGCGTGGCGTGCGCTTGGCCACATGAGCCGCTTCGGCCTCAACTACCGCCTTGAGAACGGGAACTTTCCCCTCGTCTGTGTAGTAAACGCCCACGCCTAAATTGACTTTAGTTGGGTTTTTATCGGCCGTATAGGCTTCGGTGATGCCAAAAACGGGGTCTTTTGGGGCTAACTCAACAGAGGAAAACAGGGTCATTGGATAACTATATTTCGGGTTAGGGGCTCAGGGTAAGGGACAGTAAAAACAGTTTTTCAAAGCATTTCGCCCAAATTGAAATAAAAACGGCAAAATCACCGTTTGTGCAAAATTTGTGCTGCAACGCTTCACAGATGAAATGATAGCTGAGATGCCCCCCAAGTTACCTAAATCACCCAAATTAGCCAAGCAAGAGCCTGAGAGCCCCAACTTGCCTGAAAAGGGTAAAAGCATGGCATTTGTTGATGCCAGTCATGAGCTTGATCCTGCCAAGTTTGTTACTTTTCCTAATTCTCCCTATCAGCTGTATCAGCCTTTTCCACCTGCTGGCGACCAGCCTCAAGCAATTGAGGCACTGGTAAGTGGCATTGAGGATGGATTGTCATTTCAAACCTTGTTAGGCGTAACTGGCTCGGGTAAAACTTTTACGATGGCCAATGTCATTGCCCGAATGGGGCGCCCAGCCATTGTGTTTGCCCCCAATAAAACCTTAGCAGCACAACTGTATAGCGAATTCCGCGAATTTTTCCCCCGTAATGCGGTGGAATACTTTGTGAGTTATTACGATTACTACCAGCCCGAAGCCTACGTTCCCCAGCGTGATTTATTTATTGAAAAAGATTCTTCAATTAATGAGCATATTGAACAGATGCGTTTGTCAGCAACCAAAAGTTTATTAGAACGACGTGATGTCATTATTGTGGCTACAGTCTCGGCAATTTATGGCATTGGTAATCCAGGCGACTATCACAGCATGGTCATGACTTTGCGGCCTGGTGACAAAATGAGTCAACGCGATATTGTGACCCGCTTAATTGCAATGCAGTATGAGCGTAATGAGGTGGATTTTCAGCGGGGTGTATTTCGGGTGCGTGGTGACACGATTGATATCTTTCCAGCAGAACATAATGAATTAGCAGTGCGCATTGAGCTCTTTGATGATGTCGTTGAAAGCTTGCAATTTTTTGACCCCTTAACCGGGCGCATAAAGCAAAAAATCCCTCGCTTTACGGTTTATCCAAGCTCGCATTACGTGACACCACGAGCGACAATTTTGAAAGCCATTGAGACGATTAAAGTCGAGCTACGTGAGCGCCTTGAAGAATTTGTGCAGGCCGGTAAATTAGTTGAGACCCAAAGATTAGAGCAACGTACCCGCTTTGATTTAGAAATGCTCAGCGAGCTGGGTTTTTGTAAGGGCATTGAAAATTATTCCCGTCACCTCTCTGGCGCGGCACCTGGTGAAGCTCCACCTACTTTGGTGGATTATTTGCCGCCCGATGCGCTCATGTTTTTGGATGAAAGCCATGTACTTATTGGCCAATTCAATGGCATGTATAACGGTGATCGCTCGCGTAAACAAACTTTAGTTGAGTTTGGCTTTCGTCTGCCTTCGGCGCTGGATAACCGCCCGCTTAAATTTCCTGAGTTTGAAACCAAAATGCGTCAAGCCATTTTTGTTTCGGCGACACCAGCCGATTATGAAAAAGGTAAAACAGGCCAAGTCGTTGAGCAAGTTGCTCGGCCAACCGGCTTAGTAGATCCCGAAATTGAAGTCTTACCTGCTAGTACCCAAGTAGATGATTTATTAATGCAAATTTCGGCGCGCGTGAAAGTCAATGAGCGGGTTTTGGTAACGGTATTAACCAAGCGAATGGCAGAACAATTAACCGACTATTTAGCGGATAACGGGGTGAAGGTGCGTTACGTGCATTCAGACATTGATACGGTCGAGCGAGTCGAGATCATCCGTGATTTACGTTTGGGTGCTTTTGATGTATTGGTCGGCATTAATTTATTGCGTGAAGGTCTGGATATTCCCGAGGTCTCTTTGGTCGCGATTTTGGATGCGGACAAGGAAGGTTTTTTGCGTTCCGAGCGCAGCCTGATACAGACCATTGGACGGGCGGCACGCAACATTCGCGGCAAAGCGATTTTGTACGCCGACAAAATGACCGACTCCATGCGGCGCGCCATCGGCGAAACTAATCGGCGCCGTGAAAAGCAGGTGGCTTTTAATACCCTGCATGGCATTGAGCCCAAGGGCGTGAGTAAGCGTATTAAAGACATCATTGACGGGGTTTATGACGTCGGTGAAAAGCGGAGCGAGTTCTTGGTAGCCGAAGAACGCGCCCGCTATGAGAGCTTAAGTGAAAAGCAATTATCCTTAGAAATCAAGAGCTTAGAGAAGCAGATGAATGCTGAAGCTAAAAATCTAGAATTTGAGAAGGCCGCCGCGACCCGCGACCGCTTAACTAAAGTCAAAGAAATGGCCTTTGGTGCCCTTTCTAATGATAGGCTTTAGATCTCCAGCCCTGCTTAGTACAATGGAGATGGGTTAAATAACCCTTTGAAAAAGAAGGTAAAGCTTGAGCAATTTAGTCGGGTATCTGATAAACTTGAGTAGATTAGTCGGATATAAGCTATTCGACTATGAGCTGTCCATAGCAACCCACAACATAGGTGATTTATGAGACTTACAACTAAAGGTCGTTTTGCAGTAACAGCAATGATTGATTTGGCTTTGCGTGAAGCGCATGGCCCTGTAACTTTGGCTGGTATCAGTCAACGACAGAAAATTTCACTCTCTTATCTTGAGCAGTTATTTGGCAAGTTACGTCGTTTTAACATCGTGGAAAGTACCCGCGGGCCGGGTGGCGGCTATACCTTGGCGCTAAAGGCCGAGCAAATTAGCGTTGCCGATATTATTGTCGCGGTTGATGAGCCCCTTGATGCCACACAATGCGGTGGTAAAGGTAACTGCCATAACGAAGAGGATCATCTGGGTCGTTGTATGACGCATGATCTATGGACTAATCTGAACGCCAAAATGGTTGAGTACCTAAATTCAGTTAGCCTGCGTGATCTCATGCAACAACAAGAAGGCCGTGGAGTTATCCTGCACGATTTGCGCGATAAGAAAATTAAGGTGAACGAAGCAAAGCCAAGTAAGTTGGCTCCTGCAAAAACACTGAAACCCGAAGTTGCCCCCAAGCGACATATTGTGAATTCAGTTTTTAATTTAGCAGGACAAAATTAATCTACCTCTAACTAACATTGAATTTATCTAACGAATACTATTTTTAGAACATATAAACGCCATGAATGCCCCTGAAAGTCGAGTTTTGCAACCTGTATCTCTGTTTAGTCCAAAGCACTTCCCGGTCTATATGGATTACTCAGCTACAACGCCTATTGACCCTCGCGTGGTTGATAAGATGTTGCCCTATTTGCGTGAGCAATTTGGGAATGCAGCGTCGCGAAGCCATGCATTTGGTTGGGCGGCAGAAGAGGCGGTTGAAGAGGCGCGTGCTGAGGTGGCTAAGTTGGTACATGCAGATCCGCGTGAAATTGTTTGGACTAGTGGCGCGACTGAAAGTATTAACTTAGCCCTAAAAGGTGCAGCCCATTTCTACCAAGAAAAAGGGAAGCACATTATTACGGTGAAAACAGAGCATAAGGCTACCTTAGATACCTGCCGCGAGCTTGAGCGCGAAGGTTTTGATGTTACCTATTTAGATGTTTTGCCAAGTGGTTTAATTGATTTTGCCCAATTAGAAGCAGCCATGCGTCCGGATACGATTTTAGTTTCGGTGATGTTTGTGAATAACGAAATTGGCGTTGTGCAAGATATTCCCCGCATTGGCGACTTAACTCGTTCACGTGGAGTTATTCTGCATGTCGATGCGGCCCAGGCAACCGGCAAAGTCGAGATTGATCTAGAGAAATTAAAAGTGGATTTAATGAGCTTCTCAGCGCATAAAACGTATGGACCCAAGGGAATGGGTGCTTTGTTTGTGCGGCGTAAGCCGCGGATACGGATTGAGGCGCAAATTCATGGCGGTGGTCATGAGCGCGGCATGCGCTCAGGCACTTTACCGGTTCATCAAATTGTTGGCATGGGCGAAGCATTTCGAATTGCGCGCATTGAAATGATTGAAGAAAATAAACGGATTCGGGCTTTGCGTGATCGTTTACTAGCTGGATTGAAAGATATTGAGGAAGTCTATGTGAATGGCGACATGGATCAGCGCGTAGCCCATAATTTAAATATTAGTTTTAATTATGTCGAAGGTGAATCGATGTTGATGGCCTTAAAAGATATTGCTATCTCTTCAGGCTCGGCTTGTACTTCAGCCTCACTTGAGCCATCGTATGTATTGCGTGCCTTAGGGCGTAATGATGAATTAGCGCACAGTTCTATTCGCTTTACGATTGGCCGCTTTACCACCGAAGAGGAAGTTGATTTCACGATTCAATTGGTGAAAGAAAAAATTGCCCGTTTACGTGAGCTTTCGCCTTTATGGGAAATGTTTAAAGACGGTATTGATATCAGTACCATTCAGTGGGCTGCTCACTAATTAAGGAAATAACATGGCATATAGCGACAAAGTAATCGATCATTATGAAAATCCACGCAATGTGGGCTCATTTACTAAGGGCGACGATCAAGTCGGCACGGGTATGGTGGGTGCTCCAGCCTGCGGAGATGTGATGAAGTTACAAATTCGGGTGAACGAGCAGGGCATTATTGAAGATGCAAAATTTAAGACTTATGGCTGTGGCTCTGCCATCGCCTCTTCATCGTTAGTGACCGAATGGGTCAAAGGGAAGACTTTAGATCAGGCGCTGGAAATTAAAAATTCCTTAATCGCTGAAGAATTGGCTTTGCCTCCCGTTAAAATTCATTGCTCGATCTTGGCTGAAGATGCAATTAAAGCCGCTGTTAAAGATTACAAAGATAAACACCCGGCATAAATTAGGTAAAAGCAAATGGCGATCACTCTCACTGAAAAAGCAGCAGCCCACGTAGTTCATAACATTGAAAAGCGTGGCAAAGGCTGTGGCTTGCGTTTAGGTGTGCGTACTACCGGTTGTTCGGGCTTGGCTTATGAGCTTGAATATGTAGATGAGGCGGCGCCTGAAGATCAAATGTTTGAATCGAATGGCGTTAAGGTGTTTGTAGATCCAAAGAGTTTGGCTTATATCGATGGTACCCAGCTTGATTTTGTGCGTGAGGGTTTGAACGAGGGGTTTAAGTTCCAAAATCCAAACGTGAAAGACGAGTGTGGTTGTGGCGAATCTTTCCGCGTCTGATAATTACTTCCAGTTTTTTGGTTTGACTCCGCAATTCCAAGTGAATTTGGCTGGGCTCGATCAAGCCTATTTAGCGATCCAAAAAGAAGTTCATCCAGATCGTCATGCTCGTGGAACAGATAGCGAGCAACGTTTAGCCATGCAGATGGCCACCTTAGCCAATACGGCATATCAAACTTTAAAAAATCCGATTAAACGCGGCCTTTACTTATGCGAATTACATGGTGTAGATGCGCAGTTAGAAACCAATACAGCTATGCCAGCAGCATTTTTATTGCAACAAATTGCGTGGCGAGAAAAATTAGAAGAACATGAAGATGACTTAAATGCTTTGGCTAATTTAAGTGCTGAAGTAAATGCGTCTTATCAAGCTACTATTTCAGAGCTTATTGAGGCAATTGATCGGGCTGGAAACTATATTCGTGCTGCAGAGTTGTTACGCGGTTTACTGTTTATCGATAAATTTGCTACCGAGCTCGACGATGTCACTGCCGATTTAGCATGAGCAACTCCATTTTTAATTAAGAATACTGACAATTATTTATGGCACTTTTACAAATCGCTGAACCTGGGATGTCGCTAGCTCCGCATCAGCGGCGCATTGCGATTGGAATTGATTTAGGCACAACAAATTCCCTAGTTGCTTTAGTGCGCAATGCCCTGCCACAAATTTTAGTTGATGCGCAGGGACGCGAATTATTGCCTTCGGTCGTACGTTATTTACCAAATGGCCAAACGCAAGCCGGTTTTGAGGCTTTGGAGCACTTAATTGCTGATCCTAAAAACACCGTAGTTTCAGTTAAGCGGTATATGGGGCGCGGGGTAGGGGATGTCGTGCAATTAGAAAATGCGCCTTACGACTTTGTTGACCAGCCTGGCATGCTCAAGCTTAGAACAGTTGCAGGCGATAAAAGTCCGATTGAAGTATCGGCTGAAATTTTGGCCAGGTTACGACAATTAGCAGAAGATTCTGTTGCCGAGCCTATTGTTGGTGCCGTCATTACGGTACCTGCTTATTTTGATGATGCGCAACGCCAAGCAACTAAGGATGCAGCAAAACTGGCGGGGCTGGAAGTATTGCGATTACTGAATGAGCCTACGGCTGCTGCCATTGCTTATGGCTTAGATAACGCCGCTGAAGGTGTTTATGCAGTCTATGATTTAGGCGGTGGCACTTTTGATATCTCTATTTTGCGTATGAGCAAAGGGGTATTTGAGGTGTTATCGACTGGTGGAGATACTGCTTTAGGCGGTGATGATTTTGATCAGCGTTTATTTTGTTGGGTTATTGAACAGGCTAAATTACCACCCTTATCTTTACATGATCAGCGGGCACTTTTATTAGCCTGTAAATCAGCCAAAGAACATTTGAGTCATGCTGCGTTAACCCGAGTACATTTGAATTTAAGTGATGGCACCGTTGTGAATGTCGGAGTAAGCCAAGCGCAATTTTTTGAAATGACCCAAAATTTAGTGAGTAAAACCCTAGTTGCGGTGCGTAAGGCATTGCGTGATGCAGGCTTAAAAGCAGATGAAGTCAAAGGTGTGGTCATGGTAGGTGGGTCGACTAGGATGCCTAATGTGCAACGCGCAGTGGGTGAATTATTCGGCACTACGCCATTAAATAATTTAAATCCAGATCAAGTAGTGGCCCTGGGCGCTGCGATGCAAGCTGATTTATTGGCTGGCAATCAAACTAAAAATAATGAGTGGCTATTGCTAGATGTGATTCCCCTCTCATTAGGTATTGAGACGATGGGGGGTTTAGTGGAGAAAATTATTCCCCGCAATACGCCCATTCCAGTTGCCCGAGCTCAGGATTTCACTACCTTTAAAGATGGACAAACTGCTTTATCGTTGCACATCGTGCAGGGTGAACGTGATTTGGTGCAAGATTGCCGCTCCCTAGGTCGTTTTGAATTGCGGGGTATTCCACCGATGGTAGCGGGTGCAGCCCGCATTCGGGTTACTTTTCAAGTTGATGCAGATGGCTTGTTATCGGTAACGGCAGTTGAGCAGGGTTCTGGCGCTCATGCGGCAATTGATATCAAGCCTTCCTATGGACTGACAGACGCTGAAATTACACGGATGCTACAAGATGGCTTTTCATCAGCCAAAATTGATGTTCAAGCCCGTGCCTTACGTGAAGAGCAGGTCAGCGCACAACGCTTATTTGAGGCAATTGATGCGGCACTCTCTAGCGATGGCGATTTATTGTCACTGGATGAACGTGCCACCCTGGAAGCTGAATTGCAGCTCTTAAAAACAACTGCGAGTAAAGAGCTCGATAGTGATCTTTTGCGTAAAGCCATTGATCGGGCAGCAAAGGCGAGCGATGACTTTGCAGAAAAGCGCATGAATGCGAGTATTCAGAAAGCCCTTAAAGGTAAAAATGTTGCTGAAATTTAAAAGGTTGGTATGACGCAAATTGTGGTTTTACCGCATAGTGAATATTGTCCTGCTGGCACGGTAATCGAAACTGTTCCGGGTACAAGTATTTGTGAAGCACTATTAGAAAATGGCGTGGAAATTGAGCATGCTTGCGATATGGTGTGCGCTTGCACAACTTGTCATGTGATTGTGCGCGAGGGGCTTGATAGCTTAAATCCGCCTGATGACAATGAAGACGATATGCTCGATCGGGCTTGGGGTTTAACTAGCCAATCGCGCTTATCTTGTCAGGCTATTGTGGCGCAAAAAGATTTAGTCATTGAAATTCCAAAATACTCGATTAATCACGCCAAAGAAAACCATTAATTTTTTTAGCTTTTTGGGCTTTTGCCAGTCGATTCACGAACGACTAAGTTAACCGGTGTTTTAATTTCTTTGGGCAGGGCATTATCGCCATTAATTTGCGCAACCAAGTGGTTTGCCGCTTCTCGCCACATTGAATTTGCGTTCACATGCATACTCGTCAGGCTGGGCATTAGATGACGGGAAAGTTCTAGATCATCAAAGCCCATGATGGATAATTTTTTTGGCACAGTAATGCCTTGTTTACTTGCCTCCAATAAGGCACCGAGAGCTAAGACGTCGTTACCACAAATAATGGCAGTCAACTTTGGCTCGGTATCTAGCAGTTGCTTTAATGCATCGCGGGCTGCTTCAATGGTGTAAGGACATTCAATAATTAAGTTAGCGGCTAGACCAATTTTATTTTTCTTTAAAAGACTTACGCTGCCTTTTACGCGATCACGGGCGCGATCATTATTTGCGGTAATTCCCGCTATCATGCCAAACTTAGTATGCCCCAAATCCAATAAATGTTGCACACCGAGTTGAATCGCTTGCTGATTATCAAAGCCAGAACAAAAACCAGAAAGAGGCGCCTTTAAAGCGCCGATATGAATATAGGGTACCCCCCGATTTTGTAAAAGCTGCAGTATTTCTAGCTGTTGACTAATGCCGAAGACAGCAATACCTTCAACGCCACGCACTAATAAATTATTAATTTGGTTGGCTTCAATATTTGGGTCGTAGTTGCTGCTCGCTACTAGCAATTGGTAGTGTGACTCAAGTAATTGATCTTGAAAAGCGGCTAAACCCTGAGCAAAAATTGCATTATCTAATGTGGGTACGATCATGCCAATCGTGCCTGAACGCCGCAACATTAAAGAGCGGGCGCTCGCATTGGGTATATAGCCAAGTCTTTTAATTGTTTTATCGATTCGTTCTCGCAAGGCTGGGCGCACAGCCTCGGGCTGATTTAAGGCGCGCGAAATAGTGGCTGTAGAGACACCTGCAGCCTTAGCCACATGGTTAATGGTGATCGATTTAGCCAGTTTTTTCATACCAGTTAGGCGCTAATAGAAAGTACAACTGAAGTTGGTATTAGGGAAAATACTAAGTAACTTTATAAGGATTAGGTCTAATTTATAGCAGTTTTTAGCATAAAATGAAAGCGCTTACATTTATTTTTAATTGTTCTGTATCTAGGGGTTTGGCAAATTCATAAAAAGCTATTGAGATCCGTTTTATTTATAGCCGTTATCTTATTGGCTTGGTATGGCCTGACTGATTGGTCTGGCTTAATTGCGCCTTTTCGTTTTCCATCGCCTGCAGAAACCTGGAATTCTTTAAAAATTATTACCCTTAAAGGGTATGGGGATGGCTTGCTTTATCAACATGTATTGCAAAGCGTGCTCTTAGTTACTTTAGGCTTTCTCGTGTCATCGTCGCTCGGCATTTTATTAGGGATATTGATGGGTGCAAATAGGCGGATCGAAGCTTTTGTTAATCCGATTTTTTTAACTCTACGGCCTGTACCCCCGTTAGCTTGGATTCCCTTAGCAATTGTTTGGTTGGGTCTTGGCGATGCTGCAAAAATTATGGTAATTTTTATCGCTGCCTTTATCCCTGCAGTTATCAATACCTATACTGGGGTTCGCTCAATTGAGGTGCCGCAGCGTGAAGCTGCAGCAATGTTGGGTGTTAAGCAATTAAGGTATTACCGTGAAGTCATATTACCGGGTGCGCTGCCGATGATCTTTACGGGGCTACGCTTATCGCTACAAGCATCATGGACGACATTAGTTGCGGCGGAATTAATTGGTGCTACTTTTGGCCTCGGTTCGATTTTGCACCAAGCTGCGCAAGATATTTATCCCGGCATGATCTTAGTAGGCATGTTTACTGTAGCGCTATGCGGCTGGCTAATGACGCTTATCTTGGCAAAAGCAGAGCGTTGGGCAATGCCTTGGAAGCCCGTATGAAAATAAATCACATCTTAGGTAGAAGTGAGTGGTGGTTTTATACCCTCGTTGGCTTACTCTGCTTTTTCGGATTTTGGTATGGGGTAGTTGCAGCTAACGTAACGCCTCGACAATTTTTACCTGCCCCTCATGAGGTTTTGCTGACCTTTATTAAGTTACTGCATGAACCCTTTTCTGGTTACACCCTGTTGACCCATATTGTGTCTAGCTTTAAGCGGTTTTTGTATGGTTTTTTATTGGCAGTAGCGATTGGCATTCCGCTGGGTTTATTAATGGCGCTATCGAAATGGGCTGATCGCATCATTACGCCATTTTTTGAAAGCATACGCTTCGTTGCACCAATTGCATGGATCCCCTTTGCTGCTTTATGGTTTGGAACTGGCATTGGCGGGCCGATTCTGATTATTTTTATGGGCGCGTTTCCACCTGTCTTAATTAATACGTATCGCGGGGCGCTTTATGTAGATCCAAAATATATTGAGGCAGCGCAGATGCTGGGCTCGGGTAAGGTGAGGCTGATGAGTCAGGTACTACTCCCAGCAGCTATTCCAGCAATTGTGGCGGGTTTACGCATTTCGACTGGCACAGGCTGGCAGGCGATGGTAGGCGCTGAATTAATAGTGGCATCGAGTGGGGTGGGTTACATGATGGTTAATGGCCAATCTAATATTCGTACGGATATAGTGATGAGTGGCATGATTGCGATTGGTTTAGTAGGACTGGTCATTGATATTTTGTTACGTCAAGCTGAAAAATTTTCTACCCGATACCAAGAGATTTAAGTTATGGCAAATATTGTTTTTGAAGATACCCAACGCAGTTTTAAGCAAAGCGGCAAAGAAGTCTTAGCCGTTGGTGGAATTAACTTAACGGTAGCCGATAAAGAATTTGTTGCTATCGTGGGACCTTCTGGTTGCGGTAAGACTACCTGCCTGCGCATGGTAGCTGGACTGGATATGCCCACCAAAGGCAAAGTCTTGGTAGGGGGCAAGGAAGTGAAGGGTCCGGGACCAGATCGCGCTGTTGTGTTTCAGCAATTTGCTTTATTTCCATGGAAAACAGTAGTTGAAAATATTCAATTTGGCCTCAAAGCTAATGGTGTCGATTCGGCCGAGAGGGCGATTAGAACTGCTGATGCGATTAAATTAATGGGCCTCGATGGATATGAGCTTGCTTATCCACATCAATTATCAGGTGGCATGCAACAGCGTGTAGCTATTGCGCGAGCCTATGTTTTAAACCCCGAGGTATTGTTAATGGATGAACCATTCGGGGCCTTAGATGCGCAAACGCGGGTAGTTATGCAAGAAGAATTAATTCGGCTGGCGCGTAAAAATCCCAAAACAGTTCTATTTATTACCCATGCGGTGGAAGAAGCGGTGTATTTAGCCGATCGTGTTGTAGTGATGTCAAGACATCCGGGGTTAATTAGGGAAATTATTGATATTAAATCGATACGTGATGCCGAAAATTGGGATAGTCATTCGCGTATTGAAGATGTGATGGATTTACCCTCTTTTGTGAAATTACGTAGTTCGATTTGGCGGTTGTTGCGGGAACAAAATTTAAGTAGTGATCATTAATTTAAAAAGTAAATGGAGGAAGACAAAATGAAGTTGAAGAAAATTGCATTAGGCCTTACGGTGAGCATTATTGGTAGTGCTTTGATGACGGTGAGCACTTTATCGCAAGCGCAGACACCAAAACTAACTGAAATTAAAGTGAGTTATCAGCCTGCAGTTTATTGGGCCTTACCATTTTATGTTGCCAGCGAAAAAAATTGGTGGGCAGAATTGGGCCTTAAGCCTGAATTTAGTACCTTTCCAGCGGGCGTGCCCCAAATTGCCGCTTCGGCATCTAAATCTTGGGATGTAGGCGCCACCGGATCCGTTCCGGCTGTTCTTGGTTTTGTCCGCTTCGGTATTAAAACCATTGGCATGTCGAATGATGAATCTGCGGGCAATGCGTTAGTAGCTACCGCAAAAGGAGCTGAGGCTTTCGTAAAAAATCCACAACAAGCGCTTAAAGGCCAGGCAATTGTCTTAACCGGTAACTCAACCGGTGACTATGCGGTGCAATCTTGCTTAAAGAAATATGGTTTAAGTAAAGCCGATGTCACTATTAAGAATATGGGACAAGCCGAAATTATTTCTGCAATGTCTTCTGGAAACGCTGAATTTGGTGGCTTATGGGCACCAAATATTTACACCTTAGAAGAAAAGGCTGGCGGTAAAGTCCTTTGTAGCGGCAAAGAAGGTGGAGTGGTGGTGCCAGGGGCTTTAATTGCGCGCGGCGATTATGCGAAAGAAAATCCCCAAATGGTAGCAAAATTTTTAGCCGTGTATTTGCGGACCTGGAAATGGATGAATGCCAATAAGCCTCAGGCCATTGCAATGATGAAGAAATTTTATGAGCAGGGTGGCGTAACAATTTCGGAAGCTTCGCTGCGTAAAGAATTTGATACGCGTCCGACCTTTGATCTTGCTGGTGAATTGAAAATCATGGATCGCGCTAAAGGACCTTCGCCAATGGATGAGTGGTTCTCAGCAATTGGTGCCTTCATGCTTGCCACTGGAGCAATTCAAGCGGTACCTCCTGCTAGTGAATACATTACCGATGAGTATATGAAGATGGTTAACGCAGACAAACAATTGCGTGAGTTTGCTAATAACGCGAAGTAATCCATCTTTTAGCAGCATCACTTCTATCTTGTGATGCACGGAATTAGCTAATTTTGAAACTAGGGTGTTGGTTGCCCTAGTTTTGAGATTAGTCTTATATTGATTTTTAAGGGTTTAGAAATGGCAATCCAGTTTTTAAAAAAAGCGAGTAAAACTCCAGAGACTGAAACATCGACAGCGCAAGAAGTGGCCCATGCCATGCTGACTCGTATTGAGCAGGAAGGTGAGGCAGCCGTAAGAGAGTATGCAGAGAAGCTGGATAAATGGAGTGGTGAGATTGTGATGAGTGACGCTGCCATTGCGGCCGTTATTCAGACCGTGCCTGCTGAAGTTAAGCGCGATATCGACTTTGCGGTGAAGCAGGTGCATGATTTTGCCGTGGCACAAAGAAAAAGTATCCAAGATTTTTCAACGCAATTGCATCCCGGGGTTACCGCTGGTCAAAAGGTAATGCCAGTAAATGTCGTTGGTTGTTATGCGCCCGCTGGCCGCTATGCCCATATAGCCTCAGCATATATGACGGTAGCAACCGCAAAGGCAGCCGGGGTTAAAAATATTATTGCCTGTTCAAGCCCATTTCGTGGTGGCGGTATTCATCCCTATGTGTTGTACGCGTTTAAAGCTGCTGGCGCGGATGTCATCATGACTTTGGGTGGTGTACAGGCTATTGCTTCATTGGCCTTTGGACTTTTTACCGGGAAGCCAGCGGATGTGGTGGTTGGACCTGGCAATAAATTTGTAGCGGAAGCCAAGCGTGCTTTGTTTGGCAAAGTAGGGATTGATGTTTTTGCCGGACCGTCAGAAATCGCCATCATTGCCGATGAAACCGCTGATCCCAAAATTGTTGCGAGTGATCTGGTCGGTCAAGCAGAGCACGGACATGAGTCACCTGCTTGGCTTTTTACTACTTCTACAGTCTTGGCACAGCAGGTCATGGAGCTGGTGCCACAATTCATTAATACCCTGCCACCCATCGCTAAAGATGCCGCATTTTGTGCTTGGCGTGATTATGGGGAAGTCATTTTGTGTGACTCGAAAGAAGAGATCGTCACTATTTCCGATCGTTACGCGAGCGAACACCTTGAGGTGCACGCTAAAGAGCTTGATTGGTGGCTAGAGCATTTAACTTGTTATGGGTCGCTTTTTCTGGGCGAGGAAACGACGGTTGCCTTTGGCGATAAAACGAGCGGCCCCAATCATGTGTTACCAACCAAAGGAGCGGCACGGTATTCCGGCGGCTTGTCGGTACATAAGTTTATGAAAACCTTGACTTGGCAAAAAATGACACGTGCCGCAAGCAAAGAGATGGCTTTAGTAACCGCACGTATTAGTCGCTTAGAAGGCATGGAAGCCCATGCCCGAACTGCCGATGACCGCTTGGCAAAGTATTTTCCAGGCGAAAAACATGATTTAGGAGCGCCTGTCGAATTATGAATCTACTCAACCTTTTTTCTTTAAAAAATCGTACGGCGCTGATTACTGGTGGCAGTAGTGGTATTGGCGAGGCAATGGCGCATGCATTTGGTTTGGCTGGCGCGGAAGTTATTTTGGTAGCACGTCGCGAGTCATTATTAGTTGAGGCGGTAGCTAAATTAACCCAAGCCGGTATCAAGGCCTCCTATTACGTAGCAGATTTAGAAACCATTGCTGCTGCTGAGCAATTGGGTCGTAGAGTATTAGCTAAACATCCAACGGTCGATATTGTGGTGAATGCAGCAGGCATTAATTTGCGGGAATCGTTTGATCAAGTGTCAGCTTCCACTTGGGAAAGACAAATTAATCTCCAGCTATCGGCACCTTTTTTTCTGACTCAAGCATTTGCTCCGCGTATGAAAGAACAACAATGGGGCCGGATTATTAATATTGCTTCCCTACAAAGTTATCGGGCATTTCCAAATAGCGCTCCCTATGGCGCTGCTAAGGGTGGTATTTTGCAATTGACGCGTGCCATTGCGCAAGAATGGTCGAAGCACGGTATTACTTGTAATGCCATTGGCCCAGGATTTTTTCCCACAGCTTTAACAGCACCCGTTTTTGCTAATCCTGAATTAGTCCAGTTACATGCTAGCCGTACTGCAGTCGGTAGAAATGGCAAATTAGAAGATTTATATGGCCTAGCAATTTTTCTTACTAGTGATGCCTCTGCCTATTTAACTGGTCAAACCATCATGCTGGATGGTGGCTACACCTCAAGTTAGGAATTCCCATGAAAGCCTTGGTTTATACCCAACCAAATGAAATTCAATTTCTAGAGCGCCCTTATCCCGAATTAGTTGCGGATGAAGTCGTATTAAAAATTGAATCAGTTGGCATTTGTGGCAGTGATATGCATGCCTTTCATGGTCACGACCCGCGGCGTAATCCTGGATTAGTGATGGGCCATGAATTTGCTGGTACGGTAGTCGAGAGTAGTGCACCTACTTTTCCTGTGGGAAAGCGCGTAACAGGAAATCCATTAATTACCTGTGGCTATTGCGAATATTGCTTGCAGGGCAGAAATAATCTCTGCGCTAACCGCACCATGGTCGGTATGACTCGGCCTGGTGCCTTTGCCGAGTTCATGAGTATTCCAGCGAGCACATTAATTTCGTTGCCAGTGGGGATGAATATCGATGCGGCAGCGTTAACTGAGCCTGCGGCGACGGCAGTGCATGCCATCAATTTATCGCTCAAGTCTTTACAACGCCCTATTCAAGAAGGGCACGTACTGATCATTGGTGGCGGTGCTATTGGAATGTTAGCAGCACTACTACTTAAACATGATGGTGTGATGCATTTAGATTTAGCAGAAGTCAATACCTTGCGCAGAGCATCAATTACTAAACATGTTGGCTGCAATACATTCAATCCAATTGAAGAGCCGGCCCAAGAGAATAATTATCATTTTGTGATGGACTGTGTTGGTAGTGCAGCAACACGCAAGTTAGCGCTAGCCAGTGTGAAGCCAGGTGGTGTCGTCATGCATGTCGGCCTACAAGATTGGGCCAGTGAAATTGATATGCGCAAGCTCACGCTGGCAGAAATTACCTTATTAGGAACTTATACCTACTCCACTGTTGATTTACAGGCTACTGTGCAATTTCTCCATGATGGCGTGTTTGGCGACCTTACTTGGGTCGAAAAAAGGGGCCTCCAAGACGGTCCCAAAGCCTTTGCCGATCTTCATGCAGGTAAAACGGCCTCCGCCAAGGTATTGCTTAAACCATTTTTGTAATTAATTTGCGATAATCAGCTTTATGTCAGATCAAGCCCTGAAAGTTAAAGTTTGGCGTGGTGGTGAAACTGGCGAATTCGTCGAGTATTCGGTACCGCGCAACCCCAATCAAACCGTTTTGGATGTGGTTACCTATATTCAACGCAAACTCGATCCCACATTGAGCTATCGCTTTGCTTGTCGAGTTGGTATGTGTGGTTCATGTGCCATGACGGTTAACGGTAAAGCCCGCTGGACTTGTCGTACCCATGTATCGCATATCGTGGCAGGTGATAGCCTCGAAATTGCCCCCCTCAATAACTTGCCAGTGATTAAAGACCTGGCTACAGATATGCGCGAGTTTTTTACTAAATGGACTGATGCCCGCGGATTTTTTAAGGGTGATAAAACGCGCTTTGATGATTTTGCCACTGTGGTACCTGATTCTCCTGAGCGCCAGTTAGCTAATGCGGGCATTGAATGTATTGGCTGCGGCGTTTGTTATGCCTCTTGCGATGTAGTTGCGTTGCGTCCTGCCTATTTAGGGCCCGCCGCATTAAATCGGGCCTGGACATTAGTGAATGACGTCCGCGATACTTCTCAGCTCGATCGCTTAAGAGCGGTAGCTGGCGACGCGGGTTGTCATGTATGCCATACCCAAGGAGAATGCTCAGAACGCTGTCCTAAAGTATTAGAACCGACTGCCGGTATCGCTGGTTTAAAGAAATTGGTCGGTCGCGCGGCAATGAAGGGAAGTCAGTGGGGCAAGCTCTAAACTTAACTAAGGATTTATCGCTGGCAAGTGGGGTAAGGCAAGCTAAGCTCTGGTACTTACAACGGATTAGCGCGATGGTATTAGGTATCTGCGTTGCAATCCACTTGGGCATTATTTTTTATGCGATTCGAGGTGGTCTTACAGCCGGTGAAATTTTAGGGCGCACTCAAGGTAACTGGTTGTTCGCCATCTTTTATGAAATTTTTGTTTTAGCGTGTTTTATTCATGCCCCTATTGGTCTAGCCAATATTTTGCAAGAGCATTTTCCGCAGTCGAAATTGAGTATTTTCTGTGCCTGGTTATTGGCTGGCTTAATTCTTATTTTAGGTAGTGCTGCTGTCTGGGGGTTGGTAGTGGGAGGCCCTCAATAATGCAAAGCAGACCAGTCGTTACGTATCGCTCTAAAACCCATCTATCTTACTGGGCGTATCTATTACATCGTTTGTCAGGCTTAGCCTTAGCCCTGTTTATTCCCCTCCATTTTTTTGTTTTATCTCAGTCCTTGCGTGGCCAAGCAGGTCTTGAGCAATATTTGCACCTAACAGAAATACCCATCTTTAAAATTGGAGAGTGGATTCTAGTTATGTTCTTAACTTTACATTTAACTGGCGGCATTCGTTTATTAATGATCGAATTTGGTCCTTGGCGAGGCTTACGTAAAGGCTCTATTCAGTTGGGCATTATTTTGGCGATCGCTTGCGGTTTATTATTTTTATATCTTGGAAGCGAATAGTTCTTTATGCAAGTTGATCTTAAGGAAGTCGAAGAGGCCTGTAAGCAGCTTTATATTCGCGCCCTCAAGATGCTGCCGGATGATATTAAGCAAGGAATAGCGCAACTAAAAGCAATCGAGACCGACGCCCGTGCACAAGTCGTTTTGCAAACGATGGTTACCAATATTCATATTGCTGAGCGTGACGATAATTTACTTTGTCAGGATACGGGTTTACCAATCTACAACGTGAAGATTGGCAGCAATGTTCAAGTCGATGGTATGGCGTTAAAAGAGGCAATTCGACGCGGCTGTGAGCGGGCTACCCGAGAATATCCTTTGCGGTCATCGGTGGTGCATCCAATCACCCGTAAAAATAACCATACTTCTTGCGGCATTGAAATGCCAGCAATTCATCTTGATTTTATGGCGGATGCAGAAAAACTAGAAATTGAAATGATTCCAAAGGGCAGTGGCTCAGAAAATAATTCATTTTTAAAAATGGCAATTCCAGCTGAAGGCATGAAAGGCGTGAAAGCGTTTGTGATCGAGTGTGTCGTAGCTGCTGGCGGTAAAACTTGCCCACCGACGATTGTGGGTGTAGGCGTAGGGGGCACTTCAGATCAATGCGTGGCATTGGCAAAAAAAGCGGCCACGCGGCCATTAGGAAGTTCCTGCAGCGATACCGAGGGTGCCTTATTAGAAACTGAATTAAGCGCTGCGGTTAATCATTTGGGGGTTGGTCCACAAGGACTCGGCGGAGATGCGACGGCATTTGCAGTCCATGTAGAGTTGGCTGCCACCCACATTACGATGAATCCGGTAGCAGTGAATATGCAATGCCATTCAGCACGCCGTGCCCGAGCTACTTTTACGCCAGCAGGGCTTGTCTATGGCTATTAATCAATTCCAGGTTAGCTGCTAATGGCGCATTACGAACTTGCCACTCCCGTTAGTGAAGCTGCGATTCGACAGTTACGAATAAATGATACGGTGACGCTACAAAATACCCTCTTCGGTATTCGCGATGCTACGCAAATTCATTTATTTGATCGTGGCCGTAAAACTAAATTTGATTTAAGTGGTCACGCAGTTATTCATACGGCACCCAATGTACGCAAGGTGGCAGTTAGCGCAGAATTCCCTGCAGGCTATGAGCCTGTTTGTATCGGTACGACAACCTCGGATCGAATGGAGCGTTTCACCCAACCATTGATGGCAGAAAATGGTGTGCGTATCATTATTGGTAAAGGCGGTTTGCGAGAGGGCTCCGCCCAAGCATTCATTGAGTTAGGCGGGGTTTATCTTGCCATTATTGGCGGTACTGCAGCGCTTGAAACGACCTGGATTGAGCAAATTGAAGATGTTGACCTCGACGATTTAAATCCTGAGTCCTTATGGCGCTTTAAGATTCGCGATTTTGGCCCTCTATTAGTAGCGATGGATAGCCATGGTGGCAGCATCTATCAAGATGTACGTAGCGAAGTTGATATTAATAAGGTAGCCGTGTTGAAAAGTTTAGGAATTGGTTAATGATGAATACTGCTGAGCCATTAAAGATAATTGAAACCGATATTCTCATCTTAGGTTCAGGCGGCGCAGGTCTATTTGCTGCCTTACATGCCCATCAAGCAAATCCGCATTTGCAAATTACGATTGCGGTGAAGGGGCTATTGGGAAAATCGGGCTGTACGCGCATGGTACAAGGTGGCTATAACGTTGCGCTGGCTGAAGGTGATTCGGTAGAGCGTCATTTTATGGATACGATCGAGGGCGGTAAATGGCTTTCAGATCAAGACTTGGCTTGGACTTTAGTTAGTACTGCGGTTGAGCGTATTCATGAATTAGAAAATGAGCTCGGTTGTTTTTTTGATCGCAACCCCGATGGCACAGTTCATCAAAAAGCGTTTGCTGGTCAAACTTTTGATCGCACGGTACATAAAGGCGACTTAACCGGCATTGAAATTATTAATCGTTTAGCCGAACAAGTCTGGCAACGCGGTATTCAGCGCTTAGAAGAATATCGCGCACTCGAGTTGATCCGTAGCGCTGATGGCAAGTCATTAGCTGGCGTATTGATGCTCGATATGCGTACCGGCGAGTTTGTCTTGGTACGCGCGAAGGCAGTATTACTAGCTACTGGCGGTGGTCCAACCATGTATAAATACCATACACCTTCAGGCGATAAGAGTTGCGATGGTCTAGCAATGGCCTTGCGTGCTGGCCTTGAATTGCGGGATATGGAAATGGTGCAGTTTCATCCTACGGGATTACTAGCTGGCCCTGGTACACGGATGACAGGTACAGTTTTGGAAGAAGGCTTACGAGGCGCTGGTGGCTATTTATTAAATGGCAAACAAGAGCGCTTTATGGGTAATTATGATTCTCGCAATGAACGGGCCACACGCGATATTGTGTCGCGAGCCATTAATACTGAAATTCGCGAAGGTCGTGCGACTCCTCATGGTGGGGTTTATATTCAAATGAGTCATTTAGGGCCTGAAAATGTGCGCAAGCTCTTTAAAGGAATGGTTGAGCGTTGTGCTGATAGCGGCTTTGACTTGGCCAGCAGCTTGGTTGAGGTTGTACCAACTGCGCATTACATGATGGGCGGCCTGATCTTCAATATTGACTGCAGTACAGCATTACCTGGCTTATTTGCCGCAGGCGAAGATACTGGCGGAGTTCATGGTGCCAATCGCTTAGGTGGCAATGGGGTTGCTAATTCCACTGTATTTGGCGGTATTGCGGGCGAAACAATGGCCAATTGGGTGATCGACAAACCACTATTGCCCTGTGATATGAATGCAGTGATGGCAAGTATTGAGCAGCATGAGTTGCCTTTAAGAGCCGTGCAGGGTGATATTGAGTCAGTACGTGATGCCTTAGCAGACTGCATGTGGAATGAGGTTGGCATTTCACGTAATAAAGCCAATTTGCTGCAGGCCCGTACTCGGCTAGCACAATTAACTGCCGAATTAAATCAAATTGGGGTAGGTGGTGATTCTCGCGAGTTCAACTTAACTTGGCAGGATTGGATGAATCTGCGCAATTTACTTTTGGTCAGCCGAGCTATTAATGAAGCTGCTTTAGCGCGGGAAAATTCGAGGGGATCGCATTATCGCGAAGACTTCCCTCAGTCGGGTGCGTTGGAAGGTTCTTATTACACTGTAGTTGGCTTACGCGAGGGTCAGCTCAAGATTGAAAATCGCCAGGTGATATTTACGCGCGTTCAGCCTGGCGAAACAATTCTAGTCGAGGCGTAATTTAACTAAGCCAAATAAAAAAGACTTAGTTAAATTGGCCGCATAAAAAATTATTGCGCTTGAATATTACGGGCTTTGATCACTTTTTCCCAAGTCGCTGACTCAGTCTTAATTTGTGCATCAAGTTCTTTTGACTTCGTTAAATAGCCAACATACCCATTTTGCTCGAGACTGGCACGCATGCCTTCAGATTCAAGCGCTTTACCTGTAGCGTTATAGAGTTTTTCAATAATGGCATTAGGCGTACCGGTAGGGGCAGCTAAGGCAAACCAGCCGTTGTTTTCAAAACCTGGCACTCCGGCTTCTGCAACGGTAGGCACATTAGGCAATTGCTTCATGCGGGTCTTGCTGGTTACGCCAAATGCTTTGACTTGTCCTGATTTAACAAAACCATTAGTAGCTGGAAAATTACCGAGCATAAAATCAATTTGTCCAGCAATCAGATCATTCATAGCTAAGGCTTCACCTTTATAGGGGATATGGGTTGCAGGCATACCGGCAGCATAAATAAAATTCTCACCTGCCATATGCACTTGGCTACCAATACCCGCTGAGCCAAAATTTAAATTCTTTGTTTTAGCTAAAGCAATTAATTCTTTAACATTATTAACAGGTAAGTTTGGATTGACTGCTAAGACCATCGGGCCGCCAGCAACCGTCGTGATATAAATTAAGTCCTTAGCATAATCATGCGACATTTTTTTATATAAAAATGGATTCACGGTCATCATGCTGCCAGATACTAAAATTATCGTATAACCATCAGCGGGAGATTTCGCTGCTGCTTCGGCGCCAATATTGCCGCCTGCACCAGCCCGATTCTCAACAATGACATTTTGCTTTAAAACGATCGAGAGTTGTTGTGCCAAAGCCCTACCCAAAATATCGGTAGTGCCCCCTGGAGCAAAGGGAATAATTAACTTAATCGGCTTATCAGGCCAACTTTGTGCTTGGCTTAAGGGGGTATAGCCTAAGGTGAATAAACCACCAAGCAATACTAGCGAGGTAGCCAGGACTGCACGTCGTTTTTTAAGTAGTTGATTTAACAGCATATTCAGGTCTCCATTGACAGTTATTAGTGCAATTATCTTTGATTTTCTTACTATTTTGCTTTTGCAGTAACTATGTACTATAACCCTAGGTATTGCAAGTAATCTAAATCATCTATATGATTTAGATATGTCCAGTATTTTTATTTCTGAGTTTATTTCTGCGCCGGCTTTAGCCTTGTTGCGCAACCACCATCAAGTTACTTATGAGCCAGAGAGCTATCAACAGCGCGCGACTTTAATTGCTTCACTGCAGCATGTTGAGGGTTTAATTGTGCGCAACTTAACCCAAGTTAATGCTGAGTTATTGGCCGCTGCACCGAATCTAAAAGTAGTAGGTCGCCTAGGGGTTGGTTTAGAAAATATTGACTTACCTGCATGTGCAGGGCGCAATATTAAGGTCATACCCGCAACTGGCGCTAATGCTGAATCGGTTGCTGAATACGTGCTGGGCGCTGCAATTGCCCTAAGCCGTGGCTTTTTACCTGCTACGCAGCAAACCTTGGCTGGTACGTGGCCGCGCCCACGTTTTTCTGCTTGTTATGAATTGGCGGGCAAGACTCTCGGTATCGTTGGGTTTGGCAGTATTGGTAGGGTCGTGTTTCAGAAGGCCAATGCCTTCGGCTTGCAATGTGTTGCATACGATCCGCTGCTAACAGGAGATGCAGTTGAGATTGGTCCAAATCAAATACCTTTACTTACCCTTGATGCACTACTAGCTCGTAGTGATGTTGTTAGCTTGCACTTGCCTTTTTTGCCAGCGACTAAAAATTTATTTTCACACCTCACTTTAGATCAAATGAAGCAGGGGTCTTTTTTAATTAACACAGCGCGCGGTGGAATTGTAGATGAGGCAGCATTGGCAGAACGGTTACGCACGGGCAGAATTGGCGGGGCAGCATTAGATGTCTTTGAGAACGAGCCGGCAAAAAACCTAAGCCATTTTTCCGGCCTGGAAAATCTCATTTTAAGTCCACATATTGCTGGAGTGACAGTGGAAAGTAATGAGCGGGTGAGCTTATTAATTGCAACAGAAGTTGACCAATTTTTAAGAATTGCATCATGAAATTAACTTTTCCCCAAATTGTAAAATTGGCGGCATCAGGCTTGCAAGCGGCTGGCATTGATCGCAAATCAGCGTATGAAACTGCCCAATTTTTAGCCCTAGCCGAAGCCGATGGTCTAGCATCCCATGGCTTAGCGCGCGTAGCGCAATATGCTGGACATGCAAAAAGTGGACGGATTGCCCTCAAGGCAAGTCCACGAGTACAAATGTATAAATCTGCCGCCGCTTTAATTGATGCCCGAGATGGCCTAGCATTTCCTGCCTTACGTTTTGCAACTGATCTCTCCGTTAATTTAGCTGCAAATTTTGGTATTGGCATAGTTGCCGTAAAAAATAGCCATCATTTTGGGGTGGCAGGACATTACACTGAAGCTGCTGCAAGGGCAGGTTATGTTTCGCTCTTGCTTGGTAATACCCCTGCAGCGATGCCAATGGCTGGTGGCAGCAAAGCTATTTTTGGTACCAACCCATTGGCTGCTGCCTTCCCTACACCACACGGTGATCCCTTAGTGATTGATATGTCGCTCTCAGCTGTAGCGCGCGGTAAATTATTAGTGGCAGCAAAAAAAGGTGAAGCGATTCCGGAAGGTTGGGCGCTGACTGCCGATGGCAAACCGACTACTGACCCTCAGGCTGGCCTCAAAGGCTTAATGGTGCCTCTGGGCGGGGACAAAGGCGCCTTATTAGCGTTGGTGATTGAATTATTAGTCGTGGGCTTATCTGGCAGCCGATTTTCTTATGAAGCCGATTCATTTTTCAACGCCCAAGGTAATCGTCCGCGTATTGGTCAATTACTAATTACGATTGATCCTGGCCTTGCTGGCAAAGGTATTTATCAAAGCCGCATAGATGATTTTATTGCTGAATTGGCACACGATCGCGCCGTACGTTTACCAGGTCAGCGCCGTTTTAATTTACGTGCAGCTGCATTTTTAGATGGATCCGTAGTACCTGATGCTGTGTTTGATGAAATTCAGACTGGCATTCAACAGTCGTGGAAGACTTAATAATTACATGATTTTTAAAGGAGAAGTTGATGATACATTTCGTCGTGCATGAGCCAGGAGACGTCGTTGGCGTGGTCGTGGTTGAAGGCGTTAAAGCGGGTACCGACTTAACAGGTTGGGTAATGGATGGGGATAGCACAGTGACGATTAAGTCGGAAAGCGATATTCCCATTGGTCACAAAATTGCTTTACAGGATTTAAAGACTGGCGACACCATCATTAAGTATGGGGTTGATATTGGTAAGGTAGTTGCGCCGATTAAAAAAGGCGAGCATACCCATGTTCAAAATGTGAAGACCAAGCGCTGGTAATAATTCTAAGTGTGATCAGAGTAAAAGAAAGAGATAAAAAATGATTAATTTAAAAGATGCAACTTTTATGGGCTATCGCCGTGAGAATGGCCGTATGGGTATTCGTAATCACGTCATCATCCTGCCATTAGATGACTTATCGAATGCCGCTTGTGAAGCCGTAGCCAATAACATTAAAGGCACTATTGCCATTCCTCACCCTTATGGTCGCTTGCAGTTTGGCGCCGATCTAGAACTCCATTTCCGTACCCTCATTGGCGCTGGCTGTAACCCCAATGTAGCTGGAGTGGTGGTCATTGGTATTGAGCCGCAGTGGACTGGAAAAGTAGTTGAGGGCATTAAAAAATCGGGCAAACCAGTTGAAGGGTTTTGGATCGAGCGTAATGGCGATACCGCTACCATTGCTAGCGCGAGTAAAGCTGCCTACGCGATGATGAAGCATGCCTCGAAACAACAGCGCGTTTCAGCACCGCTTTCAGAGTTATGGGTTTCAACTAAATGTGGCGAATCGGATACCACCTCAGGTTGTGCTTCAAACCCAGCAGTTGGTAATGCGTTCGATAAATTATATGAAATTGGCTCAACACTTGTATTTGGTGAAACTACCGAATTAACCGGTGGCGAACACTTGGTTGAGGCACGTTGCCGTACGCCAGAAGTAAAAAAACAATTTCGCGCGATGTTTGATCGCTATCAAGATGTCATTGAACGCAATAAAACCAGCGACTTATCAGATTCACAGCCAACCAAAGGAAATATTGCTGGCGGCTTAACGACGATTGAAGAAAAAGCCTTAGGCAACATTCAGAAAATCGGCAAGAAATGCATCGTTGATGGCGTCTTGGATAAGGCTGAAGTTCCAGCTATGAAGGGTTTGCATTTTATGGACTCCTCTTCAGCAGCCGCCGAAATGGTGACTTTGTGTGCAGCCTCTGGTTTTGCAGCCCACTTGTTTCCAACAGGCCAAGGGAATGTGATTGGCAACCCAATTTTGCCAGTGATTAAACTTTGTGCTAATCCGATGACAGTGCGTACGATGTCAGAGCATATTGACGTAGACGTGTCGGGTATTTTGCGCCGTGAAGAAACTTTAGATTCAGCGGGCGACAAATTATTAGATGCCCTGATGAGAACTGCCAATGGCGAATTAACTGCGGCTGAAATTTTAGGTCACCGCGAATTCGTAATGACGCGTTTGTATGAATCTGCTTAAGTTGTAAGAGTATGAAATCCCTGACCGCTTATCAAGAGGTGAAGCAAAAAATCACCGCTGATTTGGTCAGGGGTCGCTTTCCAATTGGCCAAGCTTTACCGGCTGAAAAAGATTTATCACATGAGTTCAACGTGTCGATTGGTACTTTGCGTAAGGCCGTCGATGAGCTGGTGGCTGAAGGAATTGTGATCAGGCGCCAAGGTAAAGGCACCTTTCAAGCAGAGCACGACTCAAAACGCCAAATGTATTACTTCTTTCATGTTGTTAAGCATGATGTCGATAAAAAAATTACGCCTCAAGTTGAGTTAACTTCATTAAGTAGCGCTCTTGCGAATCGCGAAGAGGCCTTTAAACTTGAGATTAAAGAGGGTACCCCTGTTTGGCGTATCGTTAATCGGCTTTATCTAGAAAAACAATGTGTCATGATTGATCAAATTACGTTAGAAAAAAAACGCTTTAAAAATTTAACGCGAAGTAATTTTGAAAACCGGCAAGGAAGTATTTATCAGTTATATCAAGTGAAGTATGGTCAGTCTGTAGCGCGAACGCGCGAACGCCTAAGGGCTGGTTTAGCTGGCAAGCAATTTGCCAGTTGGCTGGACTTAAAACCCCAATCTCCTGTCATAACGATTCGCCGGATTGCCTTTAATCTTCAAGATGAGCCGATTGAATGGCGTGTTTCAACTTTAAACACAGCTCAGCATGAATACTTTAATGAGCTAGTAGTTTGAGTTTTTTTGACTGGCTTGTCCGGCTAATTCCTGGGCCCAATTACTAATTGCACTAACAACCAGCGCAGCTGAGGGTGGGGCAGTACTTTTACTGGTACTCAGTTCCCAACTTAAGCGCCTTTTAAATGCACTACGCATTTCTTCGCCGACCCCACAACCCCATACTTGAATATCAGTGTGCTTAGTCCACTCTAAGACATGAAGTAGGTGGTCTAGTAAAAATGCCTCACCATTTGCTTGGAGTGTGGCCCGATCCATTGGACAGCCATCCGAGAGCAGAATAATTTTTTTATCATGTCCATCTTGATTGGTTTGAGTTAAGCGCTGGGCCGCCCAAAGTAACGCTTCGCCGTCTAAGCTCTCTCGATAGAGATCGGGTTTTAGTAATGCGGCCATACCTAAACGGGCTCTACGCCAACTGGTTTGATGATCTTTAAAAATCCAATGGGCTCGCTCATTGAGTCGCCCTGGGTTGTTGCAACTCCCCGACTTTTGCCATTCTTTAAAAGGTCTACCACCTTGCCATGCAAGCGTGCTATAGCCCAAGACTTCTGTTGTAACACCGACGCCTTCTAAAATGCGCACCATCACATCAACAAAACTAGCCAGCTCGAGGCGATGCTCTTTCATCGATCCTGAGCAATCTAATAAAAAAGTAATTTGGGTTCGAGCTAGGGGCTTGGGGATCCGCTTTTTTTGAATTGCTTGCTGATGCGGGGAAGTTATGATTCGATTGAGATAGCGGCGATCTAGAAGGCCCTCACTTTCCGTGTTTTGCCATTGGCTTAGGTGAGGCTGAGCTAGTAGCTTGGTATAAAGCCGAATGAATTTCCCCCAAGGAATTTGCCAATCATGAATGCATTGATCGATTTCGCTGCGAAAATTTTGCAATTGCGCTGCTCTTATCGCCGTTTGCGCTTTTATTTCCAGGTCATAGCTCGCATTAAAAATAGGATAGCGTGTCAGCGCTGCCGTATTCTCAAGTTGCTGTGCTTGGCGGCTTACTGAGTTACGTGGTTTTTTTGGAAGGGCGATTGGGGGTTGATGCGGAGGAATCCAATCAATTAATAGTCCTGGTGAATTGATCTGTTTGCGTTTAGAGCGCAAACTCGGTTGGCTTTGATACTCAGCATGTACTAGCTCACCTACTAATTGAATGAGTAGTAAGGCTTGCTGGGAATATTGTTCTTGTTGCGTTTGCAAGAGTTTGAGTTGTTGAAGAATGGGCCCTGTTTCACTTGCAAGCCCAGCACGCGTTGCTTCAACAGTGTCTTGCA
>CAIXDG010000155.1 GCA_903918115.1 uncultured beta proteobacterium
CCGGGGCGGAATCGAACCACCGACACAAGGATTTTCAGTCCTCTGCTCTACCGACTGAGCTACCAGGCCATTTAAGACAGTAGATTGTAGCGGAAGTGTTTTTAAGTGAATAAAACGTATCTATTGCGGCTATTTTTAAGGGCGCTATAAGCTAAGTAGTGATGTTTTCAAGCGGGCTGGGGAAATACTGCCAACTAGGCTACCGGCAAGACCAAGAACAATTAACTAATTACCCTTGTTTCTTGAGGTATCTATACCTAGGGCCTTGAGTTTGCGGTAAAGATGGGTACGCTCAAGCCCAGTAAATTCAGAAATTTTGGTCATGCTGCCGCCCATAATTTGCATTTGATTTTCAAAGTAGGCTTTTTCAAATAAGTCTCTAGCCTCGCGCAAGGGTAAATCAAAGTAGCTTTTCGCAATACCGCTAATTAACTCAACCTCAGACTGACCGCCCTTGGCAATTGCCGCAGCTTCATGCGCTGCACCTGTTTTAGCTTGGCCCGGTGAATATGCGCCATTTACAGTAATGACATCTTCCGGATCGGGTGCTTTCAGCGATTTTTCTAAAGCCTTATTTACTGTCTTCAATAATTTTTGTAAAGCAATCGGCTTTTCTAAAAAATTCATTGCGCCAATGCGGGTTGCTTCAACGGCGGTATCGATCGTGGCATGGCCAGACATCATCACTACTGGCATAGTCAGCTGCCCGCTCTTCGACCACTCTTTAAGTAAAGTAATCCCATCGGTATCGGGCATCCAAATATCGAGCAAGACCAAGTCGGGGCGCATTTGCTCACGAATAGTTCGTGCCTGAATGGCGCTTTCTGCTGAATAAACAGTATGGCCTTCATCGCTCAATATTTCATTAAGCAATTCACGGATTCCCATCTCATCATCAACAACTAAAATATTTGCCATCTTATGCGGGTTCTTTTGCAAGGTTCATAAATACAATCGCAACTTTAGCGCCAATTACCAGCTCGCCTTGTAAGCGATTTTGAATTTCAATTTTGGCGCCATGGTCATCCATGATTTTTTTTACTACTGCTAAGCCCAATCCGGTTCCCTTACTCTTGGTTGTAACGTAGGGCTCGAACGCCCTTGCCAATATCTTAGCTGGAAATCCACATCCTGAGTCACTTATTGTGAGCCGAACTGCATTCTGCGCAGGGCCAACCCCAGCCCCGTATGGAACCACGCTAGTCTTTACGGTAACTAAAGCACCCTGATCTTTGCCTTCGAGAGTAGCGTCTTGCGCATTCTGCAATAAGTTATGTATTACCTGCCTTAGTTGTGTGGGATCGCCAAGAATATCTGGGCAATTTGGGTCTAGCTGAACCTCCATTGGACTACCTTCGTATAAGCCCAGAATTTCTTTAATCAGGGCATTAAGCGAAACAGGGCGTAATTGAGGCAATGGTGTTTTTGCAAAATCGCGAAATTCGTTGACCATTTGCTTCATTGCCTGCACTTGGCCAATAATCGTCGTGGTATTGCGCTTCATCATCTCTTCTAACTCGGGTGTTACTGCGCCCGTTAATTTTTGTTGCAAGCGTTCAGCAGACAATTGAATTGGGGTTAAAGGATTTTTTATTTCGTGTGCCAGCCTTCGCGCCACCTCTCCCCAGGCAATTGAGCGCTGTGCCGCGACGACATCGGTAATGTCATCAAAAACGATCATCCGCAAATCATGACTTAACTCGGTGCCCCGCACAAAAAGTGTTACACCGACTTCATTTTCATATTCATTGATTGCATGCAGCTGAATTTGTTTCTGCCAAATGGGGGCGCTGGTTTTTTTGTGTTCGGTTTGATTTGGTTCGCCAGAAATGGCCATATTCATCGTTACAAAGCCTTCTCGAATGGCGGCCTCAAACTCTTCTAGCAAAGGAAAAGCGCTTAATTTTTGGCCGCGCCTTTGTGCTAGGTCAGTGCCAAAAATGCGATCAGCCCCTGGATTGCTGGAAACTAAATGATATTGCCGGTCAAAGATGCATACCCCGGCTGTGAGGCTGTCTAAAATTGACTGTAGAAATGATTTAGATTCCTCTTGCGCAGAACGGGCATCGGCAATTTGCTTGGTCATCATATTAAATTGCCGCGTTAATATGCCCAGCTCGTCCCCCGTATCTAGCTCAGGTTTCGGCGATAAATCACCTTGAGCAACCGCCTCCGTGCCCCGCAAGAGCATCAACAAGGGTTTAGCCAACTCTCCTCCCAATAGGAGTGCCAAACTTACTGCCACAAAGAGGGCAAAGAATAGCGTTAAGGTTAAGGTGCCTATGTACATTTTGCGTAGGCCGGTTCGCCCTAAGGCCTTTTCCTGATAATCGCTATATGCGGACTGAATTGCCAAGGTATTTTTAGTGATACTAGGAGAAACTTGCTTTACTAATTGCAAGTACCAAACTTCTCGTGGTCGTTGTGGACTAAGCCCAAATCCACTGCCTGCCGAAACAGCGCGCTCCTGACTAATTGGCACCACTGCACGCAAAAAATAACTTTGCGCCCCATCCAATTCAATTCGCTCATCAATAGTGCCGGTGCCCTTTAATTTATTGGCTTGCGCCAAGAGGCTTTCTGAAGGAGGCGGCGTCTCCCGAATATTGTTCCCTGAAACGGCAACCGCAATTAGCTGCTGCCGGGAATTAAATATAGCCAATTCTTGGGTATTTGTTTGGTCGCGTAGTCGAGATAATAAAAGCGTTAACTCTGCAGGACTTGAATTATTTGGCAGCCGCGCCAATTGTTCGGCAATATTACGGCCATCGTCTTGCAATTCTTGCAAGGAGGTATCTAAGCTAGCGCGACCTAACTCAAGCGCGGCCCCAAGTGCCGCTTCAACTTTGACATCGAACCAGGTTTCAATACTGCGCGATACAAACTGCCAAGAAACGCCATACAAAATTAACCCCGGCACAACCCCAACTAAAGCAAAAATCATGGCTAATTTAGCAACTAGCCGAGTACCAAAACGGCGTTCTTTCCAGCGTACCGCAATGACTACGCCCAGCACCAAAATGATCGTCAGTAAAGAAAGGCCAACAACAACATTGGCGGCATAGAGCCAAATAAAATTGTTATCGAAAAAGGCGGTATTGGATGAAGCAACCGAAAGCAAAATTAATAACACCAAAGCCAAAAAGCCAGAGATGGTTGTGGCTATTCGCAGCGCACGGCTTTTCCAGCCCTCCGTGGCCAGCGCAACACTCCAACTAGCTGGAAGATGGGGGTTCATCATTGCGCTATGACGTTCTGAAAGCTGGGCGAGAATGGAAAACGCAGCCAATCACTAGAAACATTCCAGTCGCGATTGTTTAAAGCGTTTACTTGAAAGGGTTTGGGTAACTTACTTAGATCTAATGTCATGCGTAAAGCGGCAATATAGGTTTTGCCTAAATCAATATTAGCGCGCTCAATAATGCGCCAACCGCCAATGGTGCCCGCAGCCTGCAGTGCCTCGCGCATCGTTCCCACCGAGAAACTAAAGCCCTCTGTGGAGATGCGATATTGCTTGGTGAGGGGCTGATAAGAAACCCGGGTTTGTCGCATCACTTGCGAAGGTCTTTCATCAAACCAATACCAACGGCCGCGAGTTAATTCAAATTCAGTTTGAAAAGTAAGCACTAGGCCTTTTTGTAAAGCATCCTCTAGTCCAGGAGACAGCTCAATATTAAAAACGGCGTTTAATAGCCAATCGGCATCAACCCGCTCAATTTCTGCGGCCTTGACTTTAATTCCTTCGGCATGAACCATTGGGCTCATTACCAAGGCAAAAGCTATCCCTAAATGCAGAATTAAATTGTTAAGTCGCCGAGTCATGAACCATTCTTTTTAAATAGAGCATAGTAAAAGCCATCGTGCGTTTGCGCCGGCAGAAGCTGACCGACAGACTCTAATCGTAATGCATCAGCATAATTTGCCTCAAACCAGCTGGCTTGCTCCTCGCCCTCGGCCGGAAAAAGTGAGCAAGTTACATATAACAATAAGCCACCTGGTTTGAGCACTTGCCACATTGTGCCAAGTAGGGCCCTTTGTTTAAGCTGTAGTTGCGCAATGTCGTTTGCGCGCCGCAGAAAGGGGATATCGGGATGGCGTCGCACAATCCCTGAAGCCGAGCAGGGGGCGTCTAATAAAACTTTATCAAATAATTGCCCATCCCACCAGCTAAGCAGTGCCGCATCTGCCTGTTTAACCAAATGGGATTTGGGTGCAAGCCCTAAGCGGGCAATATTGCTAGCAATTTTGTCGATGCGTTGCGGGTCGATTTCTAGGCTGAGCAAATCAATCTCGGCAATTTCAAGCAAATGCGCTGTTTTCCCTCCGGGGGCTGCGCAAGCATCCAATACCCGATCACCCGGCTGAAGATTTAATAAGAGTGCCGCCAATTGCGCCCCGGCATCCTGAACAGAAACTAGGCCAGTAGTAAAGCCAGGAATTTCTGCCACAGGTCGCGGCACTTGTAAGCGCAGCGCCCCCTCTAAAGTATGGCCACCGATGGGGGGGATTACTTCGTAAGCTACGTCAGCTTGCGCTAATAGCTCAAGATAGGCCGAGCGGGAAATTTTGTTTAAGTTGATGCGCAAACTGAGTGGCGGATGTTGTGCCTGATAAATACATAATTGCTCCCATTGGCTTGGATAGCTGGCTTTTAATTGCGCTATCCACCATGGCGGCAAATACCCGCCCCTCTCATTGCTCGCCGTCGGGCCCGCAGGCTCATAGCCGGGTTGGCTCACCGTAGTACTCACTTTTCGCAATACCGCATTTACTAGTCCCTTGGCATACTTCGTATTAACCGAGTTACCACAAGCCTTAACGGCTTCATCGACCACAGTATGGGCAGGATACCCGCGCTTTATATTTGTTTGGCGTCCCATCAATAAGACAATGGCTATGCTCAAAAGATGATCTAACTCCTGAATAGGTGCTTTGGGCACATATTCTTTAATGAATTTATGTGCCCCCTGCCACTGGCGCAAAGTTTCGAACGTGAGGCTCTGCACAATGGGGCGCTCTTGGGTGGGCAAAGCCTCAATAATTTGCGTTAACGATTTGCCCGCCATTACGCCATCTATTGCCGCAGCGGACAAGCTCATGGCTTTTGCAAGGCCGATACTTTGTTGGGTGGCTTTCCTCGTCTGCTCCATTACGAGGATTCGTTTTGAAACTGCTGCTGGGGATTTTGCGCTAAAGTCAAAAACCAGCTCCGTGCGCTGATTTTTTTTCTGCCTGGCCTTTGTACTTCGAGCAACTCAATCACGCCATCTCCACACCGCACCAAAACTTCGCCGTGGGCTCCACAAAAAATTGCGCCTGCCGAAAGAGCGGCAGAGAGCGCATCCATCTGTTCGCCGTTATTAACGATTTGCGCGTGCCAGATTTTTACCGTCTCTCCATTGAAGTTGGCGCTTGCTCCGGGAAATGGGTTGAATGCCCGAATTTGCCGATCAATTTCTGGCGCGCTAAGATGCCAATTAACTACCGCTTCACTTTTGAGAATTTTTTGGGCGTAGCTAACGCCTTCGCTTGGCTGTGGAATGCGGACAAGCGACTGTCCCATTTGCAAGGTTGCCAAGCATTGCGTCATTAATTGTGCCCCCATAATACCTAAGCGATCAGTCAAGCCAATACTGGTCTCATTGGCGGCGATGGGTGTCTTTTGCAGCGCGACTTGATCCCCAGTATCAAGCCCTGCATCCATGCGCATAATTGTTACGCCCGTGTCTGTATCCCCTGCTTGTATTGCCCGCTGAATTGGCGCAGCCCCTCGCCAACGCGGCAACAGTGAAGCGTGCACATTAAAGCAGCCCCAGCGACCATTGGCTTCAGTCAAATCCAAAATGGCCTGGGGAATTAGCATCCCATATGCCACGACCACCATCAGATCAAATTGAGCCTCTGCTATAGCGTCGTATGCCGCTTGGGCCAAAGAATTATTCTCTAATTCACCTGGCTTTATTTTTAAACTGGGTGGTTGTAGTACGGGGATATGGTGTTCTATAGCAAGTGCTTTTACAGGGCTGGCTTGCATTAACATGCCCCTGCCTGCAGGCCTATCAGGCTGAGTAAGTACTAACACCACTTGATGGCCGGCAGCCAAAATGGCCTGCAAAGACTGTGCGGCAAATGCTGGCGTGCCGGCAAAAATGACCTTCATGATTGACTCACCCGCTGCAGTAGGCCGATGTGCTTATGCACTAGCGCGTTAGTAAATCGATAGCGCGTTTTTTCATTTTCAAAGCAATTCGTGCGCGCTTTAAAGGCGATAGATATTCAACAAAAACCTTGCCCATTAAGTGATCCATTTCGTGCTGTAGGCAGACCGCTAATAATCCTTCGGCTTCAAGCTCAAAAATATTCCCGCTAAGATCTAAG
>CAIXDG010000156.1 GCA_903918115.1 uncultured beta proteobacterium
CAATTAAAACGCCTCCTGCATGCATCCCCACATTACGGGTGATGCCCTCTAATTGCTGAGCTAAAGCTAATAATTGTTTAACTTCATCTTCATTTTTTTCACGCTCGGCTAATTGTTTTTCTTCTTTTTTAGCCATTTCAATCGTCACAACTTGACCCGGCTTATTCGGCACTAGCTTGGCAATGCCATCGACAAAGTTATAGCCTTGTTCGAGCACGCGCCCAACATCCCGAATGGCTGCCCGCGCAGCCATCGTGCCAAACGTCACAATTTGGCTTACCGCATCTGCGCCATATTTATCTTTCACATATTGAATGACGCGGTCACGACCATGTTGACAAAAATCAATATCAAAGTCGGGCATAGAAACCCGTTCTGGATTTAAAAATCGTTCAAAAAGTAAGTTATATCGCAAGGGGTCAAGATCGGTAATTCCTAATGAATATGCCACTAGAGAACCGGCTCCTGAACCGCGGCCTGGCCCTACTGGTACACCATTATTTTTTGCCCAATTGATGAAGTCAGCCACAATTAAAAAGTAGCCTGGAAAACCCATTTGCTCAATGGTTTTGACTTCGAAAATTAAACGCTCACGATAGCGCGACTCGTTCGCGGCACGCTCTTCAAGAATAGGAAAATTGCGCTCAAGATGACGTACCAAGCCCACTTCAGCTTGTTGCAATAAATAATCACCTAAGGTAATTCCGGGGGGCGTCGGAAATTCGGGTAAACGTGGTTGACCCAATATCAAAGACAAATTACAACGCTTAGCAATTTCTACCGTATTCGCTAACGCGCTAGGTAAATCGGCAAAACGCGTTGCCATTTCAGCTTGGGTTAAAAAATATTGATCAGCAGTAAATTTTTTCTGACGTCGTGGGTTACCTAGTAGCTCGCCTTCAGCAATACAAACGCGTGCTTCATGTGCCGTGAAATCCTCTTTTTTCAGGTATTGCACGGGATGCGTTGCTACCACCGGCAATGCCATTTCACTAGCAAGCTGGCAAGCAAGTTGAATATGCTGTTCATCTTGGGCATGCCCTGCGCGTTGAACTTCAATGAAATAAGCCTCAGGAAAAATAGCTTGCCAACGTTTAGCGGCCGCTCGCGCGATCTCTTCTTGACCATTTAATAGTGCCTGACCAACATCCCCAAGGTGCGCACCAGATAGCGCGATCAATCCGCTAGCTAAGGTTTTGCCTGCCGCTCGATCTGACGCTTTTGCTGCTGGCTCTAAAAACCATTCCGGCTGAATTTCTGCACGCCCACGCGCTTGGTTATCTAAGGAGGCGCGACTTAAGAGTTGGCATAAATTGAGATACCCTGCATGGTTTTGTACTAGCAACACTAGGCGGTAGGCTTGATCGGGATCCTGTGCATTGCTAATCCAAACATCACTACCGGCAATCGGCTTAATTCCTTCGGCGCGCGCTTTACTATAAAACTTGATTAAGCCAAATAAATTACTCAGGTCAGTGATTGCCAGAGCCCCCATCTGATCTTTTTGGGCTGCCGCCACGACCTCATCAATCCGCACCACACCATCCGTAATCGAAAATTCGGAATGTATGCGTAAATGAACAAATTGGGGCGTAGCCATGAGATGATTTTAGCTGTGTCTATACCTCAACCCACCACAATTTTTGGCTCCAGCTATCGGGGGCGCTTTGCGCCTACACCCACTGGGCCCTTGCACTTAGGATCCCTTGCTACAGCCTTGGGAAGCTGGTTAGACGCCCGCGCCCACCAAGGGAAGTGGTTGCTCAGAATTGAGGACGTCGATGTCCCGCGGTCGTTGCCCGGGGCAACCGCAACAATCCTGCATCAACTCAGCGCCTGCGGCTTGCAATGGGACGAGGAGGTCATTTACCAGTCTCAACGCACCCCAAATTATGAAAGCGCCCTACTGCAACTATTTCAAGCGGGCTTGATTTACCCCTGTACCTGCTCTCGCCAGGCTATTGTTAATGCCCTAGCAGCCCAAGGCACTTATCCCGGGCGGCATGAAGAGCTCATTTATCCGCGCATTTGTCGCCCAACCCCCATTCCCCACGCTCTAGCCAACTCCGAATTCGTTAATTTGGCCCACCCTGTAGCTTGGCGCATTGCGCTTCAATCAGAGGAACTCAATCAAAGCGTAGGGGATTTTGTTTTGCGGCGTGCAGATGGCTTTTTTAGCTATCAAATGGCAGTAGTGGTAGATGATGCCGCTCAAAATATCACGCATATCGTGCGGGGTGCCGATTTAGCCAGCAATACAGCTCGACAAATCTATTTACAAAGCGTTTTGGGATACCCAACCCCGCATTATTTGCACTTACCCTTAGTGCTAGATCAGCAAGGCGATAAGCTCAGTAAGCAAACGATGGCCACTGCCATTGCTACTGATAATCCGCAACTTACCTTGCAAGCACTGCAATCTGCAGCAAGTCATTTAGGGCTTTCTTCCTTACCCAATGACTCTCACCTTACGATTGCTGAATGGTTATTGGCAGCAACACAGGCCTGGCGTGAGCAAAAAATTTAAATCAGGATCAAAGCTTGCGAATTAAATGGGTTTTTTCTTGACACCACCCAAGAGCGCGCCAACGAGGGATTTAGCAGGCGTAATTCCTGGCTTTAAGGGTGTTGATTTCGTTGGTCTGCCATTAGCATCGCCAGTCTCAACGGTAGCCTCAGTGCCAGCTTCAATACTAGCTTTAGGTGTGGCTTGATAAGGTTGATAAAAGAAGGGGTCGACAGCTTGCTTTGGTTTTGGTGCCGGCTTGGATTCGCCGCTTCTCGCCTCGCCTCTACTCTCGCTTCTACTTTCACCCCTACCTTCACTTCTACCTTCGCTTCTACCGCTACGCCCTCGTGCAGGCGCGTTACTAGAAACAAAGTTGGACTCTGGTAATGGGGCGATATCTAACTTCCGTTTTAATAACTTCTCAATATCATCAAGCAAGCGCTTCTCACTAGCGTCAACTAAGGCAATCGCATCGCCTTTGCTGCCAGCTCGTCCAGTACGACCAATACGGTGAATAAAATCTTCAGCACTAAACGGTAACTCATGATTAATGACACAGGGCATATCGGGAATATCTAAACCACGCGCTGCAACATCAGTAGCTACCAAAGCCTCGATGGCGCCAGACTTAAAAGCGTCTAAAGTTAAAGTGCGCTCACCTTGACTTTTATCTCCATGCAAAGCGCCCGCTTTAATACCATCCCGCTCTAGGGCTCGCGCCAACCTTGCACAACCTAAGCGACTATTGGTAAAGATTAAGTATTGCCGAGGAAAGCCTGCTTCAGTGCGCTCATGAATAATACTCACGATAGCTGCTTGCTTATTTTCAGATGAAACTAAGTGGGCTACCTGCTTGACGGTATCGGCGGCGGCATTTTGTCGAGCCACCTCGACCGTTGCAGGATTGCGTAAATAACTTTGCGCAAGCTTTTTAATTTCAGGTGAAAAAGTCGCTGAAAATAATAAGGTTTGGCGTTTAGCTGGAATCAAATTAATAATGCGCTGCAAGTCGGGCAAGAAGCCCATATCCAACATCCGATCGGCCTCATCTAAGACCAGGATTTCGACTTGCGATAAATTCGCCGTCTTTGAACCCAGGTGATCGAGCAAGCGGCCGGGAGTGGCAATTAAAATTTCGACACCAGCACGCAAAGCCGCAACCTGCGGTTGCATATCAACGCCCCCAAAAACAACGGCAGTCCGTAAATTAGTATGGCGGGAATAATTTGCGGCATTTTCGGCGACCTGATCACTTAATTCGCGTGTAGGAGTTAATACCAAAGCCCGAATCGGATGGCGCGCTGGAGAAGCGCTGCCACTAGATAAGGGTAATAATTTTTGAATAATTGGCAAAATAAAGGCCGCCGTCTTACCGGTTCCGGTTTGCGCAGCACCCATGACGTCTTGCCCCGTCAGAACAATGGGAATCGCCTTTGCTTGAATTGGGGTAGGCAGGGTATAGCCCTGCTCAGCGATCGCCTTTAGGATGAGCGGATCTAAAGCAAAATCAGTAAAGGCTGCCACTGGGGCATTAGGAGAGTCTTCAGATCCGCCATGGGGCGGGGAATTGGCAGGGGAATTTACTTCAGGAGCAGAATTAATCAAAATACCTTATC
>CAIXDG010000157.1 GCA_903918115.1 uncultured beta proteobacterium
TAATAAGGCAGCTAACATCTGCCCAGTTTGATTGCTATCGTCATCAATCGCTTGTTTGCCAAGAATCACTATTTGCGGGGCTTCTTTAATACAGATGGCTTGCAAAATTTTTGCGACCGCTAAAGGCTGCAGGTCAAGCTCGGTCTCAACCAAAATGGCACGATCTGCACCAATTGCCAAAGCGGTTCGCAAGGTTTCTTGACATTGAGATAAGCCAGCAGAAACCACTATTACCTCAGTAGCTAAACCGGCCTCTTTTAAGCGCACTGCTTCTTCAACGGCTATTTCATCAAAAGGATTCATACTCATTTTGACGTTGGCAATATCAACCCCAGATTGATCTGATTTGACTCGTACTTTAACGTTGTAATCAACGACTCGCTTTACCGCAACTAAAATTTTCATTGCACTCTCTTTGAAAACGAATAAATCTTGAGGAACTTAAAACACTGTTGGAGCGTATAGTTAGTGCTATACCACGAGCTCTATTTTATCAAGCATTAGCAGTAAGCCAGTTAAACATCAATCGCAGCCGCTGAACCAGCACGTTTGCGTAACTCAAACTTCTGTATTTTGCCAGTCGAGGTCTTGGGTAATTCACCGAAAACTACCGCCTTAGGTACCTTAAAGTTAGCTAAATGTTGCTTGCAATGGGCGATGATCTCGGCAACAGTCACTGTTTCACCAACTTTAATTTCTAAAAATGCGCAGGGCGTCTCACCCCACTTAGGGTCTGGTTTAGCAACCACCGCTGCTGCCAAAACCGCAGGATGGCGATAAAGTACATCCTCGACTTCGAGTGAAGAAATATTTTCGCCACCAGAAATAATAATATCCTTACTGCGATCTTTCACTTTAATGTAACCATCGGGATTCATTACGGCTAAATCGCCTGAATGAAACCAACCCCCTGCAAATGCTTCTTGTGTTGCTTGCGGATTTTTTAAGTAACCTTTCATGGTGATGTTGCCGCGAAACATAATTTCGCCCATGGTTTCTCCATCAGCTGGCACAGGTTGCATGGTTTCTGGATTAAATACCTTAAAGGCTTCTTGCAAGTGGTAGCGCACACCCTGCTGCGCATTGAGACGTGCCCTAGTACCTAAATCTTGTTGCTCCCAATCCTCCTGCTTGACACAGACAGCGGCAGGACCATACGTTTCAGTCAGGCCGTATACGTGGGTCATATCAAAGCCCATCATTTCCATGCCCTCAATAATGGCTGCGGGTGGTGCCGATCCTGCGATCATGGCTTTAACTCCGCGTGGCACGCCAATTTTTAATTCGGCTGGGCTATTAACGAGCATATTGTGCACAATAGGTGCAGCACAATAATGGGTTACACCGTGCTCTTTAATGGCTGCAAAAATCGTTTGTGGCTCAACCCGGCGCAAACAGATATTGATGCCCGCACGGGCTGCAACAGTCCATGCAAAACACCAGCCATTGCAATGAAATAGTGGCAAGGTCCATAAATACACCGGATGTTTTGCCATATCCCATTCCAAAATATTGGAAACCGCATTGATCGCTGCCCCCCGGTGGTGATAAACCACCCCCTTCGGATTGCCAGTAGTTCCAGAAGTATAGTTAAGGCAAATTGCAGCCCATTCATCTGTCGGCAATGCCCATTTATATTCGGTATCTCCTTCAGCCAATAATTGTTCATACGTCAGGTTGCCAATTTTTTCACTAGTGCCTGAATACTCAACATCTTCAGCATCGATCACCAAAATCTCACGACCACTTTCTGCGCGCGCTAAGGCCAATGCTTTTTTCATGGTTGGTACAAATTCAGGATCTACGATCACCGCCTTAGCTTCACCATGATTTAACATGAAGGCAATCGCTTCAGCATCTAAACGGGTATTCAAGGCATTTAACACTGCGCCAGACATCGGCACCCCAAAGTGAGCCTCTACCATTGGTGGCGTGTTTGGCAACATGACCGCTACGGTATCTCCTGTGGTAATCCCCCGTTGACTGAGGGCGCTCGCCAAGCGACGACAACGCGCAGCTGTCTCGCTCCAAGTTTGGCTTAAGGCCCCATGAATAATAGCTAAATGGTTTGGGTATATATCTGCCGCTCGCTCAACAAATAACAGCGGTGTCATCGGCGTGTAATTGGCCGCGTTACGTTCTAATCCATTTTCAAAAATACTTGTCATCTTGACCCCAGAAATTATTTCTGCAAATTGACTTATAAATCAGCCAAAGCCTTTAAATGCGCAACCACGCTGCGGCCTAGTGCAGAAAGGTTATAGCCCCCCTCTAAACAACTCACAATTCGACCTTCCGCAAACTCATGCGCCACCAATTTTAGGCGCTTGGTAAGCCATGCATAATCGTCTTCAACTAAACCCATTTGACCCAAATCATCTTCACGATGGGCATCAAATCCGGCCGATATCACAATCAGTTGCGGCTTAAATTCCCGTAAGCGTGGCAGCCATACGGTGTCAACCAACTCGCGCACTATCTTGCCGTTGGTTGCTGCTGGCAAGGGAATATTAATCATATTATCGGCAGCCTCTAAGCCGCTATAGGGATAAAACGGGTGCTGAAAAAAACTACACATCAACACGCGTGGATCATCAAGAAATGCAGCCTCAGTACCATTGCCATGATGGACATCAAAATCAATGATTGCCACCCGCTCTAAACCATATTGCTGCATGGCATAGCGCGCCGCAATGGCAACATTATTAAAAATACAAAACCCCATCGCTCGATTCGGCTCGGCATGATGTCCTGGTGGCCGGACCGCACAAAAGGCATTTTCGACCTTACCCTTCATTACCGCATCGACTGCGGCAATCGCTGCACCGGCAGCACGCAAGGCGGTTTGCCAAGATGCACTATTCATAATAGTATCGCCATCGAGCATATAGTAGCCACTGTCTGGCGCGTGTGATTTTACAAACTCAACATGATCAGCACCATGTACTAATTCCAAATTCGCTGCGGTTGCCAACGGGGGATCGATCCGCTGTAAATAACCATCAATGCGACTTTGGATAATTTGATCTTCAATAGCCTGAATGCGCTCAGGGCACTCGGGGTGATGGGGACCCATTTCATGCAAAAGAAAATCCGGGTGACTGATATAAGCGGTGGTCATTTTTACTACCTTTTCATCTAAACGGTAAACTACTTCTGCTCTATGAATAAACCTAATTCCATTCATCAACTACGTACTGTAAATAGCGGCTTCGTTTTCACTATCATTGCCGCCAGCATTTTTATCGTATTCGGCTGTACAGCCTGCAGCACCCCATCTAATCCTCCAGCTCCTGCAGTACCCTTGGCGCAAAGCACAATTACCGTGGACCAAGCAAGCGAAACAAGTGCTATTGATCCCACTTTCGCCAAAAACTTGACCGCATTATTACAGCAAGTAGCAACTAATGAAGGCTTGCCGCTACCTATCCTGGAAGCTGGTTTTCAAGATACTAAAACGATTCAAAGTATTAAGAAATTGGTATTACCCCCATCTAAGGAATTTAAAAAGAATTGGGCTGCTTACCGCCTCCGTTTTATTGAGCCCGTTCGCCTTAAGGCAGCTAAAGTGTTTTGGGAGCAAAATCGCGACTTTTTGAGTCAAACTGAGGCCAGCACTGGGGTTCCAGCCCCTTTAATTGTGGCAATTATTGGTATCGAAACAATTTATGGGCGCCAATTAGGGACCTTCCGAGTCAAAGATGTCTTAAGCACCCTCGCCTTTGAGTACCCGCCAACCCCCAATCAAGCTACTCGCGCAGCTTTATTCCGCGACCAAATTAAAGAACTCATTTTACTTTGCTGGGCAGAAAGCAATACCGGCGCTACTTTTAAGCAAGCAGAATTTAATCAGTGTCTCAACCAAAATAGCTCTTATGCTGGCGCTATTGGCTTACCCCAATTTATGCCCAGCAGTATTCGCGCTTATGCTAAAGATGGCGATGGCGATAAGCGGATTGATTTAAAAATCAGCGCTAAAGATTCTATCGCTAGCGTAGCCAATTTTTTGCAACAACAAGGCTGGCAAGTTGGGATGCCAATTTACTTCTCGCTTTTACCGACCTCACAAGCAGTTACTGCCGCTGCACAACTTGCCGATGGGGAACCCAACCCAAAACACACTATTCAGGAGCTCATTGGACTTGGGATCCTGGCACCTGAGCGCGGAGATTTGCAAATGGGTGGGGTTAGCCCAACAAGCAAAGCGCTCATTGTTGATTTACCCTATCTTGATAAAAATGGCCTTGAACAAACCCGTTATGTGGTTGGACTAGCAAATTTTCTCAGTATTGTTAACTACAACCGCAGTTATTTTTATGCCCAAAGTGTGGCTGAATTCGCAGAAGCCTTGGGTTATGAAAATAAAAGTGTTGTGCCCGTTCTTTCTCAAGCTTCTCAACCAAGGGCTGCAGAAAAGCAAGTGACCCCAATGCATTCAACTAAATCAAAAGCTAGCACCAAGAAAAAACGGCAGAAAACGAATCTCCCGAATTAAGCGGGAAATACACCTGTCGACAAATAGCGATCGCCACGATCGCAAACAATGAAAACAATGGTGGCATTTTCTACTTCTTGCGCAATCCGCAAAGCAATCACCAAAGCACCAGCCGCAGAAATGCCGCAAAAAATTCCTTCTTCCGCAGCCATGCGCCGCGCCATTTCTTCTGCAGCCGCTTGGGTAACGTACTCAATACGATCGACGCGCTCACCTTGATAAATTTTCGGTAAATAGGCTGGTGCCCATTTACGAATTCCCGGAATTTGCGAACCTTCAGCAGGTTGTGCCCCAATAATTTGAATCGCTGGATTCATCATCTTTAAGTACGTAGATACCCCAGTAATCGTGCCAGTTGTGCCCATGGCCGAGACAAAGTGCGTAACTTGACCATGCGTATCGCGCCAAATTTCAGGGCCTGTCGTTTCTATATGAGCACGGGGATTATCGACACTAGCAAATTGATCGAGTAAGCGACCACGCCCCTCGCGCTGCAGTTGCACGGCATAATCGCGCGCTAACTCCATACCCCCAGAAGCAGAAGTTAAGATTAATTGGGCACCATACGCTGTCATACTTTGGCGACGTTCTAGACTTTGATTCTCCGGCATGACCAAGAGCATTTTGTATCCCAACATCGCTGCTGTCATGGCCAAGGCTATCCCTGTATTACCACTCGTTGCCTCAATCAGGGTATCGCCTGGTTGAATTTCACCACGCTCTTGTGCACGTCGAATCATTGATAAGGCTGCGCGATCTTTTACCGAGCCTGCGGGATTATTACCTTCTAATTTACCTAAAATGAGGTTGTTACGGGGCTCACCTACAGATCCAGGGATTCGCTGCAAACGGACCAAAGGCGTATTGCCGACGGTATCGGCAATCGTAAGATAAGGAGGGATCGGGACTAAGTCTGGCACGGCAGGCAAATTCATTGGTTCATTTTAGCCACATTGGAAATTGCCTGCCGTGAGCTGAATTACTGCACTTAAGGCCAATAAATTAGCTGATTTGGCGCCTGAGCTGTGGCTTAATTTCTTTGTGACGCTTTCCCTGAATAGGCCTTTTCACGCTCATAACCTTTATTAGTTGGCTTGCGACGACCCCCAGAATACTCAGTGCGACCCTTGCTTTTAGTGTCACGATACCCACCAGCCGCTTCAATCGACAGACCGTTATCAATTAATTTTTCTACAGATTTAGAGCCGATACCACGGACGCGCTTCTGCAAATCATCAGCATCTTGAAAAATGCCGCCTTCATCTCGTGCAGTAATAATTGCTCGCGCCCGCGCTGGCCCAATACCTTTAATACTTTCGAGCTCGCTTTGGCTAGCCGTATTCACATTAATGCCCTCATTAGAGGCTACTGCAGTGTTGTACAGCATCCCCCAAGATGCAATAAGCGTTACGACAAAAGCCAGCTTTAAAAAAAGATGACGCAAAACAGAATTCAAATTCCAAACCATAGATTCTCCAAAAAATGACACGTTAATGATGAGTCGCAAGCTGAAGCCTGCGAGGCATTACAACGAAATCGGAGAAAGTGGGTTGACTAAAAAAACAGGATTAGATTGGTTGAGCTAAAAAATCAGCATTTGCTGACAGCCAGTCGACATAGTGACTGACGCCCTGCTCAACATTAAGGAAGGCATTCGGATAACCAATTGCGCGCAATTGTTGCATATCGGCTTGCGTAAAGCACTGGTACTTGCCCTTTAAATCATCCGGAAACGGAATGTATTGAATTAAACCCGCCTTAACTAATTCAGGTAGAGTCAGCGGTGGATCGCCAGCGGCTTTGCGCAAAGAGTTCACTACTGCACAAGCGACATCATTAAAAGGTTGGGCTTGACCGGTGCCTAAATTAAAAATGCCACTTTTTTCAGGGTGGTCAAAGAAAAATAAATTGACTTTAACCACATCTTCGATCGATACAAAGTCACGACTTTGTTCGCCTGACTGATAGCCGCCATACTCGCCAAATAATTTTACAAAACCCTGTTTTTTAAACTGGTGAAATTGATGGAACGCTACCGATGCCATTCGGCCTTTATGCGATTCACGCGCACCATAAACATTAAAGTAACGCAGGCCAACCACTTGTGCTGGATTAGCATTCTCAGCAAACTTGGCACGCATATATTGATCAAATAAAAATTTTGAATAGCCATACACATTCAGTGGCTTTTCAAATTGGCGGTCTTCTACAAATTGCTCAGAGCCACCATACACTGCAGCTGAAGAGGCATATAAGAAAGAAGCCTTTTGCGCCATACAGGTTTCGTAAACATCAATTGAATATTGATAGTTGTTTGCCATCATGAAAACACCATCGCTCTCCATGGTGTCTGAACAGGCGCCTTGATGGAAAACTGCCCTAACCTGACCAAACCAGCCTTTTTTAAAGCCATTAATAAAGGCGTCCTTATCAACATAATCAGTTATATACAGATCGGCCATATTGCGAAATTTATCACCTTGAGTCAAATCGTCAACGGCAATGATCTGTCGCTCACCGCGCGCATTGAGTGCGGCCACTAAATTAGAGCCGATGAAACCAGCAGCGCCGGTAACGATAATAGTCACTGTAATTCCTCGCTAGTTACTGTTGCTGTACCTAATTTGCCTACTACTATTCCGCCAGCACGATTAGCCAAAGCCATTGCTCGCTCAAGCGGCCAAGCAGCTGCAAGCGCCACCGCTAAGGTAGCAATAACAGTATCGCCAGCACCAGAGACATCAAATACTTCGCGGGCTTGAGCACGCACATGGCTAACACCTGCATCGGTATATAAACTCATGCCTTCTTCTGACCGGGTTAACAGTAAGGCTTGAATATCCAAGGAACGTCGTAAGGCTTGCGCCCGCTCGGTAAGTTCATCCTCACTAGCCCATTTGCCAATAACTTGCCGCAACTCACCGCGATTCGGCGTAATGACGGTTGCGCCACGATAGCGCTCAAAGTCACTCCCTTTGGGGTCAACTAAGATAATTTTCTGTTTGGCCTTAGCTTGCAAAATCATGGTGGCAACTTGATCTAAAGCGCCTTTGCCGTAATCCGAAAGAATCACTGCATCGACTGCGCCAAGTAACGCTTCAAAACGAGCCAATTTGTGCTCTAAAGCAGCGGCACTAGGCGCCTCTTCAAAATCAAGGCGAATCAATTGTTGTTGCCGCGCAATGACGCGCAATTTAACAGTCGTGGGTACTTTGGCATCTTGCTCTAAGTGACTATCAACGCCACTAGCTAAGAGCAGTTCGCTCACGCGTGTTCCAGCCCCATCTATCCCCACTACGCCCAACAAACTGGTTTGCGCACCCAAAGCCGCCACATTTCGGGCCACATTGGCAGCACCACCTAAGCGCTCATCAATTTTTGCTACCTGCACTATTGGTACAGGCGCCTCCGGAGAAATGCGCTCGCTATCGCCAAACCAATAGCGATCCAACATCACATCCCCCACCACCAAGATGCGGGTTTGTTGAAATTGTGCGGCTTGTGCTTTTTCGACCATTTACTTTTTGTTGATTTATATCTTACTTTTTAGTGAATTTTGCTGGATAACTTAACTATGTCGTCCGATGCCAAAATACTCAATGCCTAATTCTTGCATAGTTAAAGGCTCATATAAATTGCGGCCATCAAAAATAATCGGATTTTTCAACTTTTGTTTCAGCTGCTCAAAATCAGGACTACGGAAGGCTTTCCATTCGGTCACAATCACCAAGGCATCGCAAGCGTCAACCGACTCCATGGAATCGGTCGCCATGCTAACCTTTTTTAAACCAGCAGGATTACTTTTGAAATCGGCTTCAAGGCAGTGTTGCGCCTCTGCCATGGCAACAGGATCATAAGCTACGACACTAGCCCCACGGCGGACTAATTCTTGAATAATCACGCGGCTTGGAGCCTCACGCATATCATCCGTATTTGGCTTAAAAGCTAAGCCCCATAAGGCAAATCTCAAGCCAGTTAGATCATTACCAAAACGCTTCACTATTTTTTCAATCAAGATGGTTTTTTGAGCCTCGTTTACTACCTCAACAGCTTGCAAAATTTTTAAATCGCGACCATGTTCTAGCGCTGTTTTACTCAACGCTGAAACATCTTTGGGGAAGCATGAGCCTCCATATCCCGTACCAGAGTATAAAAAACCATAACCAATTCGCGAGTCAGAGCCAATTCCCTGCCTTACTGATTCAATATCTGCACCCACGATATCAGCCAAATTCGCTAACTCATTCATAAACGAAATACGCGTTGCTAACATTGCATTTGCTGCATACTTTGTGAGCTCAGCACTTTTTACGTCCATATAGTAGGTTCGCTCATGATGGCGATTAAAGGGGGCATAGAGCTTCCGCATTTGTTCACGAGCGCGCAAGCCTGCAGCATCGCTAGCAGTGCCAATCACAATGCGATCAGGGCGCATAAAATCTTCCACTGCGGCACCTTCTTTTAAAAACTCTGGGTTTGACACGACTGACCATAGATCAAAATTTAAGTTACGTAGCTTTAGTTCTTCTGCAATTGCAGCCGTCACTCGCTCGGCAGTACCCACCGGGACCGTAGATTTATCAACAATTACTTTTGGAGATGTCATGTGGCGGCCAATATTACGGGCTGCAGCAACCACATATTGCAAATCTGCCGAACCATCTTCATCAGGTGGCGTACCAACCGCAATAAATTGAATCTCGCCATGCGCCACGCTTGCCGCAATATCGGTAGAAAATTGCAAACGACCAGCTGCGCGATTACGCTCAATAACCTCTTTGAGCCCAGGCTCAAAAATTGGCACTCCACCCGCATTTAAGGTGGCTATTTTTTTTGGGTCCAGATCTAGACAAAAAACGTCATTACCGATTTCAGCTAAGCAGGCGCCAGTTACCAAACCAACATATCCGCTACCAACAATGGTCACTTTCATGAATCTATCCTTACACTTTCAACACAGGTTAACATTACACGGACGGACCGCTAATCACGGCACCCTCTGATCTACGTGGCGAGTATGACTCCCAATGATTACAGCCTGGACATTGCCAATAAAAACGTCTTGCCCTAAAGCCACAATTACCGCAGGTATAGCGAGCTAATGAGGTTGTTCGCAGTTTTAGTAAGCCTAAGGTTGCCTGTAAATCAGTGATTCGGGTCTCCGGTCCATCAGTCTTTGCTAAAGCTAAACGGGTTTCCGCTAGCTTTGCTAAGGCACTTAAGCTAGGCGAATGCTGCATGACCTCAACTAACATCGCTTCTGCTGCATTTGCACCCAGTAAGCTCATTGTGTGTTTATGCACTATATCCAGCAATTCGCCCGATCCTTGTGTTGGCAATAAATCCGTTAGCTGATTTAAGCCCTCCTTAGCCCTATCTACGCAAGTGAAAGCAGCCATCCAACGATCTGCCACTAAATGCATATATGCAGGATGATTTTGGGCAATTAAATTCCAAGCCTCTATCGCTTGTGCAGGCCGGTCCATCGCTAGCAAATAATCACCTTGCAAAATAAGTGCGCGAGCTTGATTGGGAACGGCTTGTAACGCCCGCTCAATCGATTGCTCGGCCTCGAGGAGGTCGTTCCTGCGCAAGGCCTCTTGGGCTATTTCGCAATGAAACTGAGCAATTTCTATTTGGTGACTTTTATTTTGTAGGGCAGCAAGCTCAGTGGCGGCAACGATAGCTTTTTTCCAATCGCGCTCAACTTGATACATCTCTAATAAACTTTCTTTCGCCGGAACGGCGTATTTTCCTTCGCCCACGCGGTTTAAAGAGGCCTCGGCGCGATCTAATAAGCCAGCACGTAAAAAATCGCGGCCTAATTCATAAGCGGCGTGATCGCGATCTCGTGATTTTAAGTCGGTGCGGTTGGCTAAATGCTGATGAACTCGAATTGCGCGCTCGGTTTCACCTCTGCGGCGAAATAAATTACCTAATGAAAAATGGAGTTCGATGGTCTCAGGATCAAGTTGCGCAATTTTGACGAGGGTTTCGATAGCCTGATCAGGCTGCTCATTCAGTAAAAGACTTAAGCCTTTAAAAGTTGAACGCTGTTGACGCATGCGCTCTTGTTCGTCCATTCGGCTTTCTAAACGAAAATCCCACCGCGATGCTAGCCACCCCAAACCAAACAATACCGGCAAGAGCAATAACCATGCGGTTTCAATCTGTATCATGACGCCCAAAGCGACTAAGCACCCGAACTACCTTTGGCTTTATGCGCTTGATAATCGACTCGTTCGCGAAGTTCTTTGCCCGGCTTGAAGTGCGGCACCCGTTTTTCGGGAATTAATACTTTTTCTCCAGATTTGGGATTTCGTCCTGCACGTGCTGGTCGATGATGCAAAACAAAACTACCAACGCCACGCAACTCAATTCGCTTACCTTCGGCTAATGCTTGAGTCATGGTATCGAGCAAGGTTTTTACCGCCAATTCAACATCGCGCGGTAATAACTGCGGAAATTGCTCCGCCAAGCTTTCGACCAACTCTGAACGGGTAATCGCTTGTTGCTCTTGATCTGACATGATGAATAAGTAAAAAAACGCTACCCTCAGATGAAAGTAGCGTTGATTTAAATTAGCCCTGGTTGTCCATTTTAGCTTTTAACAAAGCGCCTAAATTAGTTGTGCCAGATTGCGCTTCACCTTGCATTTTAGTCATCGTGTCTTGTTGATCAGCGCTATCTTTTGCTTTAATCGAGAGATTAATATTGCGTAACTTGCGGTCGATATTAATAATCATTGCAGTCACAGAATCACCCTCTTTCAAAACATTACGCGCATCTTCAACCCGGTCGGTTGAAATTTCGGAAGCACGCAAATACGCCTCGACTTCATCGGCCAAGTGAATAACTGCGCCCTTAGCATCAACACTTTTCACAGTACCAGTAACCATGCTGCCTTTGTCGCTAGTGGAAGTGTAATTATTGAATGGGTCACCAGACAACTGCTTGATACCAAGCGAAATGCGCTCTTTCTCAACATCAATTGCTAGTACGGTCGCTTCAACTTCATCACCTTTTTTATACTTCTTCACGGCTTCTTCGCCAGGCTCGTTCCATGACAAATCGGAGAGATGAACCAAACCATCAATGCCACCTGGCAAGCCGATAAAGACTCCGAAGTCGGTAATTGACTTAATTGCTCCAGTTAACTTATCGCCTTTTTGCTGCCCACGTGAAAACTCTTCCCAAGGATTCGCTTTGCACTGTTTAATGCCCAAGCTAATTCGGCGTTTATCTTCATCAATATCAAGCACCATTACTTCAACTTCAGTACCTAATGCGGTAGCTTTGCTTGGCGCGACATTCTTATTAGTCCAGTCCATTTCCGAAACGTGGACCAAACCTTCGATACCGGATTCAATTTCAACAAACGCACCGTAGTCAGTCAAGTTAGTTACTTTGCCGAATAAACGGGTGTTTGGTGGGTAACGACGTGCGATACCAACCCAAGGATCATCGCCAAGCTGCTTCACACCGAGTGAAACACGGTTCTTCTCTTGGTCGAACTTCAAAATCTTCGCGGTAACTTCCTGACCAACAGTCAACATCTCGCTTGGGTGACGCACGCGACGCCAGGCCAAATCGGTAATGTGTAAGAGGCCGTCAATACCACCTAAGTCAACAAAGGCGCCGTAATCGGTAATATTTTTCACTACGCCCTGCACAACCGAACCTTCTTTGAGGTTCGACATCAACTTAGCACGCTCTTCGCCTTGGCTAGCTTCGACTACTGCGCGACGGGATAAGACCACGTTATTACGCTTACGATCAAGCTTAATAACTTTAAACTCCATCGTTTTGCCCTCATAGGGGCTTGTGTCTTTAATGGGTCGAGTATCAACCAGTGAACCTGGTAAGAAAGCGCGAATGCCATTCACCATGACAGTGAGGCCGCCTTTGACTTTGCCAGTAACTGTTCCAGTAACGATCTCAGCTTGTTCGAGGGCTTTTTCGAGATTCATCCATGACGCCAATCGTTTGGCCTTATCACGCGACAGAATCGTATCGCCATAACCATTTTCAAGTGCATCGATGGCAACAGAAACAAAATCGCCGGGGTTAACTTCAATTTCGCCCGCGTCGTTATGGAATTCTTCAACAGGAATAAACGCTTCTGACTTTAAGCCAGCGTTTACAACTACGAAATTATGATCAATACGAAGGACTTCAGCCGAAATAACTTGGCCGGTTTTCATATTAGAACGGGTTAGGGATTCTTCAAATAGTGCTGCAAAAGATTCAGACATGTGTATTCACTTTGTGCCGCCGGAAGGCCCGACGGGTTAGGTTGCAAAAGCCTTACAGAAACACGCTTTTAAGAATTTGCGTTGTAGAGTTTCTGAAGACGCTAAAAAACAAGAAAAACGAATGACAAACCACACTTACTTAAAACGCCTGGGCTCAACCTTGATACCAAGCTAAAACTTGCCGCACCGCTTGGTCAACCGATAAATCCGAGGTATCCAAGGTTTTGGCTCCTGCTGCTATTAGGAGGGGCGCATTTTCGCGGGTTTGATCCCGTGCATCACGCTCTTCTAAATCTCGCAGTAAGTCCGCCATATTAGCAGAAAATCCCTTAGCTATCAACTGCTTATACCTTCGTTGGCCTCGCGCTAGTACGCTTGCAGTGAGGTAAACCTTAAGGCTGGCGTCGGGGAAAATCACACTACCCATATCGCGCCCATCAGCCACCAAGCCTGGTAATTGACGAAAACTACGCTGTAAACCCACTAAAGCGGCTCTAACCTGGGGATGAATGGCTACTTCCGAGGCCCTTTTCCCAATTGGCTCAGCTCGCAGAGCAGTACTGACATCCTCCCCCTGCAGTAAAACTAAGCCATCTTTGAAGGTAATTGACAGGGTGGAGGTGAGTTGCCCCAAAGCAACAGCAGCGCTAGAACTTAACCCCACTCGCTCACTGGCTAGTGCCACTAAACGATATAAGGCGCCACTTTCTAAATAATGAAAACCCAAAGCCTCAGCCACCAAAACCGCTACGGTACCTTTACCCGAAGCAGTGGGACCATCGATGGCAATGACAGGGGGTAAGGATGGCATGAATTACGCTTTAATTTGATTAAGTGAGATGCTTTGTAAGGACAGCAAAATAATCAGGGAAGGTTTTCGCCACGCATGCAGGATGATTGATTTGAATTGCCTTTGGACCAAAACTCGCTAATGAAAAACACATGGCCATGCGATGATCATCGTAGGTATCGATTCCCTCAGCTGGTGAGCGCCAATTTGCGAGTGAAGTGGGTGGCCGAATGCACAGATAATCTTGCCCTTCCTCAACACTTGCGCCTAATTTTTGCAGCTCTTTTGCCATCGCAGCAATGCGATCGGTTTCTTTTACCCGCCAACTAGCAATATTATTTAAGCGCGTTTCGCCTTCAGCAAATAAGGCAACCACAGCTAAGGTCATCGCTGCATCTGGAATCGCCGTGCAATCTAAGGTAATGCCTTGTAAGCGACCTGAGGGCGTTTGTACTCCTGCTACCTCTAGCCAATCAGCGCCTTGACGAACTACCGCCCCCATTTGTGCCAATGCTTCGACAAAAGCAACATCACCTTGGATGCTATCGCGCCCAACCCCCAACACCCGCATCGGACCTTTGGCAATGGCACCGGCGGCTAAAAAATAGGATGCTGATGAAGCATCGCCTTCAACCATTACGGTACCCGGACTTTGGTACGCAGTGCCATTAAATGCGGGAATGACAAAAGTATGATCATCGGGACACTGCACAAGCACACCAAATAAAGCCATCATCTTGAGTGTAATTTCGATATAGGGACGAGATATTAAATCCCCCACTACTTCAAGGCGAATGGCTTGCTTTGCCACCAACGGCAAGGTCATTAGTAAAGCGGTTAAAAACTGACTAGAGACATCACCACGTACTTGAACGACCGCCGGAATTGCAATCGTTGCCGGCTTAATTTGAATGGGTGGATAACCCTCGGTGCCCAGATATACAATTTCAGCGCCGAGCTGACGCAAACCATCTACTAAATCGCGAATCGGTCGCTCGTGCATGCGCGGCACACCTGCTAAACGATAAGAACCCCCTTGTACTGCTAAAGCCGCTGTTAGGGGGCGAATGGCGGTACCCGCATTGCCCATCATCAAATCCGCTTGCTTAACCGGGAAGTGGCCACTACTCCCCTGCACAGAACAAGCCAACTCAAAGACGTGATCGGTTACCTGTAAACCTAAGGCACGCAAAGCTTGCCGCATGACTTGCGTATCGTCAGCATCCAATAAATTTTGTAAACGGGTTTCTCCACTAGCTAAAGCTGCTAAGAGCAAAGCGCGGTTAGAGATACTTTTAGAACCGGGTAATTGCACTGCTCCACTAGCTTGGGTAAATGGGCCCAATTGAATCATTGCGGCTTGACTAAGCTCAGTCATTCAGACCCAGTCCATTTTTGGCGTGCCTCACTCGCTTTAATAAATAATTTTTCTAAGGCAGCGCCATCGCTATTGGCAATTAAATCACGTAAGTGTTTTGTGATCGCCAGATACTGATCTAGTTCATGCAAGATCGCCACCCGATTAGCTAAACAAATATCACGCCACATTTCTGGGCTAGAAGCAGCAATGCGAGTGAAATCCCGAAACCCGCCGCCTGCATGGCCTAATTTCTCAGCAGCGTCTTCCGCATTCATCACACTTAACATCAACGCATAAGATAAGACATGAGGCAAGTGAGACACAGCAGCATAAATAGCGTCGTGTTGTATTGCTGAAATGAGTTTTACTGTTGCGCCTGTGGCGCTCCAAAATTGTTTAATTAAATCTAAATCGGCGGCAGAATTTTCTTGCAAGGGGCAAATAATGGTTTGCTTTCCCTTAAACAAATCAGCTTGCGCAGCCGCGGCGCCATGCTGTGCGCCACCAGCAATTGGGTGGGCGGGAATAAATTGACAGGCTTTTTTTCCCAATACTTCTTTTGCGGCCAAAATAATATCGTTTTTAGTGCTACCGGCATCAGTCACTAAAGTATTGACTTGTAGAATCGGTTCGAGCGCAGTAAAGCAGGGGCGCATTTGGGCAACCGGCATACATAAGACAATAATTTGCGAACGCGCGGCAGCTTCAGGAAGACTTACTACAGCATCAATCGCACCCATTTTTAATGCTTGATCTAAATTGGCTTGACTTCGCCCCACCCCCAAGACCGCTGTAACGCAGCCCGCTTTTTTTAAAGCTAAGCCAAGGGAGGCGCCAATTAAGCCAACCCCAACAATCGTCACCGTTCCAAAATGGGCTTGACTCATAAGATGTCGCGTAAGGCTGCAATAAAGATGGTGTTTTCTTCAGGCAAGCCAATTGAAATTCGTAACCATTGCGGTAAACCATAATTACCTACTGGTCGCACAATAATGCCCCGCTTAACCAAAGCTAAATTCACGCGTGCGCCTGCACCCTCATCGTCGCCTACCCTGACTAAAACAAAGTTTCCCGCTGAGGGCAGAAAGGGTAAATTGAGTTCGGTGAATGCGGTAGTCAACTGTGCATAACCAGCGCGATTCAAGTCATAACCACGCTGTAAAAATTGCGTGTCTTGTAAAGCCGCAATCGCCGCAGCTTGCGCCAAACTGTTCACATTAAATGGCTGGCGAATCCGATTGAGTAAATCGGTTAACTCAGGTTGTGCAACGCCATAGCCGATACGCAATCCAGCTAAACCATAGGCTTTAGAAAAACTTCTGGATACCAGTAAATTGGGGAAGCGCTTAACCCACTCAATCGCGTTATAGCGCTGTTCAGGGCTTAAGTATTCGTTGTAAGCCTCATCCAATACCACCACTACATGACTAGGTATAGCGCTTAAAAAAGTTTCAATGGCCGCCGCACTTAAATAACTACCCGTTGGATTATTAGGGTTGGCAATGAAAACTAACTTTGCTTTAGATTTACCGGATGACTCAGTATTTTTAACTGCTGCCAGCATGGCAGTTAAATCATGTCCATAGTCAGCAGTGGGGGCTACTTCGATCGCCTTTGCTCCCACAGCTTGCGTTGCTAATGAATAGACTGCAAAAGCATGTTTAGAAAAAATAATCGTGTCGCCAGCTTGGGCTACAGCCCGTGCAGCAAGCTCCAAAATATCATTGCTGCCATTGCCCAAGGTAATCCAATCGCTAGGAACTCCAAGGCGCTTAGAAAGCACTTCCTTAAGCTCAAAGCCATTGGAATCGGGATAACGGCCTAAGTCACTAGCGGCTCGGGACATTGCATCAATTGCTGACTGCGGCATCCCCAGTGGATTTTCATTTGAGGCCAGCTTAACAATTTTGCTTTCATCAAGGCCATATTCGCGAGCTACCTCACTGATGGGTCGGCCGCCAATGTAAGGTGCAATATCTTGCACATGTTGCAAACCGAGCTTTACCAACTTAGTCACCATCGTAAATTAAACCGCTGCGCGAGGGTAGGAACCCAGCATTTTATAAAAAGCGGCAAGTTTTTGTAAATCGCCAAGGGCCAAGGCAACCTTGTCATCTTCAGCATGACCAGCGATATCAATATAAAAGTGATATTCCCAAGTCCCTTTTCGTGCTGGACGAGATTCAAGGCGGGTCATTGAAACCCCATGTTTTGCTAAGGGGGCTAATAAGCGATAGACTGCGCCAGCTTGGTTGTCAACCGAAAGCACCAAAGAAGTTTGATCATGGCCGGTTGCTTGACAAGTATGCCGGCCAATAATGACAAAACGGGTGCGATTGTGTGCATCATCTTGAATATGCCCTGCATTCACTTGTAAGCCGTACGCAATTTGTGCGGGTTCACCAGCAATAGCAGCCAATGTAGGGTCCAGCGCAGCCATCCGCGCTGCCTCTGCATTACTACTGACCGCCTGCCGTTTTAAGTTTGGGGCGTGTGCAGTAAGCCACTGTTGACATTGTGCTAAGGCTTGCGCATGCGCACACACCGTCGATACCCCAGCCAGCGAGCCTGTCTTAGTGAGTAAGTGGTGGCGAATCGGTAAAACCACTTCACCACTAATTTGCAACGGCGATTCAAGGAGTAAATCTAAAGTGCGTGAAATCGCACCTTCGCTGGAATTTTCTACTGGAACTACACCAAATTGAGCTGCACCCTTTTCTACCGCTTTAAATACCTCATCCAGACTATTGCAAGCTAGCCCTTCAATCGAGCTGCCAAATGCAGATTGTGCTGCTTGCTCAGAAAAAGTCCCTCTTGGGCCCAAATAGGCAATGATTTGCTTAGCCTCTAAGGCGCGACAAGCAGACATAATTTCTCGCCAAATCGCGGTGATCCCGTCGGCATGCAAGGGACCCGAATTCGATGCTTGCAAATTGGCAATGACTTGTAATTCGCGTTCAGGACGAAAAACTGGCGATGCAGTTTCCCCTTTAATGTGCCCAACTTCCTGTGCGGCACGGGCGCGTTTGGACATGAGCTCGAGCAGCTCTAGATCGAGCTTATCAATTTGCGCTCGCAAAGGTGCAAGGCGCTGATCTTCCGTTGCCATTTCCTTAAGCCAACCTTTCAAATTCGCGCATAAATTCAATCAGGGTCTCGACGCCTTTTAAGGGCATCGCGTTATAAATACTAGCGCGCATTCCACCAGCAGCTTTATGACCGCGTAATGCTGCTAAGCCATTTTCACTCGATTGTGCCAAAAATGCAGTATTTAATTCTTCATTTTTTAAAAAGAAGGTGACATTCATACGTGAGCGCACCGATTTTTCAACGCGATTTTCATACAAACTACTACCATCAATGAAATCGTAGAGTAGCTGAGACTTCACTTGGTTGCGCTTCGCCATCTCGGGAACGCCACCTTCTCTAATGAGCCACTTAAAGACCAATCCCGCCATGTAAATCGAAAATGTCGCGGGGGTATTAAACATCGACTGATGATTCGCTTGTTTAGCCCAATCAAATACCGATGGTGTTATTGGCATTTGGTGACCCATTAAATCACGGCGAATAATCACAATAGCCGCACCAGAAGGTCCAATATTTTTCTGTGCTCCCGCAAAACACACGCCACAGCGTGATACATCAAATTCTCGTGACAAAATATTACTCGAGATATCGGCAACGAGAGGTACTGCTCCAACCTCTGGAATCGTTTGAAACTCCACCCCGCCAATGGTTTCATTTGCGCAGTAATGCACATAAGCAGCGTCATTCGATAATTGCCATGTCGCTCGATCGGGAATCGAGCGGTAATGATCTGCTACTGAAGTTGCTGCTAAATGGGCAACCCCGTATTTTTCAGCCTCTTTAATCGACTTCTCAGACCATACCCCCGTGACAATGAAATCAGCTTTAGGGCCATGTGGGGCTAAGGACATTAAATTGAGCGGCACCGCTGCATTTTGACCAATGCCACCCCCTTGCAATAATAAAATTTCATAATTATCGGGAATGTGCATTAACGAACGTAAGTCTTGCAAAGCCTCTTCGTACACCGTCATGAACTCTTTGCTGCGATGGCTAATTTCCATCACGCTAGTCCCCAGTCCATGCCAATTTAATAATTCATCAGCAGCTTGCTGCAAGACTTCAGCAGGCAGGGTTGCAGGTCCCGCAGAAAAATTAAAGATGCGGCGGTCAAACGTCATGGTAGAGATTGAATTAGCCAAAAAAATGGCTAGTTATCCGCATCATCAGCAGGTTCATCAGGCGCTCCCTCAAGCGTGCCCTCGCTCGCAAGACCCTCTTCTGCGTCAACCTCATCGTCATCGGAATCGCTCTCAGCAATCCGTTGTAGACCTGATAAACGAGTGCCCTCGTCCACATTAATTAAGGTAACACCCTGCGTAGCTCGACCCATCTCCCGAATCTCAGCTACCCGAGTGCGCACTAAAACACCCCCCGTAGTAATCAACATAATTTGATCATCTGGAGACACTAAAGCCGCAGCGACCACTTTGCCATTACGCTCAGTAGTTTGAATTGCAATCATGCCCTTGGTGCCGCGCCCATGACGGGTGTACTCGGCGATGGGTGTGCGCTTACCAAAGCCATTTTCAGTGGCCGTTAAGACGCTGCCCAACACATTGGCTGTACTCACGCTCTCGCCGACCTCAAGCACAGCTACTGGATTTCCATCGGCACCCTCAACGCTGACTTCGGCGACTTCAGCTGGCGCTACTAGCATCGCAATCACTTGCTGGGCTGGGCCTAAATTCATTCCCCGCACACCGCGTGCAGTTCGTCCCATGGGGCGCACATCATTCTCATCGAAACGCACAGCCTTACCAGCATCGGAGAACAACATCACATCATGCTTGCCATCCGTAATTGCCGCACCAACTAAGAAATCGTTTTCATTTAGGTCAACGGCAATAATGCCGCCTTTACGGGGATTGGAAAAATCCGATAACCGGGTTTTCTTGACGGTACCCAAGCTAGTGGCCATGAAGACAAAGTGATCATCCTGATAACCCTTAATGGGCAGAATGACAGTGATCTTTTCTCCCTCGATTAACGGGAACATATTCACAATCGGTTTGCCGCGTGAAGTACGACTGCCTTGCGGCACTTCCCAGACTTTTAGCCAATACATCCGACCCCGATCGGAGAAACATAAAATCGTGTCATGGGTATTGGCAACAAATAAAGTATCAATCCAGTCTTCATCTTTCGTAGTAGCAGCCTGCTTACCTCGGCCGCCCCGTTTTTGCGCCCGATATTCACTTAAGGGCTGGCTCTTCATGTAACCGGTATGCGATAGGGTTACCACCATATCGGTAGGCGTGATTAAATCTTCCGTGAATAGTTCAGTCGCATTCATTTCAATAAAAGAGCGCCGCCCTGAATCACCGCCAGCAATACCAAATTCAGCTTGCACTTCTTTTAATTCTTCTTCAATAACCTGCGTGACTCGTGATGGCTTTGCTAATAAATCGAGTAGATCGGAAATTTCAGTCATCACTTCTTTGTATTCGGCAACAATTTTATCTTGCTCAAGACCAGTCAAACGCTGTAAGCGCATTTGCAAAATTTCTTGCGCTTGACTATCCGACAAGCGATACAAACCACTCGCTTGCATACCATATTCTGGCAACAATCCATCCGGACGATAAGCATTGCGACCGCCCGGCGTATCAGTTTCAGCGCGCGCTAACATCTCGCGCACCATAGCGGAATCCCAGGGCTTACTCATTAACTCTTGTTTGGCAATCACCGGATTTGCAGCAGCTTTAATTAACACGATGAATTCGTCGATGTTCGCTAATGCAACTGCGAGCCCTTCAAGGACATGGCCGCGATCGCGCGCTTTACGCAATTCAAAAATCGTCCGCCGCGTAACCACCTCGCGTCGATGCTGTAAAAAATATTCCAGCATCTGTTTTAAATTGAGTAGGCGGGGTTGGTTATCAACCAAGGCCACCATATTCATGCCAAAGTTATCTTGTAGCTGAGTACTTTTGTACAGATTATTAAGTACGACCTCTGGAACTTCACCGCGCTTCAGCTCGATGACCACTCGCATGCCCGACTTATCTGACTCATCGCGTAAATCGGAAATGCCCTCAACTTTTTTCTCGTTGACTAATTCAGCAATGCGTTCAAGTAAATTCTTTTTGTTTACCTGATAAGGCAGCTCATCAACAATGATGGCTTGACGTGATCCCTTGTCGATATCTTCAAAGTGGGTTTTAGCCCGCATCACCACACGTCCGCGTCCAGTACGGTAACCTTCACGCACCCCCTGTACCCCGTAAATAATCCCGGCCGTTGGAAAGTCAGGGGCCGGTACGATTTCAATTAACTCATCAATAGTGCAATCCGGGTTATGAAGCACATACAAACAAGCGGTAATGACTTCATCGAGGTTGTGAGGGGGGATATTTGTGGCCATGCCCACGGCAATGCCAGAAGAGCCATTAATCAGCAAATTAGGCACTTTGGCAGGCAGAATCAGGGGTTCGTGCTCACTGCCATCGTAATTAGGGCCAAAATCAACGGTTTCTTTGTCTAAATCAGCCAAAAGCTCATGGGCGATTTTGCGCAAGCGAATCTCTGTATAGCGCATTGCCGCAGCATTATCGCCATCAACTGAGCCGAAATTACCCTGCCCATCAACTAACATATACCTCAGCGAGAAATCTTGAGCCATCCGAACAATGGTGTCATAGACCGCAGAATCGCCATGTGGATGGTATTTACCGATGACATCGCCAACTATACGAGCAGATTTTTTGTAAGCTCGGTTCCAATCGTTGTTTAATTCATACATCGCAAATAAGA
>CAIXDG010000158.1 GCA_903918115.1 uncultured beta proteobacterium
ATACGAAGATGTGCCTGGCGCTAAAACTGTAGCCAATTTGTTAGAGAAAAAACTTGAGGCTGCACGCAAGATTACGTCTGGTGCGCCGGGGCATGTGCTGTATCAAAATGGCGTGGCTATAAGTACTGTGCCAGAAACAACACCAACTAACCTTAAAGAATTTGACGCATTTCAAAAAATGACACCTGTTGAACGAAAAGCATTTTTAGAGCTAAAACGTTCTGGCCAAGCGGGGGGCATTACTATGGTTTCAGAACGCGCTGAACAAGGCGCGCGCGGCAAAATGTTGGTTGATGACTTTAGTACAATTTCTAAAGCAGCCCAATTAGCAAATAAAACAATACCGTCAATTGAAGCAAACCTTAACATCCTTAATAAAGGTTTTGATACTGGTTTTGGTACAGAAACAATTGCCGCAGGCGCAAATGTGTTAGCCGCATTAGGCGTAAAAGACGCAAATAAATACGCAACCGACGCGCAAATGTTTAAGTCTAAAGCTACTGAAGCGGTGTTGCAAAAGCAGCTTGAGCAAAAAGGCCCTCAAACTGAATCTGATGCACAGCGTATTGACGTAGTGGGAGCGCAACTTGGCAAAACTAAAGATGCCAACCAATTTGTGCTTACTGTTGCTAAAGAACAATTTAAACGCGACGTTGACCAACGTAATTTTTATTCCAACTGGTATAAAAATAACAAAACATATGATGGTGCGGAAGATGCTTGGTACGCTGGCAAAGGTGGTGAGTCTTTGTTTGCGTCGCCTGCGCTTAAAAAATATACTGCGCCGACAAATGTAAATGCTGCGACCGCCGCAAGCAACCGACCTTCATTAGACTCTATCTTTAAAAAATAAACGGAGGCGTGCATGGCTGACCAGTTTCGCGATCAAATCAATACGGCTCGGCGTGCTGGGTATACAGACGATGAACTTGTCGGTTTTTTAAAAGACAAAGACCCTCGCGTCACGCAAGCATTAACCGCAGGGTATCAACCCGCCGAAATTTTGCAGCATCTTGCACCTAGTTTGTCAACCGGCGAAGAATTTATGCGTAAGGCGGGGGTTGCTGTCAGAGGCGCTACTGAAGCGCTAGCGCCAGTGGCCGCTGGTGCTGGTATGCTAATGGGTGGCCCCGTAGGTGCTGGTGTAGGGGCGTTAGCTGGAGGTCTAGCCGTGCCTTTGGCAGACGCTGCTACGATGGCGTACAACAAAATGTTTGGCGGTACGGCTCGTACCCCATCAAGTGCAATTTCGTCAATGTTACCCGGCCCACGGGCCGAAACACCTGTTGAGCGTGTGCTTCAGTCAAGTGCGGGGGCGTTAACAGGGACCGCTGGTTCTGTGCAAGCCGGACGAGGGCTTGCCGAGATGGCAAAAATTCCAGTTCAGGTGGGGCAAGCACCAACTGTTGCGCCGAGGATTGCTGCAATGGGGCAAGAAGCATCGCGTCTTCCAATGGCTCAAATGATTACTGCGCCAGTAGCTACGGCTGTTGGCCAAACCACAACTGAATTGACCGACAACCCCTTGGCGGGATTAGCTGCGGGCGTGGCTACCGGCGCAATGGCTGGCGTGCGCCCAACTAAGCGCGGCGCTGTGCCAACGGCAGAGGAATTGCTGGCCCAATCTAAAACTAACTATGATATTTTAGATAAGTCGGGTTTTCAACTTGACAATACATTGTTTAAACAGCACATGGCTTCGCTCCCCGCCAAACTTCGATCTGAGATTGGGTATGTTGAATCCGTAAACCCAAAAGTAGCGGGGGTGTTTAAAGAACTTTTGTCGGACGCGCCTAAAGACGTAGCTGAAATCACGGCGTTGCGAAAAATTATTGGTGGTGCGGCGGGAAGTGCAGATAAATCGGAACGTATGGCGGCGATGAAGTTGCTTGATGAATTTGACACTTATGTATTGAACGCGCCGCCAAGCGCCATTATTAGTGGAGATGCTAAAGCTATGCAAGCGTGGAAAGCCGCGCGCGCTGATTACGCCAAAGTTAAAAAATCAGAACTGATTGAAGACATTGCTTCTCGCGCAGAAATTTCGCAATCAGGTAAAGAAGCATCAATTGCGCAAGGCTTGTCTGCGTTAGCAAAAAACAATAAGAAAATGCGATTTTTTACGCCAGACGAACAAGAAGCAATCCGTGAAGCTGCTAAAGGCGGCACATTGCAAAATTTAACTAGAATTATAGGTAAATTTTCGCCTATGACTCCTGCGGCGGCTATTTTTACCGCAGTTAACCCTTATGGGGCATATACCGCAGCGGCAGGTATGGCGGCAAAAGAACTTGCTACTGCTCAACGTATGCAACAAATAAATGCGCTTTCTAGCCGAATGCGCCTTGGGCAAGTTCCTGCGGTCCTTGAAAGCGCGGGGGCTAATGTGCCAGTCTTTTATTCTCGCAGTGCTCAAAATATGCTTGGCCCAAATCAACAAAACCAGAACGCATTAGCACCATGATGGATTACCAGATATTCTTTAACCTAGCTGTGGCAGGCGCAGGGTTTTTTGGTGGATGGATTCTCAACAGAATCTACGTTGCGCTGGACCGGCTCGACAGCGATGTGAGAAATATGCCGTCCCAGTACGTCAGCCGAGAAGACTATCGGTCTGACATCAAAGACAT
>CAIXDG010000159.1 GCA_903918115.1 uncultured beta proteobacterium
ATATTTAACGCCATGATGCTCTTCAAAACGCGATTTCAGACCGCGTAAGATTTGGACAGTTTGATCAACCGAGGGTTCAACCACGTCGACTTTTTGAAAACGCCTAGAGAGCGCAGCATCTTTTTCAAAAATACCGCGGTACTCAGTAAACGTCGTCGCACCAATACACTTCAGTTGCCCATTCGAGAGCGCTGGCTTCAGTAGATTGCTAGCGTCGAGCGTGCCCCCAGAAGCTGCCCCAGCCCCAATTAAGGTATGGATCTCATCAATAAAGAGGATGCCGTGGGGGTTATCTTTTAGCGCCTTTAAAACGCCTTTCAATCTTTGTTCAAAGTCGCCACGGTACTTGGTGCCCGCTAACAAGGCGCCCATATCTAAAGAATAGACGATCGAATTCGCTAATATATCGGGCACTTCATTGCGGGTAATTCGCCACGCTAAACCCTCGGCAATCGCGGTTTTACCGACTCCGGCTTCGCCTACCAATAAGGGATTATTTTTACGCCGGCGACATAGTACTTGGATGACTCGCTCTACCTCGCCATCACGGCCAATTAAGGGATCGATTTTGCCTTGACGCGCTAAGGCATTTAAATTTTGAGTGAATTGATCTAATGGACTTTCTTTCCCACTAGCCGCAGCCTCTTCGTTTTCTTGAGTTGGATCTGCAGCCTTAACTGGCTCCGCTTGATCCTTACGAATACCATGGCTAATAAAGTTCACCACATCTAAACGAGTAACCCCTTGTTGTTGCAAAAAGTACACGCCATGAGAATCTTTTTCGCCAAAAATAGCAACCAATACATTTGCGCCAGTCACTTCTTTTTTACCATTCGAGGTAGATTGAACGTGCATGATCGCGCGTTGAATCACCCGCTGAAAGCCAAGCGTAGGCTGGGTATCAACTTCTTCTGTGCCAGGTACCACTGGCGTGTTGTCGTTAATAAAGTTTTTTAACTGGGCACGTAACTCCGCAATATTGACAGAGCAAGCTTTCAGCACCTCAACCGCAGTAGCGTTATCAAGTAATGCCGAAAGAAGATGTTCAACCGTAATAAATTCATGTCGTGCGGCGCGCGCATCCACAAAAGCCATATGCAAACTCACTTCTAATTCCTGGGCAATCATGCTTCCTCCATAGTGCATTGCAGTGGGTGCCCCGCTTCGCGGGAACTCTCGGTAACTTGGTGTACTTTAGTGGCAGCGACATCACGCGTAAAAATTCCGCAAACGCCTTTACCAACTAAATGAACTTGTAACATGATTCGGGTAGCAGTTTCATGATCCTTATTAAAATACTCTTGAATTACCATCACCACAAATTCCATGGGGGTGTAATCGTCGTTTAAAAGTAAAACTTTATACAAAGCCGGAACCTTAACTTTCTCGGCCTGTTTCTCCAAAAGTGCGGTATCACCATTGCCTGGGACAAGTGGGTTGAGAGGTGGGGAAGTTTTAATTAATCGGCTCATATGAATCATTCTAAACACTCAGGCTAAGTCTGTAATTTACTGCTTTATTTGTTGCAAAAACCCCTCACTGAGGACCTCTTTACCCCATATTGGGGCATTTTTGCCAGTTTAAAGGGGGTAACTACCTATGTCCAAGTCGATTTAACTCCTTGACATGCCACTAAAAAGGGCAAACAATCGGGGGTAGTGCTTCTTATTGAGGTTCTATTAGGCGTGTTTTGGAGCGAAACTGATTAAAAAGTATTCCCCCCATTTTCACGGGTGTTTCAAGTTTAAGTAATGGAGTTCGCATGGCGACCGGAGTTGTTAAGTGGTTTAATGATGCAAAAGGTTTCGGGTTTATTAAACCCGATGATGGTGAAGAAGAGCTGTTCGCGCATTTCAGCGCGATTACTATGGGCGGTTTTAAAACCCTCAAAGAAGGCCAAAAGGTAACGTTTGATATTACCCAAGGACCTAAAGGCAAGCAAGCGACGAATATTCAAGGCGCTTGATAAAAACTTCCTAATGAAATTAAAAACCCAGGGCGTGCCCTGGGTTTTTTTTGACCTTGTTTCAGGTTTACATATTTTCAATCATGACATCGCCAAACCCAGAACACGATACCTGGGTAGCGCCCTCTAGAACGCGTGCAAAATCATAGGTTACTTTTTTGGAGAGGATAGCCTTTTCCATCGAAGAAATAATGAGGTCAGCAGCCTCCATCCAACCCATGTGACGCAACATCATTTCTGCCGATAAGATTTCTGAACCTGGATTGACATAATCCTTACCCGCATATTTAGGAGCAGTACCGTGGGTAGCCTCAAACATCGCAATGCTATCCGACATGTTGGCGCCAGGTGCAATGCCGATGCCGCCGACTTGCGCTGCTAAGGCATCAGAAACATAATCGCCATTCAAATTCAAGGTTGCAATAACACTGTACTCATTTGGACGTAACAAAATTTGCTGTAAAAAAGCATCTGCAATCACATCTTTAATGATGATATCTTTGCCAGTCTTCGGATTCTTCATTTTGCACCAAGGCCCACCATCAATCAGTTGCGCGCCAAACTCTTTTTGCGCTAAGGCGTAACTCCAGTCACGAAAACCGCCTTCAGTAAATTTCATGATGTTGCCTTTGTGCACGATAGTAACCGACGGCTTGTCATTGTCAATTGCATACTGAATCGCTTTACGCACTAAACGCTCGGTACCCTCTTTCGACACCGGTTTAATACCAATGCTTGAGGTATTCGGAAAGCGAATTTTCTTAACGCCCATTTCTTTAATGAGGTAATCAACAATCTTTTTCGCTTCAGGAGTTCCGGCTTCCCATTCGATGCCGGCATAAATATCCTCCGAATTTTCGCGAAAAATAACCATATCGGTTTTTTCAGGCTCACGTAAGGGGGAGGGAACTCCTTTGAAATACCGCACTGGGCGCAAACAGAGATACAAATCCAGCGCTTGACGCAAAGCGACATTTAAAGAGCGTATACCCCCGCCTACTGGCGTGTGCAAAGGACCTTTAATCGAAACAACGTAATCTTTCACAGCTTCTAAGGTTTCTTCTGGCATCCACACATCTGGGCCATATACCTGGGTTGCCTTGGAACCTGCATACACTTCCATCCAAGCGATTTTGCGCTTGCCGCCGTAAGCTTTGGCAACAGCAGCATCCACCACCTTCATCATGACAGGCGTGATATCAGCGCCAATCCCATCGCCTTCAATTACAGGGATAATCGGATGATCGGGTACGTTAATTGAAAAATCTTGATTAACCGTGATTTTTTCGCCTGCTGGCACTTTAATATGCTTATACATTCACACTTCTCCAGAAGAATATTGATCTATAACTTTGACTATTTTCGCATGAGCGAGCGAACGAACCCTTAAAATTAGACCCTCTAGCCATGAAAAATAGTATCCTTAAAATTAACCACGTGACTCCCAAGCCCCGTTTTGGGCTATTGGCATTAGGCCTCGGCTTATTTCTAGGCCTCTTAAGCCTCACGCCAGCTGGTTTAGCCCAAACTAGCAGCCCTAACCCTGGTCTACCAGTGATTGAGCTTAAAACCGGTATATATCGCCTGCAGGTCGAAGTGGCTGCGACCCCCCAAGCGCGACAAACTGGTCTCATGTATCGCACTGTCATGGCTCAAAATGCGGGCATGCTCTTTATTTTTGAACAAAAAGCGGGGCATTGTTTCTGGATGAGCAATACCAAAATTCCACTCTCCATTGCTTTCATTGGCGACGATAGCAAAATTGTGAACATCGAAGAAATGCAGGCTGATACGACCAATAATCATTGCCCCAAAGCACCCATTCGCTTTGCTTTAGAGATGAATCAAAAATGGTTTGCAGAGCGGGCCTTAGGCCCTGGTACGCTGATTCAAGGGCTCCCTAAAAACTAAGGGGCCTGGTTCGCCCAGCAAATAAGGCTAAGGCCAACGCAACTTTTAGCCAAAGTGGCAAACATAATGCATTGGCGCGCTTACCCGAACCACAAAATAACTGCCCGCCTCTACCGTCCAACTTTCACCAGCAGCATAGGTCTTTTCGGGGGCGCCATCAATACTGACATAAGCACACCCATCCACCACTTCCATGATTTCTTTAGTGCTGAGATCAAACCTCAGGGTGCTCGGTAAAATTACCCCTAACGATTTGCGGCTTCCATCCGTCAATGTAACGGTATGTGAGATGCACTTACCGTCAAAATAAATATTGGCTTTTTTACCAACCGAAACCTGATCAAATTGCATCACTAACCTTTCGTTTTCTTTAATTTGCGCTGGGCAATTTCGGCGATGCGCATCCGCAATGCATTCAGTTTTATAAAGCCGCCTGCATCTGCTTGGTTATAAGCGCCGCCATCATCATCAAAGGTCGCAATCGTTTGATCAAATAAAGTATTGGCTGAATCACGGGAAATCACACTTACCGAGCCTTTGTATAGCTTTAAGCGCACCACGCCATTGACATTACGCTGGGTCTGATCAATTAAAGTTTGTAAAGCAAGCCGCTCTGGTGACCACCAATAGCCGTTATAAATTAGGCTGGCATACCGTGGCATCAAGTCATCTTTTAAGTGGGCTACTTCACGGTCTAGCGTAATACTTTCAATACCCCGATGGGCTTTAAGTAAAATCGTGCCGCCCGGCGTTTCATAGCAGCCGCGACTCTTCATGCCTACGAAGCGGTTTTCGACTAAATCGAGTCGGCCAATGCCATGCATGCCACCGAGACGATTTAATTCGGCTAAAAGTTCGTGGGGCTGATAGGCTTTGCCGTCAATCGCAATCGGGTCGCCTGCACGAAATTCAATTTCAATGACAGCAGCGGTATCGGGTGCTTTTTCAGCTGCAACAGTCCAACGCCACATCGATTCTTCAGCTTCCGCATTCGGATTTTCTAAGTGCCGCCCTTCGTAACTAATATGCAATAGATTTGCGTCCATTGAGTATGGAGAACCGCCTTGCTTGTGTTTCATCTCAATGGGAATGCCATGCTTCTCGGCGTACGCCATTAATTTTTCGCGCGACAATAAATCCCACTCTCGCCATGGTGCAATGACCTTAATACCGGGCTCAAGAGCGTAATAACCCAACTCAAAACGCACCTGATCATTACCCTTGCCAGTGGCGCCATGGGAAACCGCATCTGCCTTTACTTGGCGGGCAATTTCAATTTGGCGTTTTGCAATGAGGGGCCTAGCAATAGAAGTACCTAGCAAATACTCGCCTTCGTAAATCGTATTAGCGCGAAACATGGGGAAAACAAAATCACGCACAAATTCTTCACGTAAGTCGTCAATAAAAATATTTTCCGGTTTAATCCCAAATTGCAAGGCTTTGGTGCGGGCCGGCTCAAGCTCTTCGCCCTGACCCAGATCAGCAGTAAAGGTGACGATTTCACAATGATAGGTATCTTGTAACCACTTCAAGATCACACTGGTATCAAGACCGCCAGAATAAGCTAAGACTGCTTTATTGATTTCAGACATTATTCCACTCGTATTAAATAGGTTCGTACATTATCAAACAGGGCTACCCGCGGCAGAAATTTGCCCACACAATAAGTATTCCATCAAAGCCTTTTGGACATGCAAGCGATTTTCGGCCTCTTCCCATACGACGCTTTGGGGTCCGTCAATCACTGCGGCACTTACTTCCTCGCCCCGATGTGCCGGTAAGCAATGCATAAATAAGGCGCTTGGATTGGCTAGAGCCATCAACTCTTCTGTGACCATCCAATCTTTAAACGCCTTCATCCGCATGGTATTTTGATCTTCATACCCCATGCTAGTCCAGACATCAGTCGTTACTAAGTCGGCTCCCTTTACTGCATCACGCGGATCAGCACAGATCATGAGGTGATTTAAAGCTGCACCACTTAAACGCGCCCGATCAAGTTGGTATCCTTCTGGCGCCGAAAAGCGCAATTGAAAATCTAAGCACTCGGCAGCTTGAATCCAGGTGTAAGCCATATTATTGGCATCACCAACCCAGGCAACGGTTTTTCCTTGAATCGGCCCACGGGCCTCGACAAACGTAAAAATATCCGTTAACACTTGGCAGGGATGAAATTCGTTGGTTAAACCATTAATGACTGGCACCCGCGAGTTTGCGGCAAAGCGCTCGATGATGTCTTGGCCAAAAGTTCGAATCATAATAATGTCCGTCATCCGTGAAATGACCTGCGCAGCATCTTCCACTGGCTCGCCTCTGCCCAATTGCGTGTCACGCGTATTGAGATAGACCGCATGACCACCCAACTGATGTATACCAGCCTCAAATGACAAGCGCGTGCGGGTTGAATGTTTTTCAAAAATCATCGCCAGCGTTCGATCGTGCAAAGGGTGCCAAGTTTCGTAACGTTTAAAGCGCTCTTTTAACCAAGCTGTGCGCGAGAGCAAATAATCGTATTCAGCCCGGGTTAAATCTACAAACTGGAGGTAATGTTTTATTTGGCCTGGTACCTGCGGTTTAGCTAAGGAAGCTAAACTAGCATGCCCAGAAACAGATTTACTTTGCATCTTGTCCAAAATATCACCCACTAAAATAATAATCTTAAGCTTATATTGCTTTATCTTGACTGTCTTAACACGTGATTCATAAAACGCTGTTCATCCAAGGCATAACTGCAAATGGCAAACCCTTTAGACCCAGTGACTGGGCTGAGCGCCTATGCGGAGTCATGGCAAGCTTTCGACCCCTCGGTGACACTGGTGATCCTCGCTTTACTTATTCTCCATTCGCTCGACCTGTCGTAATTGCCAATGTTAAATTCGTTGTCATCGATACCCGCCTTCATGATCTAGATCCAAAGGCGCTGGACTTTGTTCTCAATTTTGCTAAAGACAATGGCCTTCCGATTGAGGAGGCTTGTGTCTTCGAACCTAAAACCTGAAGCTAAGCTTTAAAACAAAAACCCGCTCAAAAATGGAGCGGGCTTGAGTAGATTTACGAAAAAAGAACTAAGCCATCGCCTTAATAGCAGCTGATAAACGCGATTTTTGTCGCGCAGCAGTATTTTTATGGGCAATTTTTTTATCCGTAATTTTGTCGATAGTGACTTGAGTGGCGATAAATACTTTCGCTGCAGCTGCTTTATCACCCGCCTCAACTGCTTTACGAACAGCCTTAATAGATGTGCGTAACTTCGAACGCAAGCTCGAATTGTGCTCATTTTGTTTAACTGCTTGCCGAGCGCGTTTGCGCGCTTGTGCGGTATTGGCCATCTTTAAACCTGCCTATTCATTACGATTTGTCAAAATATACGAGCACTTGGGTGAAGCATTCAGTGATCGCTAAAAACCAAGATTTTACCTGAAAGGGCCAAAAAAGCCCAGTAGACCAATAAATAGGGGAAAATCAGCCCATGAATCTGCTTTCCGCTGCCGCCAAAGTAAGTGCTTTGACGATGTTATCCCGGATAACTGGCCTTTTACGTGAGACTCTGATTGCCCGTAGTTTTGGGGCCTCAGAGTGGACTGATGCCTATAACGTTGCCTTTAGATTACCCAATTTACTGCGTCGTTTATTCGCCGAAGGCGCTTTTTCGCAAGCTTTTGTGCCGATTTTGGGAGAAAGCGTCGCCCGTGGGGAGCCAGGTCAATCTAAGGTGCTCATTAATGCCGTTGCTACCCTCTTATTTTGGGCGGTGCTTTTTACTGTTGCGCTTGGGGTTTTGGGGGCGCCAATACTGATTTTATTGATCGCTACGGGCTTTACTGGTGGGCCAGCCTTTGAGGCCAGCGTGGTCATGACCCGGATCATGTTTCCTTATATCGGCTTTATCTCACTCGTTTCACTTTCAGCCGGTATTTTGAATACTTATCAGCGTTTTGCCCTCCCCGCTTTTACGCCCGTATTACTTAATCTAGCCTTGATCGTCAGCGCTATTTGGCTTGCCCCCCATCTGGAGCAACCGATTTATGCCCTTAGTATTGGGGTTTTAGTCGGCGGCCTACTACAGCTGCTGATTCAAATTCCAGCGCTGAAGCGTTTAGGTTTATTGCCGCGCATTGGCATTCTGCCGAGGGCTATTCACCAAGCTTTTATCAGCCCTGATGCCCGACGGGTTTTGCGATTAATGGGGCCCGCAGTGTTTGCGGTTTCGGTTGCGCAAATTTCGCTCTTAATTAATACCAATATTGCTTCGCGCTTAACCACGGGAAGCGTATCTTGGTTAACTTATGCAGATCGCCTCATGGAGTTTCCCACTGCTCTTCTTGGTGTAGCGCTCGGCACTGTCTTGCTTCCTAGCCTTAGCAAAGCCAATGCCAATCAAGATCTTAAACATGCTGAGGAATTGTTGGTTTGGGGGTTGCAGCTCACTTTTCTATTGGCTGCACCATGTGCATTAGCGCTATTTTTATTTGGCGAGCCGATTGCCGCCGTACTCTATCACTATGGTCGTTTCAGTGCGCTTGATGTAATGATGACCCAACAAGCCTTAGCCGCTTATGGGGTCGGCTTAGTTGGCCTGATCTTAGTAAAAATTTTGGCTCCGGGCTTCTATTCTCGGCAAGACATTCGCACCCCCGTCAAGATTGCCTTGGTGGTTTTGGTTTCAACCCAACTCGCGAACCTGGCCTTTGTTCCTTGGCTAGGACACGCCGGCTTAGCTTTATCGGTTGGCTTGGGCGCTTGCCTAAACGCGGGAATGCTATGGGCTGGTCTTTGCTGGCGGGGAGCACTCCCCACTGCCGCGGGTTGGTGGAAATATTTAGCACGGCTCGGGGTAGGCCTAATTCCCTTGGGTCTAATCCTGCATTATGGTTCGCAAGCCCATAACTGGATCGACTTACAAGCGCAGCCTTGGCTGCGGATTGGCCTTCTGGTTGGCTGGCTTAGCCTAGCGGCAGTAATTTACTTTATCGGCATTAGGCTTGGCGGAATTCGCTGGCAAAATTTCTTGCGTCATGCAAAATAGGAGGTATGCCGACACGACAACTTGACTACTTTGCGTCTCTGGTTGCAGAAGACGACTATTTTCCCCTCACCGAGGCTGCGGTTGCAGTTGCTCAGCATGCTTTTCCCGACTTAGATGTGCAAACTGTTCTAGATCAAATTGATCAACTCGGCAATCGACTCAAGCAGCGCATTACCCCGGAAACTTCGGCGGTACAAAAATTACAGCATCTAAAACATTTTTTTTATAGTGAGTTAGGGTTCGGACCTAATCCAAATGATTTTTACGCGCCTGAAAATTCTTATCTCCATCATATTATTGAAAGTCGCCGCGGAATTCCAATTTCACTAGCCATGCTGATGATGGAATTGGGCCATCAAATTGGACTAAAGATTCGGGGGGTTTCTTTTCCCAATCATTTCATGATGCGCATCTCATTGCAGCAAGGTGAAATTATTATGGACCCCTTAACAGGCGCCTCACTATCAAAGAATGAGTTGCAAGAAATGTTAGATCCCTATTTAGACGCCAAGGGCTATCAAGATGAAATTAGTTTGCCCTTAAATATTTTTTTACGCGCCTCTAGCCCACGTGAAATTCTGTCGCGTTTTCTGCGTAACCTAAAGTTGATTTATACCGAAAATGAGCGCTGGGAGAGGTTATTGGGGGTCCAACAACGGTTAGTTATTTTGCTCCCTGATTCGATCGAAGAGATTCGGGATCGCGGCCTGATTCTTGCCCAACTAGAATATTTGCGTCCAGCCCTTGAGGATATGCAGCGCTACCTTGTCGCATCGCCTGAGGCAGGTGACGCCGAAGAAATTCGTGAACACATCGCCACTCTAGAAAATCAGAGTCGGCAAAATTAATCTTTCAGCGTCATTTCTTCTGACGCAGGGCTTGTACCATCTTCAGTAATGCAGCAAAAGCCACTGGCAAGGCTGCCGCTCCAACCCCAACCAAAACAATCACATTTAAGTTTTCCCGAATGATCGGAATGTTGCCGAAAAAATATCCAGCAACTACTAGACCGACCACCCAGATTCCCGCACCAACAATATTAAAAAATTGGAAGCGGGCAAAATTCATCGCCGAAACACCAGCGACAAATGGCGCAAAGGTTCTGACGATGGGCAAAAAACGCGCCAAAATAATGGTCTTGCCCCCGTGCTTTTCATAAAATGCGTGGGTCTTACGTAATGCAGATTGATCAATCCAACGTGATTGACTAGCAAATACTTTTTCCCCAATCCAGCGGCCAATAAAATAATTAACGGTATTACCAACGACTGCAGCAATCAATAAACCGCTGCATAAGGTAAGCATATTAAATTGGCCAGTGGCGCAATAAGCTCCCGCAATAAATAATAGGGAGTCGCCAGGCAAAAATGGGGCGATAACTAAGCCGGTTTCAGCAAACACAATTGCAAACAGAATGCCATAGGCCCAGTTACCATAATTTTGAATCACTAGGTCTAAGTGACGATCAACGTGCAAAAAGAAATCGCCTAATTGAATTAAGGTATCCACCAACTTCACCCCTTTAATTGAAATTGAGGAGGATATTAACAGGCTTAACCACCCAAGCTTCCTATAATTGCCGAATGCCCCTCATAGAAACTGCGCCATTAATGCGCCTTCATACTGCAGAATGCCCCTCAGATGTGCTCTGCATTGTTGGGCCGACTGGCAGTGGCAAAAGTCATTTAGCGCTGACTGTGGCCCAAAAAGCGGCCTTGCACGGGGTGGAAATTGAATTAATTAGCATGGATTCTGCCTTGGTCTATCGAGGCTTGGATATTGGTAGTGCAAAACCCTCTCGGGCTGAACGGGCTTTAGTACAGCATCATTTAATTGATATTCTTGAGCCCCATGAAACCTATTCTGCAGCACGCTTTGCCAAGGATGCAAAACGTCTCTGCAAAGAAATACAGGCGCGCGGGCATATCCCTGTTGTGGTTGGCGGTACGATGCTCTACTGGCGCGCTTGGGCCTACGGCCTATCAGCCCTACCTGCAGCGAGCCCACAGATACGTCAAGAACTAGAAACGCGTGCAGCGCTCTTGGGCTGGCCAGCATTGCATGCAGAGTTAAATCAAATCGACCCCCTGACTGCTGTCCGCCTTAAGCCCAATGATTCACAACGCATTCAACGGGCCTTGGAAGTATTTTTAGTCAGTGGGCGTCCTATGTCAACTTGGTTAGCTGAAAGTCCAAGTCAGGATGGCCGCACTGGTGAAGCTATTCCAGCGGGACTAAAACTGATTGCGCTTGAGCCCAGTGAGCGGCAAAAATTACATGAAGGTCTTGCACACCGCTTTGATGCAATGCTTGATCAAGGTTTAATTGCAGAAGTGACAGCGCTACGTCAGCGCCCCGAAATTCATGCCGACTTGCCTGCCATGCGTGCTGTCGGTTATCGACAAGTATGGAATTACTTAGCAGGTCATGACTCGTTCGACACCATGCGGGAGAAAGCCTTAGCAGCCTCACGACAACTTGCTAAACGCCAGTTAACTTGGCTACGGGCGATTGCAACCCGGCAATGCTTTGATTCGCTCACGACCAATGGCCAACAACAAGCTCTCGCCTATTGCTTAGAGCAGCTCAATATTAAATAACCAGAGTTTGAGCTTCGCCACTGGGACGCTCACGTACTTCACCGGCCACCCAAACCTTTAAGCCCTGAGCTGCTAATGACTTTATTGCAGTAGACGCAAGCTCGGGCGCTACGATTAATACCATCCCAATTCCACAGTTAAATACCCTCACCATTTCTGCATCAGCTACATTACCCTGGGTTTGTAACCAGCGAAACAATGCGGGCAACACCCAAGTGTCGCGCTGTATAACTGCCTGCATATTTTCTGGTAAGACTCGCGGCACATTGTCAACAATGCCGCCACCAGTAATGTGTGCCAAGCCTTTAATGTCAATTTCAGACATCAGTTTTAAGAGGGGTTTAACGTAAATTTCCGTCGGCGCCATCACCACATCCATTAATGGCCTACCATCCAAATCATCATCCGGCTTTGCACCAGCGCGCTCAATAATTTTTCGCACTAAAGAATAACCGTTACTGTGAGCACCACTAGAGGCAATTGCCAAAACGATATCGCCAGCACAAATACGCGAACCATTAATGATTTTTGATTTTTCAACCGCGCCCACTGCAAAGCCTGCCAAATCATATTCTCCAGGGGGGTACATACCAGGCATCTCAGCTGTCTCTCCACCAATCAGCGCGCAACCTGCAATTTCACATCCTTTAGCAATGCCGCCGATAACGCTGGCTGCTGTATCGATCGTTAATTGGCCGCAAGCAAAATAATCGAGAAAAAATAAAGGTTCAGCGCCCTGCACCAAAATATCATTCACACTCATGGCCACTAAATCTTGGCCAATAGTGCCATGGCAATTCCATTCAAAAGCCAGTCTTAGCTTGGTCCCAACACCATCGGTACCGGCTACCAAAACAGGCTCTCGATAGCGCTTTGGCACCTCAAATAGCGCTCCAAACCCGCCAATACCTGCTAAAACGCCCTCACGCATGGTTTTTTTGGCTAGCGGCTTGATCCGCTCAACCAGCGCGTCACCAGCATCGATATCGACTCCAGCATCACGATAAGAAAGGCCTGCAGCCAGGGGAGGGGAGGATTTAGTCATAAAAAATAGGTGCTATTTAGGGGTGAACTGAACTTGATCGTTAGAATCATTGAATTCTAGAGGATCAATGCCCCATGGCCGAAATTTTTACTCCCTTCCTGGCAGCCTTCATTTTGGCGTACGCTTTACGCCCAGTTGCCTTATGGCTTGAGCAGCATCGGCTACCAAAATCGCTAGCTGCTTGCTTAGCGATGATTTTTGGCTTAAGCCTGCTCGCCGGCATTGTCATTTTGCTGATTAGCTTAATTAGCCAGGAAATTCCCTTAATTAAAACTCAGCTACCCGAGTGGATTGAGAAAACCCAAATGTGGTTGGCACCAAAATTAGCCGAACACAATATTGCCTTTGACTGGATCGCAATTAAAGCAATTGCCACCCAAAAAATTAGCGCCTTGGTGAGTGATAACGCCAAAAATGTAGTGAACACCACCCTGGGCACGATTCTTTCTTCTGGCGGATCAATCCTGAGTGTCCTTATCGATTTAGTCTTAACGCTCTTTGTCCTGTTTTATCTTTTGCTTGATTGGAATCACTTCTTTCAATATTTAAAAAAATTAATTCCTTTACGCTTTCAAACAACTGCGCAACACCTTTGCGCAAAAACCGATGGCCTTCTGTCGCAATATTTACGCGGCCAAATTTTGGTTATTCTCGTAATGGCAATTTATTATTGCACCGGACTCTCGATTGTGGGTGTGCGGGGCGCAATTGCTTTAGGGGTATTCACTGCAATCGTCGTGATCATTCCCTATCTAGGCTTTTGGCTTGGTTTTATCCTTGCATTACTATCGGCCCTTTTACAATTTGGTTTGGGCGCAGAGCTTATTGGTGTATTAGTGGTATTTGGTATCGGCCAAATGTTAGAGGGCTTTTTCTTAACCCCGCGTCTAGTCGGCGAACGGATTGGCCTTCACCCAGTTGCGGTCTTATTTGCCTTACTTATCTTTGGTAAGTTATTTGGATTTTTTGGGGTACTACTAGCCCTACCAGCCAGCGCCGTCAGTTTGGTGCTGATTCAATTTGCTTGGTCACTCTATCTTGAATCTAGTTGGTATCAAGGTTCAAAAAAATAATCGTGAAGACCCCAAATTCAGCGCTGCCAAAACAATTTGCGCTTGACCTTAGTCAGCCCCAAAAAGCGACGCTAAACAATTTTTTAGCGACCGGTAATGCAGCCCTACTCGCTCATCTGCAATTACTCGTTTCGGGCTGGAAAATAAATCCTGCTGAAACTTCATTGCATGCGCTGAATTATCGTTGGCTGTACTGGTGGGGCGCAATGGGTTCCGGCAGAACCCATCTACTAAGTGCCTTAAATAACGCGGCAGCGCAACTGAATCTGCAGCACTTTTCTCTACAAGCAAGTGAACCTGTTTCTTGGGTGAGTTTAGAAGAGAAGTTACCGCACTACCTCAGCCAAGCACGAGCAACTATCATTACCGTTGATGATGTCGATCAGCTCGATGAGCGCTTATCGGCGGCACTTTTTCGGATTTTAAATTTGGTCCATGGCAGCCATAACTTACATATTTTTATGGCCGGCAATAGTGCACCGGCTGGCCTGCAACTACGTGAAGACTTGCGTACTCGCTTAGCTTGGGGCTTAGTATTTCAAGTGCAACCCTTAAGTGATGAGGAAAAAATGCAGGCCTTACAACAAGCTGCTACAGAGCGCGGCTTAAATTTGTCGCCCGAAGTATTGCCTTGGCTCCTGCAACGTTTTTACCGCGATATGCCAAACTTAATGGCCTTATTAGATGCGCTTGATGCCTATTCTCTTGAAATGAAACGTGCGGTTACCTTGCCCCTCGTGCGCGAATTACTACAAATTCAACCGCATGCCACCAGCAACCCAACTCATGGTAACGCTGGATGACGACACTAGCATTATTCGATTTAGACCATACGCTATTGCACTTCGATAGCGACTATGAATGGGGTCAATTTTTAGTCCGTCTTGGTGTAGTGGATGGCGCTGTATTTGCGCAAAAAAATGAGCAGTTCTATAGCGACTATAAAGAAGGTAAGCTCGACATTGATGCATTTTTAAGTTTTGCCTTAAAGCCTCTTGCGGAACATTCCCGCCCACAATTAAAAGCCTGGCATGAAATTTTTATGGCTGAAGTCATTACCGGAAAAGTCCATTCGCAAGCGCTTAATTTAGTCAAGCGTCATCTCGATGCGGGTGATTTATGTTGCGTGGTTACTGCTACCAATAGTTTTGTCACCCGACCGATTGTGGAAAGTTTTGGCATTACCCATTTAGTTGCTACTGAACCTGAAACCGTCGGTGATAGGCCAGACGGGAATTTTACCGGGGCGGTTAAGGGAATACCGAGTTTTCGTGATGGCAAAATACACCGGGTCGAAGCTTGGTTACACAGTTTAGATATGACCTTGGCAGAGCTACCGCGTAGTTATTTTTATTCAGACTCAATGAATGATTTACCCTTACTTAAAAAAGTTACCAATCCCATTGCAACCAATCCGGATATGCTCTTACGGGCCGAAGCTCAAAAACGCGGCTGGCCTATTCTCGAGCTTTTCAATTGATTACCCAATTTATTAAAGGGCTGATTAAACGCCAGCCCAAGCCTAAAAAAGTGGGTACCAAACAAATTGCTGCTCAACGTATCAGCAAAAAAACCCATCGCATTGATCCCCATTTATTGTCGAAAAATGCAGTTAAAGTAACGCAAGTGCTCCAGCAAGCGGGTTACTCGGCCTTTATCGTTGGTGGCGCTGTGCGCGACTTAGTGTTGGGAATTGGCCCAAAAGATTTTGATGTGGCAACGAATGCCACACCTGAACAAGTGCAAAAGCTATTTCGTAAATCCCGCCTCATTGGTCGACGTTTTCAAATCGTCCATGTCACTTTTTTTGGCAAAGAGCGCCCTGAAATTATCGAGGTTTCAACCTTCCGAGCCATGCTTGATCAGGTTGGCGAACATCTCGCTGAAAGCGGACGAATCTTGCGCGACAATGTGTGGGGTTCACAAGCTGAAGATGCGGAGCGCCGCGACTTTAGCATCAATGCCATGTACTACGACCCAGCATCTGAAACTGTGTTTGATTATCACGGCGGTATGGATGATATGAAAAAACGTACGCTGCGTATGATTGGTGAACCTAGCAAACGTTATCGTGAAGATCCCATTCGTATGCTCCGAGCCATTCGGTTTGCGGCTAAAACCGGTTTTACGCTCGACCCAGCTACCCGTGCGCCGATTGCTGAGTTGGCTGACTTGATTCACGACGTGCCAACGGCAAGACTCTTTGACGAAATTCTTAAGCTACTGATGTCGGGGCACTCTTGGTCTGCTATCGAAGGTCTTCGGGCTGCCGGTCTTCATCATGGCTTGTTGCCATTACTCGATAAAGCCTTAGATGGCGATTCTGCCAGTGGCGCTGGCACCGAATTCATCAAACTATCACTGTCCAATACCGATGAGCGGATCCAAGCGGGTAAAGGAGTCTCTGCTGGTTTTCTGTTCGCTAGTTTGTTATGGCCCGATTTAAACCAAAACTGGCGCAGCAATATCGCTGGGGGTATGGCCAATGTACCCGCTCTTCACGCCGCGATGGATGACACGATTACCAGCCAAAATAATGGGATCACTATTCAGCGGCGCTTCGAAGCGGATATGCGCGAAATTTGGACAATGCAACCGCGCTTTGAAAAACGTCTAGGTCGTTTCCCCCATCGCCTCATTGAGTCCCCCCGCTTTCGAGCGGGTTATGACTTTATGTTACTGCGCTGTACTACGGGTGAATTGCCCAGTTCATTAGGGCTGTGGTGGACGCAATTTATTGAGGCCGATGTCAATGCGCGCGAAGAACTCATCAGCTTAGCCAAAGCAGAAGATGAAAAAAATGGCAAAGTATCTAAATTAGGCAGCAAGCGGCGACGGCGCAAAAAAACTAAACCGGACCCGACCGCCAATGACCTCTAAGACTTTTGAATACGCTGGCTAATTCTCAGTTACACCCGCTGCCTTCACAATCGCCTCATTCTTTTTGTATTCTGCTAAGAAGAATGTATTAAATTCTTCCGGCGTTCCGCCAAGAATAACTGCCCCATCAGCGGTAAAAATTTCCGCAATCTCTTTATCTTTGAGCCCTTGATTTAAAACATTATTAATTTGCTGAATTATTTTCTTATCAGTACCTGCTGGTGCTAAAACACCATACCATGTACCTGCCTCAAAATTATTCACCCCTGCCTGCTCCATGGTTGGTACATTAGGTAAAAGGGGAGAGCGATTTTTATAGGCAATTGCTAAGGCCCTTAATTTACCTGACTTTACAAAAGGAGCTGAGGTGCTAATGGTGTCAAACATTAAATCGATCTCTCCGCCCAATAAAGCTGTTAGCGCGGGACTGGTACCCTTATAAGGAATATGCGTCATATTTATTTTGGTGGCAAGCTTAAACGACTCACCTGCTAAATGCGCCACACTACCATTACCAAATGAACCATAATTTAGTTTGCTATTTTTATTCGCTCCAGCCTTGATGATGTCGGCAACGGTATTAAACGGGGAATTCGCATTTACTACCAAAATCAGTGGTTGGGCAGAAATTAAGGCAACCGGCGCAAAACTTTTAATCGGCTCGTAACCCAGCTTACTATAGGTATGTGGGGAAACCGTAAGGGGGCCAGCAGCACTAAAGAGTAAGGTATATCCATCCGCTGGTGCTTTAGCAACGGCCTCGTTACCAATAGTACCGCCTGCACCGGCGCGGTTTTCAACTACTACAGACTGCCCCAAAGAAGTTGTCATCACTTTAGCCATCAAGCGCGCTGTTAAATCAGTGCCGCCGCCAGGAGCGTAAGGAACGATTAATTTAATGGATCGATTAGGGTATGAGGGACTAGTACTGGATTGTGCCCAGGTTACGGTATTCATACAAAACAGCAAAGTATTTAAAATAATAAAAATTTTCATGCGCGCTCCCGTGCCTTCGTATCTAGTGCAGCCTTTGCCGCGTTCTGACCTGCAATGCGGCCAAATGCGGTGCCAATTGCCATTCCTATTCCTGCTGTATAGCCCTTGCCTAATACATTTCCAGCCATCATCTCGCCCGCAACAAATAAATTATTACTGGGCTTACCGTTAAATTGCACCGCGGTAGTTTCATCGGTTTTCAAACCTAGGTAAGTAAATGTTACGCCTGGTCTTAGGGGGTAAGCATAAAACGGTGGCACATTAATCTGGGTGGCCCAATGAGTTTTAGCTGGAGTAAGTCCCTCAGTATGACAGTCATCCAAGGCGGTATGGTCGAAAGTTCCAGGGCGACAAGCGAGATTAAAATCCTCGATGGTTTTATTCAATATCAGTGGATCAAGTTTGAGTTTCATTGCTAAATCGGTAATGTTATCGGCAATCGTGCCCTCAAATACAGGCGGCATAAAACGGCCAATCGATTTTGAATCAATAATGGAATAAGCAATTTGATTGGGTTGTTGTGCTACCAAGCGACCCCAAATCGCATAACGCTTGGGCCAAAAATCTTCGCCTTCATCATAAAAACGTCGGGCATTCTCATTCACCACGACTCCGAGTGAGACACAATCAATACGGGTGCAAATACCCCCGTTATATAAAGGTGCGCGGGCATCAATGGCGGCCATATGTGCTTGCGTAGGGTCGCCAACTGAATCAGCTCCAGCAGCAATCATATTTTTCAATAAGATACCTTGGTTAAAGGTCGTCCCCCGAATTAAAAAATTATCGGCTGGGCTTTTGCCTTGCTCATCAATACCCCAAGCCTCTCGTTGCCATTCAATATTTGACTCAAAACCTCCGGCAGCTAATACACAAGCTTTCGCTTCAATACGCTCACCATTTTCAAGAATGGCGGCAATGAAATGACGATCTGCCAACTCAATGGATTTAACCGGCGAGTTGTAATAGATTTTCACGCCTAATCTTTCAGCGCTTCGGTAATATGCATTGACCAGAGCTTTTCCTCCGCCCATAAAAAAGGCATTCGTGCGCGATAAGTGCAAAGTTCCCGAAAGCGGTGCTTGAAAATGAACACCATATTTACGCATCCATGTACGACAAGTGCTTGATTCCCGAATCGCAATTTTGGCAAGCCTCTCATTGGTTATGCCGCCAGTGACCTTCAATAAATCTTGCCAATACTCTTCTTCTGGATAGGCCTCTAATAAAACATCTTGTGGCTCATCGTGCATGCAACGAATATTTCGTGTGTGAGTTGAATTTCCACCTCGCCATTCAAAGGGGGCTGACTCTAATAAAGATACTGAGGCTCCCGCTTCTCTGGCCATGATTGCTGCACAAAGGGCGGCATTGCCACCGCCAATCACTAGAATATCAACCATCAATGCAGCTCATAAAAGAGTTTTAAGTTATGTCAAAAGAGAAGTTATTATGGCGTAATTCATTTACCAGTGTCTTACTCCGAAAGGATCTGCCTTGCCCACTAGCTCTACGCACAAAATAACCCCTAAAGCATTAGTTCTGCGAGGCCTCTATCCGGCGACTATTACCCCCTTTAAGGCGGATTTAAGTGTTGATTACGATGCCTTGCGTAGGCATTTGAGTGAAACTGCCCAAACCCCGGGAGTTAAAGGTTTGGCCGTGAATGCTGGCTTAGCTGAAATCTTGCAGTTGTCTGACGAAGAAAAGAAAAAAATTCTGGCGCTAGCACGTAGCGTTATGATGCCCGGTCAAATACTAATTAGTGGCATCGAAGGTCGTGGGCCTGCTGCTATCACGGACGGACTTTTAGCCAAAGCTGCTGGAGCCGATGCCCTGCTTGTTCTCCCGCCATTTGATGTGCGCCCCTATCGGCGACTTGCTCAGGATCCGGAATCGGTTTATGGGTTTTTTAAAATGCTTGATGAACAAGTTGATTTACCAATGATTATTTTTCAATACCCTGACCCATCGGGTTGTGCTTACTCTATACCCGCTCTTGTCAAGGCAGCCACCCTGAAAAATGTAGTGGGTCTTAAGGCGGCTTGTGGCACCGTTACCCGCTATGTGCAGTTATGGGAGGCTTTACACGATAAAATTTCGGTGCTGGCAGCCCTCGACTCTCCACCGCTGCTTGGTATGATTCTGCATGGTGTGCATGGTGCCTTGATTGGAATTGGTGTTATTAATACCCCAAAATGGGTAGAGTTAATTGCTGCCGCCATGGACAATGACGCTGCAACTGCCACCCAAATTCATCGTGATTTTTGTATACCAATCATGGACGGTGTTTTTGAGAATCAAGAACCCAGCTCGCCGACTAGTGAAGTTGCCTGCGTCAAAGAGGCTTTAGTGCAGTTAGGGCAAATTCCTAACTCGTTAGTACGCCCCCCTGCGGTTAATGTTACTGATTTGCATCGTGCTCACGTTAAACACGCTTTAATTGCGGCAGGCCTGCTGACTTAAACCGTACCAGCAAACTTTAGCTTTTTTCAGTAAAGTAGCTTTATCTTGAATGGGAAAGATTAATGGCGCGGGCTTTTATTGGATTTGGTGGCAACCTTGGCGATACTCGGCAAATTATTACCGATGCCATCGTTTGTCTCGCTTTACGTAATGAGTTACATATTGTGAGTAAAAGTTGTTATTACCAAAGCGCCCCTGTTGATGCCCTTGGTAATGATTACATTAATGCCGTAGTCGAAATTGAAACCGAACTTGAGCCTTATGGCTTGCTGTATGTCTGCCAAGCAATAGAACAGCAATTTGGCCGCGAGCGTCCCTACGAAAATGCCCCGCGCACCCTCGATTTAGATATTTTAATTTTCGATGGTTGCGCTCAAAACGATACTGAGCTCACCCTACCTCACCCACGGATTACTGAACGCTCATTCGTTTTATTGCCCCTGCTAGAAATTTGTCCTGAATTATTTTTACCCGAATTTGGGATTCTCAAGGCCTTTTTACCCCAAGTAGCACACCAACGCATTGATAAGTTGCCCTGTCGAAACTGTACCTGCGACGCAAAAACGCTGATGAAGTCAAGCGAACCCCCCCACAAAACACTCAACTAAGCGCCCAACAGGGCATTTATTCATTACACTCATTCCTATGAGTTACGCCGATGGCATCATGCCAATAACAATCAATACCCTTCTTGCCATGTATGCGAAAGGTGAGAAAATCACGATGCTCACTGCCTATGACGCAACTGCTGCTGCTTTATTAGATCGCACGGGAGTGGATGTCATTTTGGTTGGCGATTCTTTGGGAAATGTGGTGCAAGGCCACAGCAGTACTACACCAGTGACAATCGCCCAAATGGCTTATCACACTGCTTGTGTTAATCGCGCGAATACACGCGCGTATTTAATTGCCGACTTACCCTTTGCAAGTTATGGTGAGCCCCACCAAGCCCTTGAGTCTGCCGCTGAGTTAATGCGTGCCGGCGCCAACATGGTCAAGCTTGAAGGTGGCCGTTGGCAAATTGAAACCATCCAATTTTTAGTGGATCGTGGCGTACCTATTTGCGCTCATTTAGGTCTGTTACCTCAATCAGTTCACATCCTTGGGGGTTATAAAGTACAAGGAAAAGTCGCTGATGCTGCCAGCGCAATGGTGGCCGAAGCCAAAGCATGCGCTGCAGCTGGCGCGCAAATGCTGGTTCTAGAAGCCATCCCTTCTTCACTAGGTAAACGCATTACAGCCGAAGTCTCCATTCCAACAATTGGCATTGGTGCAGGCGCTGATTGTTCAGGGCAAGTGTTAGTCTTACCTGATATGCTGGGTATGACCCCCGGCAAACCCGCCAAATTTGTCAAAAACTTTCTGCTTGGCGAGGCTTCGATTGAAGCAGCTGTAAAAGCCTATGTTAGGGAGGTAAAGGCTGGCAACTTCCCTGCCGAGGAACACTGCTTTAATTAAAAAAACTGCGGACGCGATCGATCCACCCATTTTGATGCGGGCTATGTTTTTCACCGCCCTGCTTTAAATTATCATCAAATTGACGCAGTAATTTTTTCTGCTCTTCAGACAACTTTACTGGCGTTTCCACAATGACATGGACATACAGATCACCTAGCACTGCTGATCTTAAGGCCTTGATTCCCTTATTACGTAAACGGAAAGTCTTGCCCGTTTGCGTGCCCTCAGGCACTGGAAACTCAACTCGCCCCGATAAAGTCGGCACTTCAATTCCGCCACCAAGCGTAGCGGCTGCATAAGATATCGGCATCTGCACATGCAAATCACTGCCATCTCGCTCGAAAACGGGATGTGACTTGACCCGCACTTCAACGTATAAGTCGCCAGCTGGTCCGCCATTAATACCTGGCTCGCCATTACCGACCGAGCGGACGCGCATGCCATCATCGATGCCTGCAGGGATTTTAATTTCGAGGGTTTTCTGTTCTTTAATTTTGCCGCTGCCTTGGCATTGCTTGCATGGCTTAGGTGTGTACTTACCAGTACCGCGGCATTTGGGGCAAGTTTGCTGCATGGAAAAAAAGCCTTGTGAAACGCGAACTTGTCCGCGCCCATCGCAAGTAGGGCAATCTTCTACTTTTGTGCCAGGTTCAGCGCCACTGCCTTTGCAAGGTTTGCAATCACTCCAACTCGGTACCCGAATTTGAGTTGAATACCCTTCAGCCGCCTGCTCTAAAGAGACTTCCATGTTGTACCGCAGATCAGAGCCCTTGTAGACTTGGGGTCCGCCCGCATTTCGTCCACCAGACTGGCCAAAGATGTCGCCAAAGATGTCGCCAAACGCGTCTGCAAAACCACCCGATGCGCCGCCACCGAAGCCGCCCATCCCACCCATACTGGGATCGATGCCGGCATGACCGTATTGGTCATAAGCTCCCCGCTTTTGGGGATCGGTTAAAACCTCATAGGCTTCTTTGGCTTCCTTGAATTGCGCCTCTGAACCCTTATTATCTGGGTTGCGGTCAGGATGATGCTTCATCGCTAACTTGCGATAGGCCTTTTTAATATCCTCTTCACTCGCACTTCTCGAGAGACCAAGAACATCGTAATAATCGCGTTTACTGGTGGCCACAGATTCTTCCTTTCAACTTCATTAAAACGGCACAAGTCGGCACTGGGCCGACTTGTTATTTACAACTACGTGGTACGTTAATTACTTCTTCTCATCGACCTCTTTAAATTCAGCATCGACCACATCAGCATCTGGTGCTGCGCCAGCGCCACTCGCTGCGCCACCACCCGCGGGTCCACCAGCGGATGCGCCAGCAGCCTTAGCTTGCTCAGCTGCTTGTACTTTCTCGGCCAGTTTTTGTGCAGCCTTACCAAGCGCTTCCGATTTTGCTTCAATATCAGCCTTATCACTACCTTTAATGGCTTCTTCTAAAGCCTTCAAAGCAGCTTCAATCGCCTCTTTTTCACTAGCATCTAAAGTAGCAGCATGCTCTTCTAGGGTTTTCTTGGTTGAATGCGCTAAAGCATCTGCCGTATTACGCGCTGTGACCAACTCCAGCATTTTTTTATCTTCTACCGCATTAGCTTCAGCATCTTTTACCATGCGTTGAATCTCATCTTCAGTTAAACCTGAATTCGCTTTAATGGTAATTTTATTTTCTTTTCCCGAAGCCTTGTCTTTTGCAGTGACATGCAAAATACCATTGGCATCAATATCGAAGGTCACTTCAATTTGTGGCAAGCCGCGTTGTGCAGGTGGAATGCCCTCTAAATTAAATTCGCCTAACAATTTATTAGCACTGGCCATTTCACGCTCACCCTGGAAGCACTTAATGGTGACTGCAGGTTGATTATCTTCAGCCGTGGAATAGACTTGGGAATGCTTAGTAGGAATAGTTGTATTTTTAAGAATCATCTTGGTCATCACACCGCCAAGCGTTTCAATTCCTAAAGATAGCGGCGTTACATCGAGTAAGAGCACATCTTTACGATCGCCCGATAACACCGAGCCCTGAATCGCCGCACCAACTGCAACAGCCTCGTCGGGGTTCACATCTTTGCGTGGCTCTTTACCGAAAATGGCTTTGACTTTATCTTGCACAGCAGGCATACGGGTTTGACCACCGACCAAAATAACGTCATCGATATCGCCAATTGATACACCAGCATCTTTAATCGCCATTTCGCAAGGGCCTTGCGTACGGTCAATCAGGCCTTCAACTAAAGACTCGAGCTTAGAGCGCGTTAATTTTAAATTTAAATGCTTAGGACCGCTCGCATCCGCAGTCACGTATGGCAAGTTAATTTCGGTTTGCTGAGCAGATGAAAGCTCAATCTTGGCTTTTTCAGCTGCATCTTTCAAGCGCTGCAAAGCTAATACATCTTTACTTAAATCAACACCCTGTTCTTTCTTAAATTCTGCAATGATCCAATCGATAATGCGTTGGTCAAAATCTTCGCCGCCAAGAAAGGTGTCGCCATTCGTTGATAAAACTTCAAATTGTTTTTCACCATCAACGTTGGCAATTTCAATAATTGAAACGTCAAAAGTACCACCACCGAGGTCATACACTGCAATTTTGCGATCGACTTTATCTTGCTTGTCGAGTCCGAATGCCAGTGCTGCTGCAGTGGGCTCATTAATAATCCGCTTCACATCCAAACCAGCAATACGACCCGCATCTTTAGTTGCTTGACGTTGACTATCGTTGAAATACGCTGGCACAGTAATAACTGCTTCAGTGACTTCCTCACCCAAATAATCTTCAGCCGTCTTTTTCATTTTGCGCAGAATTTCTGCGGAAACTTGTTGTGGCGCCATTTTTTTGTTGCGCGCTTCAACCCACGCATCGCCGTTATCTGCTTGCACAATGGCATAAGGCATCAAAGTGATGTCTTTTTGTACTTCAGCATCAGTAAATTTGCGGCCCATTAAGCGCTTGACTGCGTAAATGGTGTTTTTAGGATTGGTCACCGACTGTCTTTTAGCGGGTGCACCAACCAATACTTCACCGTCCTCGGTGTAAGCAATAATTGAAGGGGTAGTGCGACCACCTTCAGCGTTTTCAATTACCTTGGGGGCATTATTTTCAACCACCGAAACACACGAATTCGTTGTACCCAAGTCAATGCCAATAATCTTTCCCATATCTGCTCCAAATAAATAATTAATTACTAGATGAATACTGCTGCTTAAATTAATTTGTGAATCATTACCTACCCAATAAATGGGGGCAAATAAGCTAAATTCAAGCCCTAAAACAGGGTTTTTTCGCTATTTTGGGCTAATTTTGGGCAATTTTTGGGACTAAATAGCCCTCGCCCTACTTCGCTTGACTGACGGTAACTAAGGCTGGCCGCAAGATGCGGTCCGCTAAAGAATATCCCCTTTGGAGGACACTAACCACAGTATTTGGGTCTTGGTCAGAAGGCACCATCGCGATAGCTTGGTGCAAATGCGGGTCAAATTTGTCGCCAGCCGCAGGATTAATTTCGGCTAAACGGCCTTTTTCAAAGGCCGAGGTCAATTGCTTTAAGGTGATATCAAGACCCTCTTTAAACCCCTTTGCATCGACCGCTTCGGTTGCTAAGGCGGCATGCAAGCTATCTGCCACAGGAATGAGGTGCTCAGCAAAATTTTCAATGGCAAACTTATGCGCCTTAGCGATATCTTCAGCAGCCCGACGGCGAATATTCTCCCCTTCCGCTTTAGCGCGTAAAAAGTTATCCTGCATTTCGCTTAATTTTTGATTCAGCTCGGCAATTTCTAACTCGGGTGTACCACTTGTAGCAGGAGTCTCTGACGTGCCGTCTTGTAAATCTTCCGGCTGGGTTACATTGCTCTCATCTTGCTGAGGCTGGGGATTTTGGCTGTCCGGTTTTGCTTGGGTCATAAATAAAATTCACTCACAATAATCGCATGGGTAAGAAAGTTAGTTGGGGATAAGATCGCTTTTTTCAAGTACCGCAACTTAATTATCGCTTGCTAGACGAGTCATTGCTGCGGTGGCTCGTTCGTCGCGTAAACGTAACTCAGCAGGAGTTTCTGGTAATACTGGCCAACCACTCAAATGAGACTTGGCAATCGTCATTAAAGCCTCAATCCACTGCGGGCTATCATTTAAGCAAGCGATGTAGTTGTAATTCTTACCACCCGCTTCTTCAAAAAGAATTTTACCTTCCATCGCAATTTCTTCCAAGGTTTCTAGGCAGTCTGCGGGAAAACCTGGGCAGACAATATCGACTCGAGGGCAGCGACTTTTGCCCAAGGACTCAAGGGTTAAGGCGGTATAAGGCTTAAGCCATTCGGCCTTACCAAAGCGTGATTGAAAGGTGACTAAATACTGTCCTGGCTCAAGACCTAACGCCTCGCCCAGCAGACGTCCTGTTTTTAAACATTCGCAATGGTATGGGTCACCCATGAGTAAATTGCGCTTTGGTAGGCCATGAAAAGACATTACCAAACGTTCGCCTGCGGCAAAGTTTAGCCGCCCTTGTTGCTGCCAAAAAAGTGCAATGCTCTGGCGTAATGCCTCGATATAGGCAGGGTTATCGTGAAAATGTTTGACCACGCGTAGCTCAGGCTGATTGCGCCAATGACTCATTAAGCGCAATATTTCATCAAAGCTCGAGGCTGATGTAGTAGCAGAGTACTGGGGATATAAAGGCAGCACTAAAAGTCGCTCAACCGAGCCCAGCGCCTGCATTTTTTCAACGACCTCTGCCATTGATGGCTTGCCGTAACGCATTGCTAATTCAACGATGATCGGCTGGTTCTGCTGCGCGAATTTTGCTTGCAATGCTTGCGCTTGCAAACGGGAATAATGCAGCAAAGGTGAGCCAAGCTCACCAAGCCAAATCGAGGCATATTTTTTGGCTGAGGCACCACTACGAATCGGCAAAATAATCAGATTTAATAAAAGCCACCAAACGAATTTAGGAATTTCTACGACCCGTGGGTCCGATAAAAATTCTTGTAAATAAATACGCACAGCTTGCCGCGTCGGCGCAGAAGGGGTGCCTAAATTTAATAAAAGAATAGCGGTTTGCGAAGCGCGCAAATGGGAGGGTTGATTCACAAATAAGCTTTTAAGGAATGGACTAAATTAGACTCAGGGGGCAAGGTTAACTCAGAATACTCAAGTGAGTGGGTTACTTAAGGCCCCCGACAATAACTTGGATGTAATGTCGACGATCGGAATGACCCGATCATAAGCCATTCGAGTTGGCCCAATAACACCTAAAGTACCCACAATTTGCCCATCAACACTATAGGGCGCACTAATAATGGCTAAATCCTCGTAGGGTAATAAATCGCTTTCCCCGCCAATAAAGATTTGAATTCCATCAGCGTGGCTAGAGACATCAAGTAACTGCATCAGCACCGACTTTTGCTCCAGCATATCGAACATTTTGCGTAATTTATCTAAATTGGAACTTAAATCACCCACATTAATTAAGCGCCGCTCACCAGAAACTACCACCTCATTTTGGGTAAATGCTGACTCTGAGACCCCCGTGTTTAAGGCCAATACCATTAAGCCTGAAATATCGGTACGCAACTTATCCAGTTCCAGCAATAGGCGCTTACGCACCTCAGAAAAGCTTTTACCGGCAAATTGGGAATTAATGTAATTTCCTGCCTCAATCAATTGGCTTGGACTGTAATCTTGGGTAGTGGGCAGAATGCGGTTTTGCACGTCCCCCTCTGGGGTAACCATAATTAAGAGTATTTTTCGCTCTCCCAGTCGTAAAAATTCGATATGTTTAAAAACCTGGGCGCGCTTGGGAGTCATTACTACACCTGCAAAATGGGTCAAATTAGAGAGCATTTCAGCCGCGGAGGTCATGACCTGCTGGGGTGAGTTGGAGGGTAAACCCTTCTCAATCGCCTTTGATGCCAGCTCCTCAAGCGGTCTAACCGTTACCATGGTATCGACAAATAGCCTGTAGCCGCGGGGGGTTGGCACCCGTCCAGCGGAAGTGTGGGGGCTGGTGACCAAACCCAACTCCTCTAAATCTGCCATCACATTACGGATCGTCGCGGCCGATAAATCGAGCCCGGAATAGCGCGATAGGGTCCGCGACCCAATGGGTTGCCCCTCCTCGATATACCGCTCGATTAAGGTTTTGAGAAGTGCGCGGGACCGATCATCCATGTTGGAAGTGATTTTATGCCTATGGTTTAATCGTTATATGTTAAGCCCATCTGCAAAATTAGCTGAAATTCACTTTCGCCGCATTGCCCTCGTTGGCAAATACCAGGCCGAGGGCATTGGAGAGCGACTGCAAGAGTTAGCCGGCTTAATTGCTCAGCTCGGGTGTGAGGTTTTTGTTGAGGCTGACACCGCCAAACATATTGGCTTAAAGCAATATCCCACCCAAGTCCTCAAGTCCTTTGCTAACGCAATTGATTTGACCGTCGTATTAGGTGGCGATGGCACGATGCTTGGTATCGGCAGACAACTAGCTGGTAGCCAAGTTCCATTAGTGGGAATCAATATGGGTCGCTTGGGTTACATGACCGATATTCCCATTCAAGACATCGCAACGGTATTACCGCAAATTATCCGTGGTGAATATGAGGCCGATACGCGCACTCTGTTAGATGCTGTGGTTCGGCGTGGCTCACAGGTTATTAATCAAGCGCTGGCCTTAAATGATGTGGTCGTCAATCGCTCTGGCACTTCAGGCATGTTAGAGCTCGCGGTTGCTGTTAATGGTTCATTTATGTACAACCAACGCTCTGACGGCTTAATTATTTCGACACCCACTGGCTCTACTGCCTATGCCTTATCAGCTGGCGGTCCAATTTTGCACCCTAAGGTACCAGGCATTGTTTTGGTACCCATTGCACCCCATGCACTTTCTAATCGGCCCATTGTTTTGCCCCAAGATGCCGTTGTTAGTATTGAAGTGGCAGGTGGTGGCGACGTGATTGTGAACTTTGATATGCAATCACTCACCAATTTACAAATTGGTGACTGTATCGAAGTACGCTTATCCAATAAATCAATCACACTCCTCCATCCGCGCGGCCACAGCGATTACCAAACGCTGCGGGAAAAACTGCATTGGAATGAATACCCTTCGAACTTTTGATTTCAGTAACAAGCGAATAACTGATGTTGCAAACACTAACGCTGCGTGACTTTGTCATCGTTGACCAACTTGAATTGGATTTTGCCGCCGGCTTTACCGTCTTAACCGGCGAGACCGGCGCTGGTAAATCGATTTTGCTCGATGCCTTAAGCTTAGTTTTGGGTGAGCGAGCCGATAGTAGTCAAATTCGTGAAGGTTGCCAGCGCGCTGAAATTAGCGCCTTTTTTAGGCTTGCAGCTCAACTACAACCAGCCCTTAATAATTGGCTTGAAGAGCAAGGTTTTCCCATACAAGATAATGGCGAGGGCCTGCTTTTAAAACGCACTATTGAAACGAATGGGCGCAGTCGAGCCTTTATTAATGGCAGCGTGGCGACCTTAAACCAATTACGTGAAGCCGGTGATTTACTTGTTGATATTCATGGTCAACATGCCCATCAACTACTTCTAAAGGGCGGAGCACAACGCGATTTACTTGATCACCATGCGGGGTTAACTACCTTGGCAAAAACAGTTGCCGAAAAATTCCGCCAATGGAATGAGAGCCGTCGCAGACTAGTGCAAGCTGAAAATGCAGGTCAAGATATACAACGTGAACGTGAGCGCTTGGAATGGCAACTTGAGGAATTACAAACACTCTCGCCACAAACAGATGAATGGTTAACGATTCAAAGCGATCATGCGCGTCTGGCAAATGCGGCAAAAATTATTAGTGGTTGCCAAGCGGTAATTGATAGCTTAAGTGAAGTTGAAAATTCAGTAGCCACGGTACTCTCTAAAACTAGTAGCGAGATCCAAACCCTGAGTGCGCACGATAGCAACCTGATGGAGGTTAGTATCACACTTGAAACAGCGCAAATTCAGGTGGATGAAGCGGTTCATAGTCTCACGCGCTATCTCCAAAAAATTGAACTTGATCCAGAGCGACTAGGAGAAACTGAAGCGCGCATGCAAGCGCTGCATAGTGCCGCACGCAAATTTAAAGTGCCTGCGGAACAATTACCACAACTCTTACTCGACACGGAAGATGGCTTAGCAACGTTAACCGCCGCACAAAATATTGACCTCCTAAAAAAACAGGTCGCCACTGCGGAAGCCGATTTTATGAAATTAGCGCAGCAACTGACGCACGACCGTAGCAAAATGGCAAAGCAATTAGGGCAAGAAGTTACTGCCGCAATGCAAGGGCTATCGATGGCAGGCGGACAACTGCAAATTAGCTTGCTACCACTAGCCGAGGGTAGTGCAGGCGGCTTAGAGCAAATTGAATTTTTGGTTGCTGCCCACCCAGGGGCAACGCCACGACCCCTAGCAAAAGTCGCGTCCGGCGGAGAATTAGCGCGTATTAGTCTGGCTATTAGTGTGATCACAAGCCAAGCTGCTTTTACGCCAACGTTAATTTTCGATGAGGTCGACGCCGGTATTGGCGGGGCGGTAGCAGAAACCGTGGGTTGTTTATTACGTCAACTTGGCGAATCGCATCAAATTCTTTGTGTGACCCATTTACCTCAAGTGGCAGCGCAAGGCAATCAGCACCTGAAGGTCAGTAAGGCCATTAGTAAAACCCAAGATCAAGAAAAAACGCTTTCCCATGTCAGTTTATTAAGCCGCGCAGAGCGGGTTGAAGAAATTGCCCGTATGCTGGGTGGCGCAACCATCACCGAAACTACTCGGCGTCATGCGCGCGAACTTCTTGAGCAACATTAGGCTGCAAAATAGTCTTCCATAACGCGATTACTTGCAGACGTGCGGCTGCAAACTCTGGATGTAGTTGTAAATCAAGCCGCGATTTATCCACCCCATCTAAGCGTAAGCGATGCTGTTTGGCTCTAAACAAACGATAAGCATCACCAACTGCGAGAGCGGCGGGACGCTCAATTAATTGACAATCGGCGGCAATGCTCAGTAAGGCAATATTCCCCAAATTAGCGATTAACTGCGGGTGAAAATGAGCAAATGCTAATACTAAATATTGCACGATAAATTCTATATCCACCATCCCACCTGCATCATGCTTCAAGTCAAATTGATTGGTAGCATTGGGGTGCCCCTCATGCACCTTGAGGCGCATCGCTAAAATCTCTTGACGCAATAGATTGGGGTCGCGAATCTGCCCTAAGACTGCAGAACGAATCTGATCAAATTCAGGGGCAAGTTGAATTTGTCCGGCAGCAAAACGGGCGCGCGTGAGTGCTTGATGCTCCCAAACCCAAGCGACATTTTTTCCTTCCCGAAATTGATATTGCCTAAATGCCGCGATACTGGTGACTAAAAATCCAGCCGACCCATTCGGTCTTAAGCGGGTGTCGATCTCAAATAGCGTGCCCGCCGAAGTAAATGCAGTTAACCAATTAATCATCCGCTTGGCCAACAGGGTGTAAATTTCTTGCGCCTTTAAATCATCCTCTTCGGCCGCATAGATAAATACCAAATCTAAGTCAGAAGCATAACCGAGCTCTTTGCCGCCTAATTTGCCATAGGCAATGACAGTAAATGGTGGCAGGGGATTGCTTAACAAGGAAAATTTCTTCGCTGCGCCCGCCCAAACTCGCTCATAGCTTACTTGCAAGATCATGTCAGCTAGTGCTGACAAGCGATCGCTAATTTTTTCTACGCCCAATGGCTCTTGGGTGCCAATCCCTAAATCTGCCAACAAAATTAAAAACGTTTCCGTTTGGTGGCAAACCCGTAAAACATTCATTGCCTGCTCATCGGTGGTGGCATCTTGTAAAGCATCATCAAGCCTTAGATCAAGATTAGCCTTTACTTCCCGCCAATACAGAGCAGGCTCATGTACTAATTTTTCTTCAGCGCTTGAGTCGAGTAAATTATCTAGTAAGTGAGGATGGCGAGTAAGGTATGTTGCGCCCCATTCTGAGGACCTCAACAAAGCAAAGATATTAATTAAGGCTTGTGGATACTCAGCCAAAATTGCTAAATAGGCACCTCGTCTTGCTATAGACTCTAACAAATCACAAAACCGTAAGAGCACTCGATCTGCCTCTTCCGGCTCGAGCGTCTCGGTCATCAATAAATCAACTGCTTTTTTCAAAAGGTTGATAAGGATTAAACGACTTGATTCTGGCAAGGCTTTTTGTTTGGCACTAGCAAGCCACAATTGCCAGCGCCGGAGGGACTCTGGAAAACGATTTACATCAGGCTC
>CAIXDG010000160.1 GCA_903918115.1 uncultured beta proteobacterium
GTTGAGGTTTTTTACTGCCTCAGCAATCAGTTGCAACTTATCAGCCACGCGCTGAACTATCGCCGACAGATCGTCAACCGATATATCGCTGGGGGAAGAGGGGGTTTGCTCGCTCATACTGGCATTGTAGCCTTAGGAAAACCAAGAGGTAGTCCCAATTATTGAGATGCTGATTTTTGAGGGAAAACCAGCCTCATTCGCCCTGTTTTTTGGAACTCAAGCTGGGGTAATCAGGGGTCATTAGTTGAAGTTGTATTTAGCGCTAATGTAAATGGATCGAGGGTCGTTGGGGTAGTAATAGTAATTGTTTGCGTTATTGCCATTGGGCCCCGTTACATAACCATACCCCCCATACGTTGAATATTGAGAATTTCCAACGTTTTTAACGGTCACGCGAGTCTCCCAATTGCCCAATTTGTAATTGGCATAAATATCTGCAACGGTGTAAGAGGGCATGACCGCCAAGGAGCTGTAATAAGTTGGGGTGGCATCATAATGCTGGCTTCCCACATAATTGATTACCCCGCCGAATGACAAATTACTTGTAAGCGTATAGGTTGCCCTGGCATTGAGCAATAGGTTTGGTACTTGAGCTATTGATTGGTTTTGGTATGGTCCACTAGCGTAAGTCGCATGCTGCACAGTCCCACCAACGCCAGCTGACAATTGCGAAGTGAGCGCTGAAAGCACATTAAAAATTGCTCCATTTCTATTAATGTCATAAGGAGAATTAGAGTTAATAAAAGTTGCAGGGTTATACAAAATCTCATTTTGGGAAACCGAAGTAAAAATAGATGCCGTTAAGTTACTTTTAAGAACTTGCCAATTTCCACCAATCTCATAGGTTTGTGCAGTTTGAGGTTTAAGAATTCCACCAAAGGCTTGACCACCGTTTGTTGACCACCCCCAAAACTCATCAACATTGGGAAAGCGATAGGACTGATTCCATTTGACGTAAACACGTTGCCCCTCAAGGTATTTAAAATTGATCGCCACATCCCCGGCATTTGCAGAGTAGGTTTTACTATCGCTACTTGCGCCGCTCCAAATACTAATACCATTGGTAGTGGCGCTTTGTGTTTGATACCGATAACCTCCATTCAGTTCAATACCTTTTGTAACTGGAACCCTTTCGATGAAATAAATGGATTGGTTATAGAGGCTGGCATATGCTTCACTCTGAAGCGGATTAACTGCCGCATATTGCGCTTGCCCCGCTTGATTCATTACAGAGCTAAAGGTGCCATTCGACGACTGACTGGCCTTATTAAATTCGTAGCCCAATATGCTGGTGCCGAATGAGTCAAAATCACCTTTAATGCGCGGGCTAAAGTTGGCCTGCCATCCTTGGTACTTTGTGAATGATGGGCTAATCGCTGGGTATGAGCCCACTCCCGATGCATCAGTGGAGTAATAAGGCTGAGTAAAGAAGGTATTTTTATTGCTATAAAAACCGTCTATCTCTAAATTAAATATGCTGCTTAATTCTTTGGCGACTCCCGCACGAACGCCTGTGTTGTAGACGCCTGTACCAGATCCAATATTGTTGAATTTTGCAGACTGAGGATTTCCTTGTCCAGCCTGACCTACTACCCCACCTGGGTTTTGTTGGTTTGAATAGCTATAAAACGCATCAGCATAAAC
>CAIXDG010000161.1 GCA_903918115.1 uncultured beta proteobacterium
ATGTTGCCTAAGAAGCTTTACTAATAGAATTTAAAAGCTCTCTTCACCGAGAAGCTTTGAAACCCGCTGACGGTGAAACGCAGCGGGTTTTTGCTTTTTAATCACGAGTAATCATTCAATTTTGAATACATCAGGAACTTAGTCATGACTTTAAAAGATCAAATCACTGAAGATATGAAATCTGCTATGCGTGCAAAAGAAACTGCACGCTTGGGCGCTATCCGCCTTTTGTTGGCAGCCATCAAACAGCGCGAAGTAGATGAACGCATTGTGGTTGATGATGCTGGCGTTATCGCTACGATTGAAAAAATGATTAAGCAGCGCAAAGACTCGATCTCTCAGTTTGAAAAAGCAGGTCGAGATGATTTGGTGGCGATTGAAGTTGGTGAGGTAACGATCTTGCAGACGTATTTACCGGCACAGTTATCGGATGCCGAAGTAGAGGCAGCTGTAGCTGCTGCAGTAGCGGCAACGGGTGCATCTGGCCCTCAAGATATGGGCAAGGTCATTGGCGCTCTTAAGGCCCAATTGGCTGGCAAGGCAGATATGGGCAAGGTATCGGGCCTCGTTAAGGCTGCTCTTGCTAAGTAAATTGACGAAGTCAATTGATTTGGTAAGCCAATTCGTTTCATACTAGCCGCATGGCACTCATTCCCCAATCCTTCATTGCCGATCTTTTAAATCGGGTCGACATCGTTGATGTGGTTGGACAACATGTAAAGCTTAAAAAAGCGGGCGCTAACTTTCAGGGTTTGTGTCCGTTTCGTTCTGAGAAGTCGCCTTCATTTTCTGTATCGCCAACCAAACAGTTTTATCACTGCTTTGGTTGCGGTGCGCATGGCTCGGCCATCAGTTTTCTGATGGAGTATTCCGGCTTGGGTTATGTGGATGCCATCGAGGATCTTGCGCGCTCTGCAGGTCTGGATGTGCCACGTGAAGAGCGCACAGCGAATGATGTCGCAAGACAACAGCAAACAATGGCTCTGAGTGAAGTCATGAGCTCAGCAGCCGATTGGTATCGTCAGCAATTAAAAGGCAACACTCGTGCAGTAGAGTATTTAAAAGGCCGCGGACTAACGGGTGAGATTGCAAAACGTTATGCACTGGGCTACGCCCCAGATGGCTGGCAAGGCCTAGAAGCAGTCTTTGGCACGTATGCTAACGATGAAGTAGCTAAGACCTTGCTTGAAGGTGGATTGCTGATTCAGGGGGAGCAGACTGAAGGCGGTCAAGCTGTTAAACGCTACGATCGTTTCCGTGATCGTGTGATGTTCCCGATTCGCAATCCAAAAGGTCAAACGATTGGCTTTGGTGGGCGTATTTTGGATCAAGGCGAACCCAAGTATTTAAATTCACCTGAGACACCATTGTTTTCAAAAGGCAACACGCTCTACGGTTTGTTTGAAGCAAGACAAGCAATCCGTGCGCAAGAGTTTGTCTTGGTGTGCGAAGGGTATATGGATGTTGTGGCTCTTGCACAGCTGGGCTTTCCTAATGCAGTAGCTACCTTGGGTACTGCCTGCACTGCAAACCATGTACGCATGCTGTTGCGTCAAACAGATAAAGTGGTTTTTTCATTTGACGGGGACTCGGCTGGACAGCGCGCTGCGCAACGTGCATTAGAAGCATGCTTGCCACTCATGTCGGACGATAAAGAAATTCGTTTCTTATTTTTACCAACCGAGCATGATCCTGATAGTTATGTTCGGGCCTATGGTGCGCCTGCATTTGAAAAAGTGATTAAAGAAGCGATGTCTATTTCTAGTTTCTTCTTCAAGATTGTTAGTGAAGACCATGAGCTCAATACCCCAGAGGGTAGGGCGCATACCCACCATGCTGCCAAGCCATTATTACTGTCGATGCCGCCAATTGCGTTACGTACCCAAATCTTGCGTGAGTTAGCGATTCGCACTAATACAACTCCAGCAGAGCTAGAAGCATTTTGTGGTTTGACAGTTGCCCCTGCACCATTACAACAGACTACTTATCAACCTGCTCAAGCACGTAATCAAAATAACTTTGCCAACGCGGGCAATAGGCAAGGCGCACCTTGGCAGGCATCAAAAGGTTCGGCTAAACGTGTAGCTACTCAGACTATCGAACCACCCAAAGCGCCCACAGATTTAGCAGAGCAAATGTTGCGTGTGCTGATTCAGTTTCCCCATTTAGGTAAAGCCTTAGATAGCAATAAACGAGCGCTCGCATTAAAAGCTGCGGAACAAAGATCTAGTAAAGCGCTAGATTTAATGAAAGACCTGTTATTGCAATGCGATCAAGTGGAGTTGGTTGCCGGTGAGGATGGCAAGCCTGATGTTGTTGGAGCAGGATCTTTCGCCATGTTTCAGGATCAACTATCCCGTAGCGAACTTGCGCCGCTTTATGAAATGCTCAGAAAGCGGGTGATGGACTCTGATTTAGAGCTTAAAGGTGCAGCTGCTGATTTAGATGGCGCCTTCAAAAAGTTGGAATTGACCCATCTGAAGCAAGAAATGACTGAAATTGCCCAAAAAATTGCTGGAAATACTGCCAATGACCAGGATCGGGTCAGATATCGCGAATTGGGTGAAAAACTGAAATTCTCCTAAGAATTTTCTGAAATACCACTAGTAATCCCCTGAAATTCCCCCATATTTATTACAGAACAGGGGGTAAAAAAGTCGCAATCGACTATAATCCTCTGTTCCCAAGAAAAAAATGAATTAATTCAGCCACTTGCGCTTTATTTTGAACAAATTTTGGGTAAGTGGACAACGGGGCTGTGCTTAATCAGTCGATATCAATAACAGTAATGTGAGTAAGTGCTAATAAATGCCTAATAC
>CAIXDG010000162.1 GCA_903918115.1 uncultured beta proteobacterium
CTGCAGGCAGGAGTTGACTGTGTCAATGATGTTTGGGCATTAAGGCAAGAAGGCGCAGTAAATGCAGTCCTAGAAAGTAACGATTGCGGCATTGTATTAATGCACATGCAGCGTGACCCACTGACGATGCAATTTAATCCTGAATATCAAGATGTCATTGCGGATGTGTCTTTATTTCTGCACGAACGCGCTCAGACTTTGGTTGCTGCCGGTATCGATGTCAGCCGAATTGCGATTGATCCCGGATTTGGCTTCGGTAAAAGCCTCGAACACAATCTGAATATGCTGAAAAACTTTGCCGCTTTCTCAAAGTTTGGATATCCCGTATTAGCGGGTATTTCCCGAAAATCCATGCTGGGCAAACTTACCGGCAAGGATACTAATGAACGGGTGGCTCCCAGCGTAGCAGCAGCCATCATGGCGGCTGATCGAGGGGCCAGAATCGTACGGGTACACGATGTGCCTGAGACAGTTGACGCATTAAAGCTTTGGGGTGCTATTCAAGCTTAGGATAGCCCTAAGTTTTATAATCTCTTTATGAAAAAACAATACTTTGGTACTGATGGCATTCGAGGTGAAGTAGGGCAATTTCCGATTGTTCCTGAATTCATGACCCGTTTAGGTTATGCCGCGGGCAAAGTATTAACTAAAGATAGTCAATCGGGTGAGCGCTGCAAAGTACTGATTGGTAAAGACACCCGTGTATCTGGCTATTTATTAGAAGCCGCTTTAGAAGCAGGCTTTGCCGCTGCTGGAGTGGATGTGATGTTATGTGGACCCATGCCAACTCCCGGTGTAGCGTATCTCACAAAAGCCTTGCGCTTATCTGCTGGTGTCGTGATATCGGCATCACACAATCCCTATCAAGATAACGGCATCAAATTTTTCTCAGCCAATGGTGACAAGCTGTCCGATGATTTTGAATTTGCTATTGAAGCTGAATTAGCAAAGCCTATGGGCTGCGTTAGCGCAAAAGAGTTAGGTAAAGCATTTCGCTTAGATGATGCTGCTGGCCGTTATATCGAATTCTGTAAATCCACCTTTCCTGGCGATCTCAATCTCAAGGGGTTAAAAGTGGTGGTGGATTGCGCCAATGGCGCCGCTTATCACATCGCTCCGCATGTATTTCATGAGCTAGGCGCTGAAGTGATCTCTATCGGTGTCAGTCCTGATGGTCGAAACATTAATGATGGTTGTGGAGCCACAGCCCCGGCCGCCTTAATCGCCAAAGTAAAAGCAGAAAAAGCCGATATTGGAATTGCGCTTGATGGTGATGCGGATCGCTTGCAAATGGTTGACGCTACAGGCCGGCTCTTTAATGGTGACGAATTGCTCTATGTGCTCGCTAAAGACCGATTAGATCGTGGGCACGCCATAGGCGGTGTCGTTGGTACCTTAATGACCAATCTTGCGGTAGAGAATGCAATCAAAGACTTGGGAATCGAATTTGAGCGCTCCAATGTGGGCGATCGTTATGTTTTAGAGCTACTCAAGCAAAAGGGCTGGTTGATTGGAGGCGAAGGTTCGGGTCATATACTCTGCTTAGATCAGCACTCGACTGGGGACGGTATTATTGCAGCCCTTCAAGTACTTGCCGCCATGAGTCAAAATAAAAAGAGCCTTGCTCAGCTATTGGAGAAAGTGAGCATCTACCCGCAAGTGCTTCTCAATATCAAATTTAAGCCTGGATACGACTGGAAACAAGATGAGAAGCTGAATCAGCAGATCAGCAATGTCGAAGCAGATCTAAAGGATATCGGTAGAGTGCTGATACGTACATCTGGAACTGAACCCCTGCTACGGGTCATGGTCGAAACCCAGGATGCAGATGAAGCGATGAGTTCCGCGAAGAGCATTGCCGATTTAGTACCGGTTGCTTAGATTTCGAAAAGAATTCAGAGTGGTTACCTATGGGCTGTTAGTACAAACTGTTCGTAACCAGTAACGTCAGAATTACACTTCATCTCCCATAAGTAGAAATCAGTCTACAAATCAAATATGACATTTCGATTGTGGGGTTAATGTTTCTCACAAGATGAAACTAAACCCCCCTATAAATGAAGTTGCCGTAACAAAACTGCCTTTATTTTGTCATGTCAATTAGCTAGATTGAGAATGGAAGTTACTTTGACAAAATATTAGGAGTTTGAAATGAAAAATATGGATATGAAAGAGTGGAATAAACAAAAGGCAGAAGAGTTATTTTCTCTATCTCATCAAATGCTGGATGCTGCTAAGCAATTGGGTGAATACCATGCGAACGAA
>CAIXDG010000163.1 GCA_903918115.1 uncultured beta proteobacterium
GAACATAATCGGCTACCGCTTTTTGCGCATCCGCTTCCCATTGCAAATTTGCCAGTAGCTTCTGCCGAACTAAGGTTGCGTCAACCTTATCCATCTCTGTTCCCAAGGGAATAATGTGAAATAAAGCGTCAAATAGCCCATTGCAAAATTCTTGAATTAAATAGGTTGCCCCGGCATAACCCATGAATGGAGTTCCTGTGTGGCGGCGGATTAAAGCGCCAGGATAGGATGCCGGAATAAATGTCGCTTTAGAGCCAATTTCACTTAAGTACATGCGCTCGTTGTAGCTGCCATACATAATGAGAGGTGTTTTTTCTTTGGTTAGTTTCCGCACTTCTTCATTGTTGGTTTTTTCACCTGGTTTACGTGCCACCGCAAAATTACAGGGCATGCCCATTTCATCTTCAAAGAAATGACGGATACCCCGTGAATAAGTTTCATTAGCCACGACTGCAAAACTGGCGGTACCAAAAAAATCTTGCGTAACTGAGCGCCATAAATCCCAAATCGGCTTAATCGTCGTGTGCTTCTCGCGCTCAATAAAAGGCTCGGGGTCTAAGCCAAGATGCTCGCCCAGAGTACGTAAAAATTGGGTCGTGCTATGCAAACCAATCGGGGCTTGTAAATATGGACGCTCTAAGGCTTCACATAACATCCGCCCAAACTCTCGGTACATACAAATGTTCACGTCAGCCTCAACTAAGCGCGCAACATCAGCCAGATGTCCGCCCAAAGGAAAAACCAAATTAATTTCAGCGCCAATGCCTTGGACTAAGCGACGAATTTCAGCCAGGTCACTCGGCATATTGAATGTACCGTAGCAAGGGCCAATAATATTTACGCGGGGTTTTTCACCCGGTTTTTTAGGTGGGCGGGCGGGTACAGTCTTCATGCCGTACTCACTCCATAACCAAAACATCGCGCGATTCGCACATTGCCATTGATCTTCATCAATCGTGCGCGGTAAAAAGCGTTGAATATTAGTACCTTCTGGCGTTACTCCGCCGCCAATCATTTCTGCAATTGAGCCAGTGACAACAACTGAAGGCAGATCGGGATCTAAAGTGGCGTGGGCCCGTTTCATTGCGCCTTCTGTTCCTTCGCGCCCCAATTGTTCTTCAGCCAAACCGGTAACTACAATTGGCAACTCATGGGGAGGTAAGGCATCGGTGTAATGTAATACCGATGTAACGGGTAAATTTTCACAACCAACTGGGCCATCAATCACTACTTGCAGACCCTTAATTGAGGTAAACACATAAACTGCGCCCCAATATCCGCCCGCACGATCGTGATCAATGACAAACATTACATCATCTCCTCAGCTTTGCGCTTCTTCATTTTTTTCTCCAACTTACGCCGGGTTTCTGCTTTGAACTCAGGACGATCGACTGGGACCTCTTCCCAAACACCTGCTGCATGACCAGAGCCAACATTGCCAAAAAAGGCTTTCATCTCATCAAAGCGGGCTTGATTCTTTAAAGCCGCATTAATCACCTGCGCTAATGAACCAGCACCAGCTGGCCCCATTAGGGGGCGAGCAGAAATTAAATTGGTGAAATATAAGGCTGGAATAGAGGCTTGTTTAGCGGCCTGCACAACGGGAGTTGTACCAATTGCTAAGTCAGGCTTGTATTCATCCATAGCTGCTAAATCTTGCTCAAGCGACGCGCGAAATACGACTTGCACCCCTTTTGATTCAAGCCAATCCTGGTCTGCTTGGCTCCACTCGGTACGCGGGCAAGCCGAACCAACATAGCGCACTTCGGCGCCACTCTCAATTAGTAGGCGCGCGACCAATAACTCAGAGCCCTCATAACCGCTGACATTAATCCGTCCTTTGATTGGCGCTGCGCTGAGTACACCTTTAATAGCAGGTAAAAATTTATTTTGGGCCGCAGCAATTTTATCTGCGCTCGTATTGGTAGCCGCACCAATTGCAGCCAACCAATTAGCAGTCCCTTCATAACCCACTGGTGCAGAACCCACAATTGGTCTACCTGCCGCTTGAAATTCACGAATACTCGCAGTGTAGAAAGGATGAATAGCCCCAACTACTGCACAATCGAGGGCTTGATAAAGTTCACGCCATTCGCGCGTAGGTACGGTTGCGCCAACTGCCAAATCCATTGGGTCAAGCAACATCCCAATCACTGCTGGATCTGCAGGAAACATTTCACCTAATAAGGTGACAGTAGGTTTTGACTGCTTACCCGCACGCGGTGCTTGCACTGGTCCAGCAAGAATTTCATTGCGGGCATATTGCAGCATCGCGCCAGCTAAAACATCTTTTGCTTCGGCGTGGGTTGGCACACCAAAGCCTGGAACATCGATACCAATAATTCGTACGCCATTAATTTCTTTTGGTAATAATTGCAAGGGCACGCCACTTGCAGTAGGTACACATAAATTAATGATGACGATTGCATCGTACTTTTCTGGATCGGCTTCTTTGTAAACTGCTTCACGAATATCTTCGAATAACTTTCCCGTGACCAATGATTCGGAGTTAAAAGGAACATACCCTACGCTACGGCGAGCCCCATAAAAATGGGAAGTAAACGTGAGGCCATATACGCAACACGCAGACCCTGACAAAATCGTGGCAGTTCTCCGCATTCTTAGGCCCACTCTTAAAGAGCCAAATGCAGGGCACATACTTTGGGGCTGGTCGTGAGGTCCCTTGGGATAATCTTTTTCATACTGCTGCAAAATTGCCGTTTTGCCTGCTGCGCGTGCAGCCAAGTTCATTTGCTCTTTGCCAGCATGACAGCCAACACCATCGCCTAACACTGGATCAACGATCAGTTTTTCTGGCACGATTGGAATAGTAGTAGTCATACTTAAATAGCAATTAGGCTTGGTCGTAAATCACTTCAAGTGATTCCTTCACTACCGCATCTTTACCCATCATGTCTTTCACTGTCGCTGGCTCTAAAACAAAATCGCGCCCAGTAATATCGGCTGAGAAGAGTCCGAGTAAATCATCCTGACTTAATGGCTTGGGGCGCACTGGGGGTGCTGTGGCAACATTACTGGCGAGCTCCTCAAACAGTGGTCCCCACTGCGTTCCTGGGCGGCCAATAATTTCATAGCTGGCACTTTTACGCCGAATATCGTCATCTGCTGGAATGGCTGCCAATACCGGAATTCCGGCTTTTTCTGCAAAGGCTTGCGCTTCACCCGTGTGATCATCTTTATTAATCACCATACCTGCTACACCGACATTGCCGCCAAGTTTGCGGAAATATTCCACCGCTGAACAGACATTGTTAGCCACATAAAGCGATTGCAAATCATTGCTGGCAACAACGATAACTTTTTGACACATATCGCGTGCAATGGGCAAGCCAAAACCGCCGCAAACCACATCACCCAGAAAATCAAGTAAGACGAAATCAAAGCCCCAGTCGTGGAAACCTAATTTTTCTAAAGTCTCAAAGCCATGAATAATTCCGCGCCCACCGCAGCCACGTCCTACCTCTGGGCCGCCTAATTCCATCGCGTAGACACCATCACGCTTAAAACAAACATCGCCAATGGCAACAGCGTCGCCCGATAATTTCTTTTTCGATGAGGTTTCAATAATAGTTGGACAAGCTTTACCGCCAAATAAAAGGGAGGTGGTATCACTTTTTGGATCACAACCAATTAACAACACTTTTTTGCCTTGTTGAGCCATCATGTAGGATAAATTCGCTAAGGTAAAACTTTTGCCAATTCCGCCTTTGCCATAGATGGCAATAATTTGTGTTTCTTTGGTGATGGGTCCAGTAGCAACTGCATCGGGCTCGATTGCGGCCTCTTTTTTCAAGTTCATAAACTGAATCGTAGCCTCGCTTGGAATCCCGTCGATTTTCACTTTTGTAGGTGCGTCCATTACAGTGATCTCCAATCTAAAACCATTTTTAAACAGTCTTTGTTATGAAATGCAGTGCGGTAAGCTGCATCTGCGTCTTGTGGTGTAGCACGATGTGTAATCAGACCTGCGAGCGATAAGCTGCCGGATTCAACTAAACGGTGAACTGCAGTTAGGTCAGTGGGTTGCCACTGTGCAGCAATACGTATGCGAGCTTCACGCATAAAGGCGGGAGCAAAGGCAAACGTAATCGCGTCATAAAAACCGGCTAAAACAATTTCTCCACCAGGGGCCAAGTGACTCACTAAGGTATCGAGTAGTTTGGCGTCGCCACTCACATCAATAATGGTTTTATATTTTGCGGCGGCACAAGTCTTGGGATCAACCACTTCATAGCCAACTGCACCTTCGCGACGCTTGGGATCGATTTCCCAAACCACGGGTTGTTTACCGGCCAGTACAGCAATTCGCGCCAGTAATCTGCCAAGCACTCCATGACCAACAATTAAATCAGGCTGCTCATTACCAAGACCAGAGGTCACGTGATAAGCGGTGGCCGCTAGTGCATACAAAATAACTTCTTCGCCTAAATTTTCTGCTACTGCCACCGCACGCGTAGCTGGCACAATTAATCGGGATGCAGCACCGCCAAATAAACCCCGCACATCGACGAAGCAAGTTGATCCTGGGACAAAAACCCGCTGGCCGACTGTATAGCGTTGTTGAGCATCGGCTTGGATCACCCGACCCACTGACTCATAACCAGGTACCAGTGGATAACCCATTCCTGGAAAGCTCGGCATTTGGCCAGTCCAAAGCAATTTTTCCGTACCAGTGCTGATGCCGCTCCATTCAATCTCAACAATAATGTCGTTTTCGCTTGCTGGCATTAGCTCTATATCACGCAAAAGAATCTCTTCTGGCTTTTCAAGCACTACTGCTTTGGTTTTAAGAAGCGAGTTCATTGATTAATTTTGTAAGCCAAGTTGACAATTAAATGTGTAAATATTTATTTACATATTAACCAACTTTCCTAATAAAACGCTAGCTTTGTTCACTAGGTGTTTTCACTAGTTTTACGGCTTAAGCGGTTTTGTGCAACGCAGCATTTGGGCATTGAGTGGAATCGCACTGGGCAATAGCCGAATCTCTATAAATCCAGCCTCGGCTAACATTTTTTCGATTTCCGCTTGGGTTCTGGGGCGCCCGCGGCCCATCGCTAACAAATAAAAACCAAAATACGCGTCCCCCATCTTTAATTGGCCGGGCGTACCTGCCATTGGCTCAGCCAAGAGTAAGGTGCCCCCCGGTTCTAAAGCTTGGTAAATATTGGCGAGCAGCTGTTTTACGCGCGCATCATCATGGTCAAATAGGACCCGAATTAGTGTGGCAATGTCTGCGCCACGGGGTAAGGGGTCAAGAAAAAAATTGCCCCCTATTGCTTGGGCTCGAGCACCTAATTGCGCTTGCTGAAATTGCGCACTAGCTAAGGCAGCTACTGCTGGAATGTCGAATAATTGAATCTGTAAATTTGGTAATTGCTTGGCTAAAGCAATGACAAACTTACCCTCACCCCCGCCAATGTCAAGTAAAGTCTGGTGCTGCGCAAAGGAATAGGCCTCCAGCACTTCGGCGCTAACCAGAGGTTGTGTTTGTGACATCAAAGTTGAATAAGCCTGTACTTGCTCGGCCTGCAGATGTTCGGGGGCCAACGCTTTATCCTTAGACACATAGGGCCAATATTGCGCCATTGCGCCAGTACTATTGTCGCCACGCAATAAAGCCAAGGGGTCAGCTAGATCTTGGTATAAATCAATATGATGCTGGATCATATTTAGTAATGCCTCATTACCTACCAAGGGTGCACCAAGCATACCGAGTCCGTAGCGATCTTCACTGCGTGCCTCTAATAAATTAATTGCTACTGCCGCATTTAGCAGGCGACGTAAGCCAGCTTCCGGAAGGGGTATTAATATGCCCAATTCACTAAAGGATTTGGCGCCCTGACTTAAGATCTGAAAAATATTTAATTGCACACAAGCTAATAGCACTTGCGAATAGACAAAACCCGCCATTAAATCAAATAATGCAGTTGCCTGTTTGCGAACAATGCCACGGGTTAATGGGAAGCGGGCGCTCCAACGCTGAAAACGCGGTGAAGCAATAGTTTGATTGCGCCAATCAAGAAAATAATCGCGTAGCTGTTTCAAAATCAGCTTGCAATATATTGGCTATGTATCGGCCTTTGCTCTTCTAAGAACCAATCATCGGGAATTAATCGTGCGGCCTCTTTGGCAACCAAGCTACGTAATAACTTTTCACCTTTGCAGCTAGGAATTGACTTAATTGCTTTCATTACCAATTGATCAAAATGTTGAATTGCACCAATCACTCCCAATTCTTTAGTTGAGTTAGGGCGGTCATGAGCAATATCTTGCCCAGCTGGCTTACCAGTCATACTTTGATCGGCCATAACATCACGAATGTCATCGGCTACTTGATAGGCTTCGCCCAACCACTCGCCAAGGGGACGCCAAGTTTCCGCATCAGAGCCTGCAGCCTGAGCACCAGCAGCAGTAGCCGCCTCAAATAAGGCACCCGTTTTGGTTTTTTGGTAACGGCTTAAAGAAACTTTGTTTTCACACTCCCATGCTTGGCCAGCTGCTATGCCATTGGGGCTACCAACGCTGGTAGCAACCGTGGTAATGAGTGGGGCTAAACGCAAGGGCGAGCGGTTACCTGCGCGAGCGATCACCTCAAAAGCTAAAACAATTAAAGCATCACCAGACAATACGGCTAACCGTTCGCCATAAGCAGCATGCACCGAAGGCTGTCCACGTCGAGTTGCGGCATCATCAAAGCACGGTAAATCATCATGCACTAAAGATGCACAATGCAATAGTTCAATTGCCGCTGCTGCTGCCAGTGACAGCGCAGGGTCATCGTTACCGCAGGCGGCAGCCACCGCTAAACACAATTGTGGACGAATGCGTGCGCCACCTGGAAAAACGGCATGATGTAATGCCTGCACTAAGGTTGGCGGTGCAAATTTTGAATCGGTTAATGCCAAGGACTCATGGAGCTTTAGCTCGATACTTTGGATTACCGAAATATTTTCTGACATACAAGCCTCGTTTACGCCTTCTCAGCCAAGAATTATGGCTGTAAAAAATTGTTCATAACTAACAAGCCCTTAGGATATATACATCTATACTTTGAGGTCAATCATTAATGAATCAGTAAAAACCCCTAGTGAATTCGCTTAATCGCATCCCCAATTATTGGCCACATCGCACGCTGAGTCGCTCTATCGATGTTGGCAATCTACGTTGGCATGTACAAATTACTGGTGAGACAGGCCCAACAATTTTGCTCTTACATGGTACCGGTGCTTCAGCCCACTCTTGGTCAGAAATTATTCCTCAACTAGCGGGCCATGCTCGCATAGTAGTACCCGACTTACCAGGTCATGCCTTTACTTTAAATGCGCCAGTTGACTCACTGCGTTTACACAAAATAGCGAGCGAGTTAAAAAAATTAATGCATGCACTTGCTTTGCCGGGACCTCATTTAGTGGTTGGTCACTCTGCTGGGGCTCTGTTGGCCTTAAGTTATGCAGAAATTAATCCTGAAATCAAATGCATTATTGGCTTAAATCCCTCCTTAGTTCCGCCGCCTGTTAGTTACACCCAATTTTTTGGCCCGCTTTTAAGTCCATTTACTCGCTCATCACTTATTTCCTTTGCCTTGGCAAAGTTTGCGGGCGCAAGCTCGATGATTGATCGATTGCTGGATTCAACTAATACCATCCTGCCTGAAGCGCGCAGAATTTTTTATCGTGACTTATTCTCGAATCCAAAACATGTGCTGGGCGCGATGAATTTTATGGCAGCAGCGGATATTACCGCCGTCCTAAACAAAGCCAAAGCATGCCGTGCTAAATTAATTTGGGTTTTAGGCAAAAATGATGTTTGGATTCCTGCACAACAATTAAAGCAAACAATTGCAAGCTATTTCCCGCAGGCAACTGTAATTGAGTGGCCCGGGGGTCATCTAATGCATGAATTAGAGCCGCAAAAGGCCGTCGATCTCATTTTGCAAGAGTTATTACTATTGCAAGGTACGTAAGACCGCTTGTGAAACTTCCTTTGCACCGGCATGCGGTAAAGGTAAATAAATCGAACCAACTAGCTTGGCGATCTGTTCACCCTCAATGCGAGGCTGTGGCGAGGTGTCAATCCACAAGGATTTAATTGCCGCCCGCCCCAAATAACGCGCTGCTTGTTCCGCATCCAATTGAGCTTGGGCACGACCCGGCACTCCATTGCGCCCAATATTAGCCCGACCATCTGTAAGAAAAACAATTGCTGGTGATAAGCCTTGGCGCTGGGCATTTTGCGCAAGCTCCGTGGCAATATAAATTGCGTCAGCTAATGGTGTGCCGCCACCGCCCGGCATTTCAGCCAAACTCCGTTTAGCGCGAACCAGTGAGCGAGTGGATGGCAATAAGATTTCTGCACCCGTGCCCCGAAATGAAATTACTGCCACTTGATCGCGCCTGACATAGCACTCTGCTAACAAAAGTTCTACTGCGCCCTTTGCTTCTGCTAAGCGGTGCATTGCTGCTGAACCTGAAGCATCTACCGCAAAGATGGTGAGCGTTTGGGTCCGCTCTTGATATCTTCGCACCCGAAAGTCACTTTTAGTGATGTGAATGGTTTTACTGGTTCGCGGCACAGCCAACGATGCATTTTGTTTTTTACGAATCGCTTGCCATGGCGCGGCTGTTCGCAAGGTATCGATTAGAGAGAGTGATGCGCCCGCTTGTGGATTGCCGGCAATGGAACCCATTGGACGCCCACGCAAACGACCTATTTTTCGAGCGCCGGTTTTCCCACCAAAGGCTTTTTGATTCTGTATTAACGGCCCCTTTAATAACTCACTTAATAAATCAGCAGGAATAGCCGCTTTTGCAGCTTCTAATATGCAGTCTTCAATTTCCTCAACTGTATCCTGCTGATTTTCTGGTGGTGGAGTTTCTGCAGGTGCTTGGGGCTCCTCTACTTTATTTTCAGGGGCATCGTTTTGATCGGGGGGCTCATCGTGCTCTGCATCATCTTCTAGATCGGTTTCAGCAGGTGGTGATTCAGCACTAGGTAATTGAGTTGCCCGGGGTGAAATGACTAAAGCGATGGCTTCACTAAGGTGGCTATCACTAATGCGATCTGCGCCCTGCATCGCTGCTAAATACGCAGCTGTTTTTGCCGTATAGTGCAAAGCCCGTACCGAGTGAACCCCTAAATGCATAGCGGTCTCGGCGATTGCTAACCACTGCTCATCGGTAAGGATGTAACTAGCTACATCCCCTACTTGATTTGATATTGGCAGGCTAGCGTCTACATCAATTAACCCATCCTCATTTTCTGGCAAGTCATGCCAATGAATTTCATCTAAACTCAAATGAAAAGCCAGTCGGTCCTGCAATTTAATATTGGCTTGCTCTTCTGCTTCAATGCCTTCATCTAAGGCAACAATCCCGAAATGACAAGGTAATAGATGACTTTGGCCATCACGCTCAAGGCGCAACTGTCCTTGATCTAAGGCCATACTAATGCGCGATGCCACATTTACGTCAACCCGTTCGGCCATCGGCAATAAAAGAATCTGACCATCGCTATTGGCCAACACACCGCTTCTAAACACGGGCTTACCAGTATGAATAGTGGCCTCTAAATCGAGTCCGCCCAATAAATTTTCATCACTAATACCCAAGGGAATTCGACGTAAGGGAGTCTTGAGACCTGCTTGCTGAGCCAAGGTTTGTAAATAATGGAGCCATCGCTCTCTAACGGGGCCAGCGCGCGCACGCAAAATAATGCCCCCAAAGCCGTGGGGATCGTTAACGAGAATGTGCGCCACTAAAAGTGCACGCAACCACAGCGCAAGACTCATGCAGGGAATACTTCAGCTAAAGCGCGCTCAATTCGAACTGCCGAACTGGAATCATCTAAAGGGTTGCGTCTTAAACGGTGCTGCAAAGCAGGAATTGCAATCGCCCGCAAATCTTCTAGGGTCGCTTTATTTTTACCAGCTAACGCTGCCACTGCACGTGCGGCACGCAATAAAGTGAGTTCACCACGTAAGCCATCAGTGCCGAGATGACTGCATAAAGTTGAAGCCTGCTCTAACAATTTATCGTCAACTTTAATATGCGGTAATTTCTTGCGTGCTAGTTCGAGCGCTTTGCGAATAGC
>CAIXDG010000164.1 GCA_903918115.1 uncultured beta proteobacterium
CGGTAGGCCCATGATACCGCTATAGCTGCCAGTGATTGATTCAATCAAGGCGCCTCCGAGACCCTGAATGCCATAAGCACCCGCTTTTCCAAGGGGTTCGCCGCTGGCAATATAGGCTTGAATGGTGGCTTTATCGAGCTTAGCAAAACGTACCCGCGAAGTTTGTATGAGACAGCTGGCGGCTTGATCTGGGGCAGCTAAGATGCAAACTGCAGTGAGTACCCAATGCTCTTTGCCGCTAAGCATTGCCAATATGCGTTGAGCGTCATGCGCATCTTGGGGCTTGCCAATAATTTCTCCCGTAGTAAGTGAAGTAGTTTGCGGTGATTTATTCGTCTCACTAGTGCCAAGACTTACCGTAGTATCAGCGCAAAGAATGGGCGCCCAAGGTAAATCTTCGCCTTGGTTAACACGGTTTTGCCAGCGTAATTGGGCGGCCCCGATTTTGGCTTGAGTAGCGCGTTCGACATACTTATCTGCAGTTTCATCAGGCAAGGGAACTTCTAAAGCCTCAACATTTTCAGCGCTTGATGCTAATAGCGGAATAAAACGCACCCCCAATTGAGTGAGTAGTTCTTGACGACGAGGACTTTGCGAAGCAAGATAAATATAAGCAAACATAGTTATTCGCGGTGGTAGGGATGACCTTGCAGAATAGTCCAAGCCCGGTACAGTTGTTCACTGAGTAAAACGCGTACGAAGGCGTGTGGCAAAGTAAGACTAGATAACTTCCAGAGCGCATTCGCCTGCGATTTTAATTTTGGATCCAAACCGTCAGCGCCACCAATGATAAAAGCGATATTAATTCCTGCTTGGCGCCATTTAGCTAAATGATTGGCAAGGTCTTGGGTACTAATATCTTGGCCACGTTCATCTAAGGCAATCACATGGGCGCCTTTAGGAATTGCTGCTTCAATGTGGATTGCGTCTTTAGCAGAATTTAGCGCTGGCTTCAGTTCTTTAATAGCAATACTGCAATCAGTAGGCATCCGTTTGATGTAATCGTGGGTCGCTATCGTAACCCAAGCGGACATCTTATGTCCAACCGAGATAATGGTGAGGTGCATCTGAATGAAGTCTGTTCGCAGTAACTTGACTTACTCGCTAGCCTTAACTAATTTTTTGGTGGCAGCCAGTTTTACTCGTACTGGCTTGGCGCCCCACATACCCTCTAGTTGATAGTAAGCCCGTAACATCGGTTGCAAAATATGTACGATGACATCACCACAATCGACTAGAACCCACTCACCAGTTTCTAATCCTTCAATAGAAATCACTTCGCCGCCATTGGCTTCGACATCTTCTTGGACGGATAGCGCTAGCGAGCGAGTTTGCCGATTACTTGAACCAGTGGCGATAACTACGCGGTCGAAAAGATCGCTAAGACCACTCGTATCAAAGACCCGAATATCTTGGGCTTTTACGTCCTCAAGGGCGTCAACAATGACGCGTTGTAATTTACGAAGTTCCATGGGCTCTTAGGTGATTAAAAAATAGTTAACATTGCATTATCGGTGTTTATCGCTCGTTACTTTGATATAGGCCTAAATGCCTAATTAAGTCACTGATATTTTTTGGTAGCCCAAAGGATAAATCAGGCTCAGCGCTTTGCTGGCGCAAGGCAGAAGAGGATAAATCGACTGCAAATTGATGGTCGAGAAGAATTTTCCCTTTAGGGAGTTTTTCTAATTCATTCGCTGAATGTGCTTCATGCGCTTTGACAAACTCAGCCAATACGGAGTTTGGTTCGAGGGCATAAGGATGGCCGGGCCGACTAGCAACCGCTAAATGAACATAATGCAGTAATCCTTGCCAATCATGCCAAGTGGGTAATTGCATCAGGCTATCGGCCCCCATTAACCAAATAATACTGACCTCACTTCCCAGCACATGACGTAAGGCTTGAACGGTATCGATGGTATAGCTTGGACCACCCCGTTCGATTTCCATCGGGTCGACAGTGATTAGAGTCTGGAGATGCTGGGCGGCTAATTCTGCTCTTAAAGTAAGTGCTGCCGCCTCAGCTAATTGCAGGCGAATGGCTGCTGGCGTAATTTGCGCACTTTTTTGCCAAGGTTGACCACTGGGTACCAAAATTAACTCATCGAGATTAAATTGTGCACAAAAATACTTAGCTAGTTCGAGATGACCCCAATGCGGTGGATCAAAGGTGCCGCCCAAAATACCAATAACCTGTTGCAAACGCCCATTTTTTTCTATTGACATAAATTAAGCCAGCCAATTACGGGGTTGCAAATAATAGTCATACAACTTTGCTTCCGGCGTATTTGGCTCAGGGTGCCAGTTATAGCGCCATTTGACGATGGGTGGCAGCGACATCAAAATCGATTCTGAGCGCCCTCCAGATTGCAGGCCGAAAATAGTCCCACGATCAAAAATAAGATTGTATTCAACATAGCGACCGCGGCGATATTCTTGAAAATCTTTTTCTTCGGGGGTATAGGGCTCTTGATAGCGGCGTTCAAGGATCGGTAAATAAGCGTTAATAAAAGAATCGCCGACGGAGCGCATCATTGCAAAGCTCTTTTCAAAGCCCAACTCATTAAAGTCATCAAAAAATATGCCCCCAATGCCGCGTGGCTCTTCACGGTGCTTAAGATAAAAATAATCATCACACCATGTCTTAAAGCGGTGGTGCAAATCGGCGCCAAAAGGATCTAGGGCATCTTTGGCAGTTTGGTGAAAGTGACGACAGTCTTCTTCATAGCCGTAGTAGGGTGTTAAATCGAAACCCCCGCCAAACCACCAAACTGGCTCTTGGTTTGCTGCTTGGGCAATAAAACATCGCACATTCATATGAACGGTAGGTGCCTTGGGGTTATGCGGATGAAATACCAATGAGACACCCATTGCCTCAAAGCCGCGACCTGCAACCTCAGGACGATTTTGGCTAGCAGCGCCTGGCATTTGATCGCCATGGACATGAGAAAAGCCGACTCCACCTTTTTCAAGCACATTACCATTTTCTAAAATACAAGTACGGCCCGAACCTCTCAGCTTGCTTTCCGGAGGTTTTTGCCACTCATCTACCATAAAGGCTTTACCGTCTAAAGCACTAATCGCTGTAGTGATGCGATTTTGTAGACCTAAAAAATAGTCTTTAATAACGGCGATATCGATTGTGCTGTTGGTCATATTGGATTAATGGCGCGGTTACCAATGTCATGGCGATATTGCATGCCATCAAAGTGAATGTTGTCGATTACTGCATACGCTTTACGCTGCGCTACCCGGGCTGAATCGGCGAGCCCCACTACGCACAATACCCGACCGCCAGAAGTAAGCAGGGTATCGCCGCTAAGTTTAGTTCCTGCATGAAAGGTAATATGTTCTGCCGAATCAGCCGGAATGCCAGTAATTGTGTCACCGCTGCGCGGCGTATTGGGATAGTTATGTGCAGCTAAAACAACCCCAAGGGCGGTCCGCCGATCCCACTCAAATTCCACTTCGTTTAATTTGCCATCGATGGCTTTATCTAATGCTGCCACTAAGTCGCTTCGTAAGCGCGCCATAATGGGCTGTGTTTCTGGGTCGCCCATGCGGCAGTTAAATTCTAAATTTTTAATTTGCCCATTGGGGTTAATCATCAGGCCTGCATATAAAAAACCCGTATAAGGGATGCCATCAGCAGCCATGCCTTTAACGGTCGGCATAATCACTTCACGCATGATTCGCGCGTGAATTTCTGGAGTGACTACGGGTGCAGGAGAGTAAGCCCCCATGCCACCAGTATTAGGGCCTTGATCACCATCTAATAATCTTTTGTGATCTTGACTCGTAGCTAGAGCAAGAATATTTTTACCATCAACTAGCACAATAAAACTCGCCTCTTCACCGCTTATAAATTCTTCAATAATCACGCGCGCACCGGCATTGCCAAATTGATTATCAGCCAGCATCATTTCAACTGCTGCATGTGCTTCGGGAAGGGTCATTGCCACTACCACGCCTTTGCCAGCCGCTAGTCCATCAGCTTTAATCACAATGGGCGCTCCTTTAGCATCCAAATAAGCATGCGCAGCGGCGAGGTCGCTAAAAGTTTGGTAGTCAGCAGTTGGAATGCCATGGCGCTTCATGAAGGCTTTTGAGAAATCTTTTGATGACTCGAGTTGGGCGGCGAGTTGGGTAGGACCAAAAATCCGCAAACCCTGTTGGCGAAAGAAATCGACGATGCC
>CAIXDG010000165.1 GCA_903918115.1 uncultured beta proteobacterium
CGCTAAAATTACACGTAATCTTGGTATTTTTCCAATAAACGGACCGGTTTTGATAGCGCATCTCGACGGAATGGATCACCCAATTCGCGAGTACACATAATTTCAAGCACGCAAGTTTTGCCTTCTTTCATTTGCATCTCAAGCGCTTGCTTTAATGCTGGCCCTACTTGATCTAAGCGATCAACCACAATACCTTCGGCACCCATTGATTTAGCGATCCCAGCAAAACTTGGACTATCTAATTCGCCCGCAACGAAACGGCGATTATAGAAATCGACTTGGTTTTTCTTCTCGGCGCCCCACTGACGGTTATGAAAGACGACAGCAGTAACCGGAATGTTATGACGCACGGCAGTTAATATTTCAACCATACTCATCGCCCAGGCGCCATCTCCAGCATAAGCAATTGCGGGGCGGTTCGGAGCGGCGGTTTTAGCGCCCATAATGGTTGGCAGAGCATAACCGCAGTTACCAAAACTCATTGGCGCAAAAAAACTACGGGGCTTTTCAAAGCGTAAATAGCTATTGGCCACAGAATTTATATTACCGATATCGGTTGAGACCATGACATCTGCAGGCATCGCTTTCTCTAATTCGCGCAGTACCTCACGTGGATGTAAATATTCTCCACCAGTGGGAGTCTTTTCTTTTTTCTGCTCTTCAATCATGTCAAGACTAAAGGCATCTTTTTCATGGGTCCAAGCATCTAATTCCTTTTCCCATGCCGCTTTTTCTGCGGCAATGATTTTTGCCCGTTCGGCTTTGTTGGTATCAGAAACTAAGGTTTTCTTTTCTAAACGCTTAGTTAAGGCAATCGCTGCTGCTTTGGCATCGCCGCAAATACCAACAGAAATTTTCTTCACTAAGCCCAACATCTTATTATCTGCATCGATCTGAATAATCTTGGCATTTTTTGGCCAGTAATCCATGCCATGCTGAGGCAAAGTACCAAAGGGCCCTAAGCGTGAGCCTAAAGCCACCACCACATCAGCCTGAGAAATTAATTTCATTGCCGCTTTAGAGCCTTGGTATCCCAAAGGACCGCACCACAGCGGATGACTGGCGGGGAAGGAGTCATTGTGTAAATAGCTATTCACGACCGGCGCACCAAGGCGCTCAGCCAAGGCTTTGCATTCCTCAACCCCATCTGCCATCACTACGCCACCGCCCGAAATAATCACGGGAAACTTTGCATTTGCTAAGAGTTCTGCAGCAGCATCTAAGCTGGTCTCTCCCCCTGGTCCACGATCTAAGCGATTAGGTTGGGGAATCTCGACTTCAATTTCTCCATAAAAATAATCCCGGGGAATATTGAGTTGCGTTGGACCCATTTCCGACATCGCCCGATCAAAGCAGCGGCCAGTAAATTCAGCCATCCGTTTGGGATTATTCACATGGCCCTGGTATTTCGTAAATTCTTCAAACATCGGTAATTGATTAGCTTCTTGAAAACCCCCTAAACCCATGCCCATCGTGCCAGTCTCAGGGGTAATAATCACTACTGGGCTATGTGCCCAATAAGCCGCAGCGATTGCTGTCACGCAATTACTAATTCCTGGGCCATTTTGGCCAATAACCACGCCATGTCTGCCGCTTACCCGTGCATAACCATCTGCCATATGAGCAGCACCCTGCTCATGGACCACGGGAATCAAACGAATGCCAGCTGGAGCAAAAATATCCATTGCATCCATAAAAGCAGAGCCCATGATGCCGAAAATGTCCTTGACATCATTAGCTGCCATCGTCTCGACAAAGGCTTCTGAGGGCGTCATTTTGTGGGGGCCATTACTTAAATTCGGGGTATTTTTAGACATGGGGTCGGTTTCCTATTCGATTAAATGGAACAATTTGTTCTATAATTTTGATAATAATCAAGGATTTTAGCTTAAGTCAAGCTGATAAACCATTATATGGAATATATTCAGGCAGATATTTGAATCGATTGAATTCCGGCCTTTTGGAGAAAGAAGCATGCCCAGCCCCACTGTTTTAGCGGATTTAAGTCAACTGCAACCCGATCGGCAATTAGCCATCAAAGAGGCCTTTCCAGAATGTGCATTTGCGACTAATTTTGCAGTGCCCGCCTTTAGCCAAGCAAGTGAATTCGTACCCGCAATTGATCCGGCCTACTGCCTCAACGCAGATGTCACCCTCGCCGTGTTGGCGGGTTTTGCTTTTAATCGTCGGGTTTTATTGCAGGGCATGCATGGCACAGGGAAATCCACTCACATTGAGCAAATTGCTGCACGCCTGAATTGGCCCTGTCTACGAATAAATCTCGATGGTCAAATTAACCGCCTGGATTTAATTGGTAAAGATACGATTATTCTCCGCGACGGCAAACAAGTGACTGAATTTCAAGAAGGCCTCATTCCTTGGTCCTTGCAACGCCCTATCGCCTTGGTACTGGATGAATATGATGCGGGGCAGCCCGACGTCATGTTTGTGATTCAGCGCATGCTTGAACGCGAAGGTCGACTGACTCTATTAGATCAAAATCGCGTTATAGAGCCCCATGCTGCATTTCGTATTTTTGCGACGAGCAATACAGTTGGACTAGGTAATTGGAATGGTTTATATCAAGGCACGCAATTACTTAACCATGGGCAAATGGACCGCTGGGATATTGTGGCAGCGCTTAACTATCTGTCACCAGCCCAAGAAATCGAGATTGTTTTAGCACGGGTACCTGAAATTGGCGTCGACTCTGCAACGCATTTAGTTCAATCGATGGTGGAGCTTGCTAATTTAACGCGTCAAGGGTTTGCGGCGGGTGATTTATCAACGCTGATGTCAACGCGTACATTAATAACTTGGGCAGAAAACTGGCGCATCTTTAACAATTTAGCGCTCGCCTTTCGTTTAGCTTTTTTAAATAAGTGCGAAGCTGAAGAACAAGTTTTAGTTGCGGAGTTTTACCAACGTTGTTTTGATACTGAACTCAATGGCTAATTTGCCCTTTGTAAAACTGAATCCAATTATCTAGTTGGCGCTGTGCAAAACCAATCCCATCATGATTTTCAGCTCCAAGAACAGTATGGCGCTGTCTTACGTGCATTGTCGGGTGACTCCACTGTAGCAATTCGTGATTGGCAACTCCATCAAGCCACTCGGTCTTATGAGCAGCTTGCGCCCCATCTTCACTTAGCGAACCGCGAGCAAGCTTGGTTTGAGCCCCGCGCCATGCTCGATGGTCTAGCTGTGCGGATTCGCTATTCTGATCAAGCCCTGCACCAAAAACTGAGTCCACCAGACCAATTGGGGTCTTTTATTTTTGAAGTACTAGAGCAAATTCGCGTTGAAAGTATTTGCCCACCAGCGTTAATTGGTAGTAAAAAAAATCTGCGGCAACAATTTATCGCTTGGCTCACCCAATTTATTGCCGCAGGTCAAGTTGAAAGTAGCATCGGTTTACTCCTCTTAGCTATTTTTTGTATGACCTGGATGCGCCTCAATCATCAAGAGCTGCCACAACCCATGCAAGACACTGTTGAAGCAACGCGTGCTGGGCTTGCAAGTGAAACAGGGCCCATTCTTCAACAACTCAAACTCTTGCAAATGCAAC
>CAIXDG010000166.1 GCA_903918115.1 uncultured beta proteobacterium
CCAACCCTTTAAAGACTCGATCATGACAAACACCACAGTAAACAGCGCTAACCCTGCGCAATGCAAAATTGGTTTTATTGGTACCGGCATTATGGGCAGTAGTATGGCCGGTCATTTGCTCGCTGGAGGATATATGGTGCAGGTCTTTAACCGTACGAAGGAAAAAGCGGCTGGCCTAATTGCGCGGGGCGCGACTTGGGCTAACTCGCTTGCTGATTTGGCTGCACAAACAGATGTGATTATTACGATTATTGGCTATCCCCGCGATGTGGAAGAGACCTATTTGGGACCGCAGGGCATTTTGGCAAATGCAAAGAATGGCACGATTGCCATCGATATGACCACTTCCAGCCCTGCCTTAGCAGTACAAATTGCTGCTGCAGGATCTAAAAAAGGGGTTGCCTGCCTCGATGCGCCTGTGTCTGGTGGTGATGTGGGTGCACGCGATGCCAAACTCTCCATCATGGTTGGCGGAGATGCTACAGCCTTTGACCAAGTTCTCCCCCTATTTCAACTGATGGGTAACAATATCGCCCTTCTGGGGCCTGCTGGTTCTGGACAAAATACGAAGCTTTGCAATCAAATTGTGATTGCCTCAACCATTATGGGCGTGTGTGAAGGTCTCGCGTTTGCCAAGAAAGCAGGTCTTGATCCTTTAGCGGTACTTAAAGTGATTGGTAGCGGGGCCGCTAGTAGCACGCAATTAAATATGTTGGGTCCCAAAATGGTTCAAGGTGACTTTGCCCCCGGCTTCATGATTGAACATTTAGTGAAAGACCTTGGTATATCGATTACTGAGTCAGAGCAAATGGGACTTCATTTGCCAGGCTTAAATCAAGCTAAGAAACTCTATGATCTTTTAATGACCAAAGAACTTGGTCGCTCAGGAACTCAAGCCCTCTTTAAGGTGTATTTGGAAAACCTAGCCTAAGCAGGCTGCAACAAAAGATCGCATGACCACTTTCCTGCGCTCGTCAGCACTACTGCGCTGGACTTTATGCTGTGTGTTAGTTGCCGCATTGATTCATTTGGCGCTGGGCTTTACCGTTGAGTTTTCAGTTGACGAAGCGCACTATGCCTTATATGCCAAACACCTGGCTTGGAGCTATTTTGATCATCCTCCTTTAGTCGGCTGGATTCAATGGCCCTTAGTGGTTAATGACTTCAGTGAAGGCGTAATCCGCTTCATACCTGAAATGCTGTGGCTAATTTCATGTGCTTTGGTGTATTACATCACCAACGATTTAATACTCTATCTGCAAACCAACACCCGCAACTCGCTTGCACAGCAATTACCATCAAAGCAAATAGCCAGTATTGCTGCTGTCATTGCCATCGTCTTAGCGCCTTTGCCACATGTTTTAGCAATTGGTCTCTTACCCGATTCACTCTTAACACCGCTGGTATTAACTGTATTGTGGCTAGCCATTTGTTGGCTGCAACAGGCACAGCAGTTTTACGTCTGGCAATGGATAGTGTTGGGCGTAGTGCTAGGCCTAGCAGGTTTAAGTAAATACACGGCTATTTTTAGTGCGCTTGCACTTGCGCTAGTTTTTTTATTATCCCCCCGTAAGCGCTGGCTCAATCAGTCTGGATTTTGGGTAGCGTGTCTCATAGCGCTCGTTGCCATCAGCCCGATTATTTTCTGGAATTGGGCCAATGCATGGATTTCCTTTCAATATCAAATCAATCATGGCGGTGGTGGGGCATGGTCTTGGATGGGAATAGCACGATTTTTTGGGATTCAAATCCTGGCCTATGGTGTTTTACTGCCAATCGGTGGCATTGTTTTTCTGCGCCACTTTCTCTCGTTTGCCAAATCCCAACTACTCGCTTTATTGGGCTTCTTTTTCTTACCCTTTACGCTCTTTGCAATTCTCTCTGCTGGCGGCGGTCTCCCGCACTGGACCAGTCCCGCTTGGTTTTGTTTAGCGCCCTTTGCTGGTGTTGGCTTAGCTGCGCTGTGGCAAAAATCATATCGATGGCTTCTCAGCCTATGCGCGGCACTGCAATTATTACTTTGCTTATTGGGTTTCACCTTAGTATTTATTGGCGGCATAAGTTTCGGCGCGCAAAAAAATAATCCCATCGCTGATTTGTATGGCTGGAATTTAGCAGGCGCCCGTGCTGCTCAACTGGTACAAGAGAAACAAGCCGCAGGAACTGCAGTACAAAATTGGACTCTTGCTAGTCGATTAGCTTGGTATAGCGAGCCTTTACCGATTTTTGTCCTCGACCAGCGTCAAGACCAATTTGATCTGTGGTTTGGCCCCTTACCCGAGAATGCCAACGTTATTTTGGTTAATTGGTCTGGCTTACCCTTCGCTGCCCCAATCAATTCAAGCGATCCCCGTGGTTATTTCAATACTTGCGAAACCATTGAGACCCTTGCGATTAACCGCTTTAACCAAGCCTTATCCCGTTTTGACTTCAGTTTTTGTCAGGGCTGGCACCCCAAGGCATTATCCTTACGCCTATGAGCAAAAATAGGCCCGTAAACGCCGCCCCTCAATCTGGCTGGAAAACCATCCTCAAGCGCAGTTGGCCCACTATTCGTATTTTGTTGTCGATTGCCCTGTTATGGAAAGCTACGAGTGGCATCGACTGGCATGCGCTTTTCACCACGGAATTAAAAATGCAACCCATGTGGTTTATAGGGGCAGTACTAGCTATTTTGTCTGCATTTACCTGTGGTGGTATTCGGTGGGCACTGCTGATGCGTAAAGTCGGCTTTCAAGGGAGCGTTTTTGCTTACATTAAGCTGTATTTCGCTGGTACCTTAATTAATCAAGGCTTACCTAGCACCTTAGGTGGCGATAGTTACCGGGCTGTCACCGGCAGCCACCTGACTGCCGATGACAAGGTTAGTGGCAAAAAAGAACTGGATGACGAATTACATCATGCAGTGGATTTAGATCACGCTACGCCAAAGTTACGCCTGGGCTTTGCAATGACTTTAATTGATCGAATGCTGGGCTTAGCAGGTAATAACTTATTGGGTGGCATTGGTTTGATATTAGGTGGCGCTACGCTTGCTAGCTGGGGAGTTGAATTGGGATACGGCGTAATTGCAATCATGCTCTTTGCTGGCATAGTAGGTGCGCTCATTTTAATTTGGGGACCCAGCCTCAGGCTCTTAGAAAAAATCTTGGCGCGCTTTCGCATGACAGCTACCTTACCCGGTATTCGATTTGCTTTTGGTTTTCCCGTGACAATTGCCCAAGTTACTTTCTCAATTGGCATTCACTGTTTTAATATCGTTGCCCTTGGCTGCTGCTTAAAGGCCTACGGGGCTGCCGTTCCAGTCGAAGCACTGATGATTGGTTTGCCTGCCCTTAGCTTGTTGCTCATGCTGCCGATTAGTATTTCTGGTTGGGGATTACGCGAGGCTACACTCTCCTCGGTACTGGTTTTATGGGGAGTAGATCCCTCTCTAACAGTTTTAGCCTCAGTTAGCTTTGGTGCATTCTCTGCGCTCTGTGCTCTGCCAGGCGTTTATCCCATCTTAAAATTTAAATAAGCGTGCCGAATGAGTATTAGTGTCAATACCATGCGTAGCATCGACCACTGGGTGGGGGTGCCGCTTTGCGCCATCATTAGCCCGCTGGTGTCCATACTCGATCGCCTCCAAAGCGCATTCAAACCCGCGCTGCAAAGTCCACGTAAATTACTCTTTATTGAATTATCAGAAATGGGTAGCGCGATATTAGTTGATCCAGCCATGCGCGAAGCCCAAGCTCGTGGCGCTGAAATTTACTTTCTGATCTTTAAAAGTAATCGTGCAAGCTTAAGTTTGTTAAACACAGTAAAACCTGAAAATATTTTCACCATTGATGCATCGGGTTTATTTAGCCTGATGCGCGACTCTGCGGCTTTTTTATGGCAAGCGCGTCGACACCAAATTGATACAGTGATTGACCTCGAATTATTCTCGCGCTTTACAGCCCTCTTAACTGGGCTTTGTGGCGCACAACGTCGGGTTGGTTACCATATTTTTCACGGTGAAGGACTGTGGCGCGGCACGATGTTAACGCGGAAGGTGCATTACAACCCCCATATTCATATTGCTAAAAACTTTATCTCTTTGGTCTATGCGGCCTTTGCGACGAAGATTGAAATCCCTTTTAGTAAAATTGCCATTCCTGATACTGCGATTCATATTGAGCAAGCCAAAATCGATCCTCACGTACTGCAAACTGTACAAGAGCGCATTATTCAATTAGCACAGCAGCTCTCAATTCCGTTTGATGCCCAAGCCCAACGCCTTATCCTGATCAATCCCAATGCCAGCGACTTGTTACCCCAGCGCCGCTGGGCGCCGCAGCGGTTTGCAGAGCTAATTAGCGCGATTCATGCGCGCTGGCCAAACGATCTCATCCTCATTACGGGCTCGACGAATGAAGTTGCTTATGTTGAAGCCATCCGCCTGCAAGCAAATGTTGAGCGTGCAATTAACTTTGCTGGCAAAGTGAGTTTTGGCGAATTACCCGCTTTATATACGCTTGCTAAAGTCATGGTAACCAATGATTCTGGTCCAGGCCATTTTTCCTCGGTTACCCAATTACGGACGGTAGTTCTTTTTGGCCCAGAAACGCCAGCCTTATATGGCTCACTGGGCCGTTCAATTCCCATCACCGCGCAGCTTGCCTGTTCGCCTTGCGTAAGCGCAGCGAATCATCGCAAAACGCCCTGTCAAGATAATGTCTGTATGCAGGCTATTACTGTTGCAGAAGTTATGCTGAAGGTCACAGTGCAACTGGATGCCACCGAATAACCGCCCTCCCCGACTGCTGTTCTGGCTTTTGCCACTACTTCCGATTGCATTGGGATTGGGTTTATTTTTCACCCGCCGACAGGTCAGCTCATTTTTAGCGCTTAATGAAGCCAGCCAAATTCTTCCGAACTGGACTTGGGCTGCATTTACTTTTCTAGGTAATGGCTGGGGTCTTTTTGCTATTGCCTTTCCTTTGCTGATCATCGCGCCTCGAGTCTTAAGTGCCGGAATTTTTGCTGGCGTGTTAACAGCTGCTATTAGCTCCACCCTCAAACCGTTACTCAATTTACCTCGCCCCTCTGGCGTGCTAGTTGAAGGCAGTTTTTTTCGCTATGGCGATATGTTATTAACCAACTCGATGCCATCAGGCCATACGCTAACTGCTTTTGCTGTGGCTACGGCAATTTTTTTTAGCGCCAAACCAACGTACCGCAAACCCCTATTACTATTATTTTTATTGGCTATTTTTGTCGGTATTTCCCGCAGTGCCCTCGGTGTTCATTGGCTGAGTGACGTTTTGGTAGCGGCAGGTTTAGGCTTTTGGTGTGGCCTTATTGGTGCCTATCTAGCCGATAAAATACCTGGCAAGCAATTACTTGCCAATCGCTGGTGGCCACGCTTTATTGCTGTTGGCGGCATTGTTACTATTTATATTTTGTTAAATTCATCTCTCGATTTTGCTGATAACCTCCATTTGCAAAATATTGGGGTCATTTTCATTTCACTGACCCTGCTCGTTTTTGGCCTGCGCCAAAAAATAGCAAGCTAGTCATTCGTTTTTTAATCATGCACGTCTATGTTTAGTTACCGTCACGCCTTTCATGCTGGTGGTCATGCAGATATTTTGAAGCATCTGGTACTAATTGAGTTAATTCACTACCTCCAAGAAAAACCGGGGGCGATCACGTTTATTGATACGCATGCTGGCGCTGGTATTTACAACTTACAGGATGGTTTTGCACAAATAAGCAAAGAAGGGCAATTGGGTATTGAACGCTTAATTACCAAAGTGAAGCCCCCTTTCGAAAACTTGCTCAAGCAAGTGCAGTTTGAAAACCAATCCGAGTCTTTATCTATTTATCCAGGCTCCCCCTTTATTTTGGCGCGCCTCTTAAGACCGCAAGATCGCCTCAAACTATTTGAATTACATCCTAAAGAAATTCTTATTTTGCAAAGTAATGTGGCGAAACTACCGAATGCGAAACAAATTGATGTCTATGCCAGCAATGGCTTTAGTGGACTAAAAGCATTATTACCACCACCAGGGCGTAGAGGCTTAGTTTTAATTGACCCTGCTTACGAAGATAAAAATGATTATCGGCTGCTTGAAACAACGCTTGCAGAAGGTTTGCAGCGCTTCGCGACAGGTTGTTTTGCTCTTTGGTATCCCATCTTGCCGCGGCGTGAATCGATTGCTCTGGTAGAGCGCTTAAAAAAAGTCATTGCGAGTAATTCCAGGCCTTGGTTGCAAGCAGAGTTGCGGGTAGCAAATGTACCCGGTGAGCGGCGTTTACAAGCGAGTGGGATGTTAGTAGTAAATCCGCCCTGGACTTTAAAAGAAACATTAAAGCTTGCTTTACCTGAACTCAAGGATGCCCTTGCACAAGACTTGAAAGCCAGCTTTCATTTAAGCAGCGCCGAAGCTTAGGCTAAATATTTGCCCATACCTACCACTGCGCTTGTAGAGTAAACCCCTGTAAATTGGCTGTCAAATTAGCCTGCGCACCCACAGGTAAAGTGAGTTTTTCTGGGCAGTGGCCAAATGGCAAGCCCGTTAAAATGGGGATCGAGTTCGGCAGACGCTCACGTAACCAAGCAATCGCAGTCGCTAAATCATAGCCACGATCATTGTCAACTAATCGATAGCCCGAGAAGTCGCCCAATAAAATTGCCTTCTGCTGGGCCAAGAAACCAGCCTCTAATAACTGAATGAACATGCGCTCGAGCCGATAAGGATGTTCGTTTATATCTTCTAAAAATAAAATACCGCCCCGCGTTTGCTCAATGCTTGGCATAAATTCGCTGCCGATTAAAGTACTTAAAATCGTGAGATTGCCACCCCACAATAGGCCGTGTAGCGCTTTCTGACTCTGCCATTCACCCAAGTAAGATTGGGCTTGATGCACTTGGCAGTCTAGCCGGCGCTCGTTAATGGCGCGTTGAAAATGCTGCCACATGAAAGAATTTGGTGCGCTGGTGTCACCAGTCTGATTTGCTCCCCCAAAATCATAATTGAGCATAGGGCCTGCCAGACTAATTGCCCCCGTTTTAGCAAGCAGCCCTAATTGCAAGGCAGTGAAATCGCTATGTCCACAAATTTGTACTCCCTGCTTCACTGCATCTGCTAGCGCTGACCACTGAATGCTACCCAAAATGCGCTGCAAACCATAACCGCCCCGCGTTGCCATCACAAGCGTTTCAGCTTCAAGTTGAGTAAGGGCATTAATTTCAGCTAAGCGCTCAATATCGGTTCCAGCAAAACGCTGATGCACACGTTTAACGCAAGCGAAATTATTAACGGTAACGCCCTGTTCACGTAAATAGCGCATTCCAAGATCAGGGCCGCGTTGATCAAGCGTAGCGCCAGAAGGTGCAATCAGATGAATATTCATTGCCGCCGTGCCTGAAAAAAAGTTTTTAATAATTTGCCGCAGTCGTCTCCCAAGACGCCACCGGTGACGGATGTTTGGTGATTGATTTGCGGCACAGCCAAGACATTGAGAACGCTACCGGCCGCCCCCGTTTTAGGATCGAGCGCTCCAAAGACTACCCGCGCAATACGCGCGTGAAGCATTGCCCCACAACACATTGCACAGGGTTCGAGAGTCACATAAAGCGTTGTACCGGGTAAACGATAATTTGCCAAATGCGCTGCAGCTAAACGTAAAACATTCATTTCAGCATGTGCGCTAGGATCATGTTTGCTAATGGGCTGATTAAAACTACGCGCAATCACTGCACCATCTTGCACCAATACTGCGCCCACTGGAACCTCTCCTTGAGCCGCCGCTAATTTTGCTTGTTCAAGCGCGAGGGTCATAAACTCAATATCCGCATTCATTCAATTAAACCCTTGCTACATCCGCACTAAAAACGTCAGCCCAACAATTGGGCGTTTCATATAAACGGATTGCAGCCAAAGTGAGGCGGCCTTTAAAGGCGTTTTTAAAAATGGGTTCAAGAATCTGAAAAGCCTGGCGGGCCAAATTTTCTACAGTAGGAACATCATCTAAGATAACGGTTTTATGGTTTGGCATGCTTGCTAAAAATGTAACCACGGGCTGATCTTCCTTGGCCACCAAAAAAGCATGGTCCCATAAGTCTACTAAATGCGCATGCGTTAGCCGCTTGACATCCCCAAAATCAAGCACCATACCATCATCGGCAGCCCCAGGATTACGCAAAACTGCTCCGGCAAGCGTTATTTCTAGAGCATAACGATGGCCATGTAAATGAGCACATTGCCCCCCGTGATGAGGAATGCGGTGACCAGAATCAAACTCGAAGCGCCGCGTAATAGTATTCATAAGGCTAATATTAAGGCATCCCAATATATTTATGGGTTTGCAAACTTAAACGCCATAAGGGTCTTTTTTGGCACAGTTGTACTGCAATGGCAGTATTGGCGTCTCGCTCTAAGCCATCTATCGGTTGCAAAAAACGGTGTCGATAGTCCATTCCCTCGAAGCGCTTTAACAGTAGCTCTACTTGAGCATGACCATTTTGCGGAATCGCCAATTTAATTTCATCCGCTTGCTTGACTACTAACTCAGTGCCCGCCTTAGGGCTCACACAAACCCAATCGATTCCAGCAGGTAGTGGTAAGGTGCCATTGGTTTCAACCGCAATTTCAAACTGCTGGGCATGTAAAGCCTCAATCAATGCCGCATCTAACTGCAAGAGGGGCTCCCCGCCGGTAAAAACCACATAGCGGTAATGGGGTCCTGCAGTAGTAGTCAACCACGCAGCTGCAATTGCGCTCGCTAACTCGGTAGCCGTAGTAAATTTTCCACCGCCAATACCATCAACACCGATAAAGTCGGTGTCACAAAATTGGCAAATGGCAGTAGTACGATCTTCTTCGCGCCCGCTCCAGAGATTACAGCCTGTAAAACGGCAAAATATAGCGGCCCGTCCAGCATGCGCACCTTCTCCCTGGAGGGTGGGAAAAATTTCTTTAACGCTATACATTAATTAAATTGCTGGGCGAATAAGTGCGCTGGTAAAGAATTTATTTCCATGACTGCAACTCCCACTCTAAATAATCTTCCCAAAAAGAGCCGGACCAACTCATACCCCCCAATAAATAGCGCCCCATACTGCGGCGAATTGCCCAGCGCCCAATCTCGGGTACTAACCACGTTTCTTCATTGCGTAAGCTAGCGAAACGTGAAACATCATTACTTTCAAAATAAGGCGAGTCACTACTGTATTTCAAGGCGACAAATGAGCCAGCCGGCGTTCGAATTTTTTCCCAAGCAATTGCTGAAATCGTGACTAACCAAGCAAAGTCGGCATCGGGGTACCCCAGTACTTGGTAACGATCGCGATAAAAACCTGACCAGCCCGGCTCTAATTTTTCAGGCCATATTGGTAGTGGACGAATAAACTTTTGGGCTGGCTGCCAATGCGGATCTTGAATGATCTTACCCCAAGGCCCTTGAATTTCATCCGCAATGGGGCCCATTTTATTTGAGATACGTTGGATGCGAATTTGCTCGCCCACTTGCACCACTGTCTCAGTAACGATATCCAGGGTCTCTTGATTGAAAATATTGCGTACAGCGTAGACCCATTGTTGCCCAACTTGGGGGGCGCGCATTTGGGGCGGTACATTTGGCGTTAAGCCAGGGGTTGAGGCAGGATAAGGAATTGGCGTGAGACAAGCGCTTGGTAAGGCGCCTAAAGCAATTAAACAAACACGCCGTGATAAATTTATTTCCACGAACTTAACTGCCAAGCGTATTCATTTTCTAAAAATGGCGATTGCATAACCCCAATTAACATATACGATCCGGATGATTCTCGTGCTACCCAACGCCCAATTTGCGGAGCGAACCAGCAAGTTTCTCGCCAAATACAATTAATCTTATTGGCATCGGGGCTAGTGTAATTAACTAAACTACTAAACTTTAATGCAGTGAATGTGCCAGCTGGTACTGTAATAGTCTCCCAACCACTAGCGCTCATATACTCTTCCCATGGAAAGGTATACCCAGCATTACCAGCGACCTGATATTTGGTGTTGGTTTGTTTGCTCCAAGATTCATTTAATTGCTGGGGCCAAGCGGGCACACCCGGATTAAATAACACCAAGGTCTTCCAATTGGGGTTAGCTAAAAAAGTTCCCCAGGGGCCTTGTACTTCATTCGCCATTGAACCAATCGGCTCGTTGATTTGATTAATATCTTTCATGATGGCGCCAAAAGCACCAGAACTTGAATTGGATGTCGCAGCACTGGTATCCATCGAACGGGTAATGACAATTTGCGAACCGACCGATTGCACGCGTTCGGTTAAGGTGCCGAGGGTGTTGCCATTAAACATATCACGCTGCACATAAGACCACTCTTGTCCCACCTGGGGAGCACGAACGGCCGGCAGTGGGCTTGGCGCAGGAACTGCAGTGCCACGCAAATAACCCATAGAGGCACAGCCAAAAGGGGCCATTGCAGCAGACAGCATAAAAAGGCGGCGTGAAATTGTCATTGTTTCTCCAGTTTATAAGTTAATTTATTCCCACTCAATCGTAGCGGGTGGCTTACCACTAATATCAAATACCACACGATTAATTCCGCGTACCTCATTAATAATTCGATTAGACACCGTACCCAGTAATTCATGGGGTAAATGGGCCCAGTGTGCCGTCATAAAATCTTGCGTCTGCACTGCTCGCAAAGCGACAACATACTCATAAGTGCGACCATCGCCCATCACCCCCACCGACTTGACTGGTAGAAATACCGCAAAAGCTTGGCTCGTTAAGTCGTACCATGATTTTCCGCTAACTTCATCAATCGTGTTACGCAGCTCTTCAATAAAAATAGCGTCAGCATGGCGTAGTAATTCTGCGTACTCGGCTTTCACTTCACCTAAAATTCGCACCCCCAAACCCGGGCCTGGAAAGGGATGGCGATAGACCATTTCACGCGGTAGGCCCAGTGCTACACCCAACTCACGTACCTCATCTTTGAATAATTCCCGTAATGGCTCGAGTAATTTCAAGTGCATATCATCTGGTAAACCGCCAACATTGTGATGGCTCTTAATGGTATGCGCACCTTTTTTACCTTTGCCAGCAGACTCAATCACATCCGGATAAATAGTGCCTTGCGCTAGCCACTTGGCATTTTTAATTTTGATAGATTCAGCTTGAAATACGTCAATAAATTCTTTACCAATTATTTTGCGTTTCATCTCGGGATCGCTTACTCCCGCTAACTGCGCCATAAATTGTTCGGCGGCATTCACCCGTATTACCTTTACCCCTAAATTACGGGCAAACATTTCCATCACCATTTCACCTTCATTCAAGCGCAATAAACCATGATCAACAAACACGCATGTTAATTGTTGACCAATCGCTTGATGAATTAATGCCGCGGCAACACTCGAGTCGACGCCTCCCGATAAACCCAAAATCACTTCATCGCTGCCAACTTGTGCGCGAATATGCGCAATGGCCTCGCTAATGTAGTCACCCATCACCCAATCGCCTGGGCAATGACAAATATCACGCACAAAACGCCGCAAGATGGCTTCACCCTGCAGAGTATGGGTTACTTCAGGGTGAAACTGAAAACCATAAAATTGTTTGGCTTCATCGGCCATACCAGCGATGGGGCAAGAGGCAGTTGAGGCCATTAATTGAAAGCCAGGGGGCATAGTCGTGACCGAATCGCCATGACTCATCCAGACCTTCAGAATGCCATGACCATCAGCAGTCGCAAAATCTTCGATCCCTTTTAAAAGGGCAGTATGACCATGCGCTCGGACCTCCGCATAGCCAAACTCGCGCGCTTTACCGAGTGATTCTGCAGAGGCAACTGCACCGCCCAATTGTTCAGCCATGGTTTGCATGCCATAACAAATACCCAGTACGGGCACGCCTAATTCAAAAACGATTTGCGGCGCTCTAGGGCTGCCGCTAGTAGTAACTGAATTGGGTCCACCAGAAAGAATGATGCCCTTGCAGTCCTCTTCCGCTACTAAACGCTGAATCAGTTCAGGAGCGCAGTCGTAAGGATGGATTTCACAATAGACTTTTGCTTCACGTATACGGCGGGCAATGAGTTGGGTTACTTGGGAACCAAAATCAAGAATAAGAATCTTAGCGTGCACAGCGATATCGTTTAATCAATATGGTAATTAGGTGCTTCCTTTGTAATCTTGACATCATGGACATGCGATTCGCGCACGCCTGCTGAAGTAATTTCTACAAAATTGGCTTTATCGTGTAACTCGGCAATCGTCTTACACCCGCAATATCCCATTGAGGAACGAATACCGCCAGTCAGTTGATGCAAGATGGTAAGAACGCTACCCTTATAAGGTACTTGTCCTTCGATACCTTCGGGGACTAACTTATCAGCATTAGCAGTGGCAATATCTTCTTGGAAATACCGATCAGCAGCACCGTCAGTCATGGCACCTAAAGAGCCCATGCCACGATAACTTTTATAAGAACGGCCCTGATATAAAAAGACTTCGCCAGGCGCCTCTTCAGTACCGGCAAACATCCCGCCCATCATTACCGCATCAGCTCCAGCTGCCAGCGCCTTCGCTACATCACCCGAATAGCGCACTCCACCATCGGCGATTAAGGGCACGCCCGTCCCTTTGAGGGCCAGTGCAACATTGACGATCGCGGTAATTTGCGGAACACCAACTCCGGCAACAATCCGGGTAGTGCAAATTGAACCGGGACCAATACCCACCTTAACGCCATCAGCTCCTGCTTCCAATAGCGCTTTAGCCGCATCAGCAGTGGCAATATTGCCGCCAATCACTTGCACTTGGGGATAGTTTTTCTTTACCCACTTCACGCGATCGAGTACGCCTTGGCTATGGCCATGCGCAGTATCAACCACGATCACATCAACCCCAGCACGCACCAGCAACTCAACTCGCTCGTCGTTATCAGGACCAACGCCTACCGCTGCCCCTACGCGCAACTTTCCTTCGCTATCTTTACACGCATTTGGATGCTCGGTGGCTTTTAAAATATCTTTAACCGTAATCAGGCCACGCAATTCGAAAGCATCATTGACCACTAAAACGCGTTCGAGACGGTGTTTGTTCATGAGGCGCTTAGCATCATCTAAGGAGGCAGTTTCACTGACAGTAACTAGTCGATCGCGCGGTGTCATTTTTGCTTTTACCGGTGCATCTAGCTCCTCTTCAAAGCGTAAATCGCGATTAGTAATGATGCCCACCACCGTCTTACCCTGTAGCACTGGAAAGCCAGAAAAACCGTGTTCACGCGATAAATGAATCACTTCGCGCACAGTCACATCCGGGCCAATGGTAATGGGATCGCGCAAAACCCCGGATTCATACCGTTTTACTTTAGCGACTTCGCGGGCTTGTTCGGCCGGTTTCAGGTTTTTATGCACAATCCCAATGCCGCCCTCGCTGGCCATTGCAATGGCTAAGCGCCCTTCAGTAACGGTATCCATGGCGGCTGAAACCAAAGGAATATTTAAGGCAATATCGCGGGTTAAACGGCTGACTAAACTCGCATCCCGTGGTAAGACAGCTGAATAAGCTGGTACAAGGAGCACGTCGTCAAAAGTGAGTGCTTTCTGGATGAGTCGCATACAAAACCCCTAGTCGCAAAATCAGATTATAGACTTATCGCTGCTTCGCTTCACGACGTGCCTGGCGAGCAAGGGCGCTAGCCTTTAATTCACTATCCCGATTCTGATTGGCTTTTTTACGCCGAACCGCCTTTGGATCAATCAATAAGGGGCCATATAACTCAATGCGGTCGCCATCATAAATGGGGCTATGCCATTCTTTGCGCTTGCCAAAAACGCCAAAACAGCCCTTGCGACTAAAGCTTGGATCATTCGGGCCACTCGCCAGACCACTGCACATTAAAGCCATGCCAATAGTTGCAACTTCACCGCTGGGTACGGGCAAATGCAAAGGGGTAATGATCGGGGAACCTTCACCCATTTGCAAACTCGCACTTGCGCGTGCATCACAAAGCCATAAATCCAAACCTTTAGCCATACAAACTTTCAGCCCTACTGACAAAACGATCGACAAACGTGCCGGCAATATGAGCAAAAACCGGGCCAATAATTTTATCGAGCAAGGCGTTTTTAAATTCCCAATGTAATTTGAATTCCACTTTGCAAGCATCCTCTCGCAAAGCAATGAAGTTCCACTGCCCCGAAAAATGTCGAAATGGTCCATCGACAAAAACCATATCAATTGTTTCCGGGCGATGATTCACATTCCGCGTATGGAAGTATTGTTTGATCCCTTTAAAATGAATGCTTATTTTGGCGTCTAAGATGGTGTCGGTTTGTTCAAATATCTCCACGCCGCCACACCATGGCAGGAATTCAGGATAACGCGCCACATCGGTCACTAAATCAAACATCCGCTCAACGGATTGGTTAATTAAAACGGTCTTATAGACGTCTGCCATAATCAAGTCAGAAAATAACTATATAAACCATGAGTATCGTTGATAACAAAAAAGCCTTCTTTGATTATTTTATCGAGGAACGTTTCGAAGCCGGGCTAGCTCTAGAGGGCTGGGAGGTGAAAGCCATTCGCGCCGGGCGGGCACAAATTAAAGAAGCTTATGTTGTCATACGCAAGGCCGAGCTATTCCTCATTGGCGCCCACATTAGCCCCCTCAGCTCGACTTCAACTCATGTCCTGGCCGACCCCACGCGTACCCGTAAATTACTCCTTAATGCCCTTGAAATACGCAAACTCATTGGCAAGGTAGATCAAAAGGGGTATACCCTTGTGCCGGTTAACCTCCATTTCTCGAAAGGCAATGTGAAATGCGAAATTGGCTTAGCTAAAGGGAAAAAACAGCATGACAAGCGTGCGACCGAAAAGGAGCGAGACTGGGAGCGAGAAAAAGCCCGCATTGCCCGTGGCGACCTTTCTTAGACTAGAGACAACAAAGAACAAGATCGTACTTTGAAAATTCAGCGATTTTTAGTTAAAAATCGTAATTAAGCACCATATTTGTGCATAAATGCACCAACGAACCTCTGAGTTCACCCTTACTTCACCCCAAGGTAATTTAACGTATAACAATGAACTTGCCATACGACGAAATGCTCAACGAGGCAGGTAAAGCGCGCCCCCATTACCGGACGTTTCACCGCTGGCTAAATCAACAAAGCGAGACCCTAATGGGTCTTAAGCGTGCTGAAGCGGAACTTATTTTTCGACGCGTGGGAATTACCTTTGCTGTTTATGGCGATGACCTGGGCTCAGAGCGAACAATTCCCTTTGATCAAATACCGCGGATTTTTAGTGCCCAAGAATGGGCTCAACTCGAAACTGGCCTACGCCAACGTGTCCAAGCGCTAAATCGCTTTATTTATGATATTTATCATGAAGAAACCATTATTAAAGCGGGCATAGTGCCGGCTGAACAAATTTTTAATAATGCGCAATACCGTCCTGAGATGCGCAATGTCGATGTGCCGCGCGACATCTACGCACAAATTGCGGGAATTGATATTGTGCGCGCAGGTGCAGGTGAGTTTTATGTTTTAGAAGATAACTTACGCGTGCCCTCCGGTGTTTCATATATGGTGGAAGATCGGAAAATGATGATGCGCTTATTTCCTGATTTATTTCAAGAGCAGCGCATTGCACCAGTAGAACACTACCCTGACCTTTTATTGGAGTGCCTCAAATCGGTCAAACCCAGTGATGTAAAAAAACCCAATGTCGTGGTTTTAACTCCAGGGATGTACAACTCAGCCTATTTTGAACATACCTATTTAGCTTTACAGATGGGGGTTGAATTGGTTGAGGGTAAAGATTTGTTTGTAAAAAATGAGCAAGTCTTCATGCGCACTACCCAAGGACCCGAAAGAGTCGATGTCATTTATCGCCGTATTGATGACGACTTTTTAGATCCGCTTGCGTTTCGCTCTGATTCCACGCTTGGCGTTGCTGGCCTCCTCTCGGCCTATCGCGCTGGTAATGTGACTTTAGCAAATGCCATCGGCACTGGTGTAGCGGATGATAAATCGATATACCCTTATGTTCCCGCAATGATTGAGTTCTATTTAGGCGAAAAACCGATCTTAAATAACGTGCCCACTTTTCAATGCCGCAAACCAGAAGATTTGGCTTACACCTTGGCGCACTTAAGTGAGTTGGTCGTCAAAGAGACCCATGGCGCAGGTGGCTACGGCATGTTAGTGGGGCCAGCTGCAAGCAAAGCCGAGATAGAAAGTTTTCGCGTCCACTTAAAAGCGAACCCAGAAAAATACATCGCCCAACCAACGCTAGCCTTATCTACTTGTCCAACTTTTGTGGAGGCGGGAATTGCCCCCCGCCACATTGATTTACGCCCCTTTGTACTTTCAGGGAAAACAGTCAAGATGGTACCGGGCGGACTAACCCGAGTCGCACTGAAAGAAGGCTCTTTAGTAGTGAACTCTTCTCAAGGTGGCGGCACTAAAGATACCTGGGTACTAGAAGCATGAACTCAATATGTTAAGCCGCACAGCTGACTGTCTTTACTGGATGGCGCGCTATACCGAGCGCGCTGAAAATACCGCACGTATGCTGGATGTAAGTCACCAAACTGCTTTGCTGCCCCAGCCAGAGCAATTTTTAGAACAAAGCTGGAAAAAGCTCTTAACCATTTCCAAGCTAGAAGATGACTTCAGTAAGAAATATGACACCATCAATCGACATAACGTACTTGATTTCATGATTTATGAAAATACGAACCCTTCCAGCATCGTTTCTTGCCTGTACTCAGCGCGTGAAAATGCCCGCGTGATTCGCGGGCGAATTACTTCCGAGGTATGGGAAACGCAAAATACTACTTGGCTTGAGTTACAAACCATCTTGGTCAATCGCGAGCGCTCAGACCACAGCCGTTTTTTAGAGTGGGTGAAGCACCGTTGCCATTTAGTGCGTGGCGTCATTCAAGGCACGATGTTAAAAAATGAAGCTTTATATTTTTTAGGTATTGGCACGTTAATCGAGCGTGCTGATAATACTGCGCGTATTTTGGAAACAAAATATGAAATTCAAGAAAATGTAAAGCCGGCACAAAAAAATAAGGGGGCTGAAGAAGACGTCAGTGATAGTTTCTTTAATTTTTATCATTGGGCCTCCCTACTCCGCTCGGTATCGGGATTTGAAATTTATCGACAAATTTATTCAGATCAAATCACGCCTAAACAAGTTGCCGAACTCCTCATTTTTAATCCGCAAATGCCGCGCTCCTTAGTATCCTGCGTCAATGAACTAATTCCCCTCATGGCTGCCGTGCGCAATCAAGATTCCAAGGAAATTGAACGCCTACTTGGCAAACTAAAAGCCAGCCTTGAGTATTCTGATATTGATGAGGTCTTTAAACAAGGTCTCGAAGAATTTATGGAGGATTTTTTAGAGCGTATTAATCATATTGCTGATGATTTTAGTAATACCTTTCTTATTCCTCTGGCTGTTGCTTAATCCATCCTTACCGCTACTTTTATGCAATTAAAAATTATTCATCGTACCGAATACCGTTATGAGCTACCGGTACACTATTCAATTCAAGAGTTGCGGTTAACGCCCACTACTACCCCTGGACAAGACGTTGAAAAATGGCGCATTCAGACACCCATTAAAGCCAATCTTTCTTTGGATGCCTTTCAAAATACGTGCAGTACTTTTGTCCAAGATAATCCATATACCTCGATGATGATTGAGGCAGAAGGCATTATTAAAACGAGTGCAGCGTTTGAATTTATCGATACCAGCAAAGCAGTTTCGCCTTATTATTTGCTGCAACAAACGCGCCTAACCGAACCTACAGCCGAAATGCTAGATTTTTTTGCCGCTGATTTACCAAAAAATAATAGTTCCGCAGCAATTCTGAATTTAGCCACTGCGGTACAGCAGGCTATCGAGTACATTCCCGGGTCAACCAATTTTGCCAGTTTAGCCGCGCAATCATTCGCCATGAAAGCGGGGGTCTGTCAAGATCATAGCCACATCCTCTTAGGCCTATGTCGCGCTAGTCATATTCCTGCTCGCTATGTCAGCGGCTATTTCTTTACCGAAGATTCGCCCGATTTAGCTAGCCATGCCTGGATTGATGCGTGTATTGATATAGAGCGGGGGCATTGGATTAGCGTTGATACGACCCATGCCTGTTTTACTGACGCTCGCCATATTCGCCTGGCAATTGGGCGCGATTACTATTCTGCTGCACCGGTTAAAGGTGTCCGCTCGGGAGGCGGCGCAGAAGAGCTTACCGCCACCATTTCCATTCATCAATTATCCTAGTGACACTTTTCTTATGAATGGATTATTGCCATGACTTATTGCGTTGGCCTTTGCCTAAAAAATGGCTTGGTTTTTTTAGCTGATACCCGTACTAACGCAGGTGTCGATCAAATTGGCACCTTCCGAAAAATGACGTTGTTTCAGAAAGATAAGGATCGCTTCTTTGCGCTCATGAGTTCGGGTAATTTGGCTATTACTCAGGCTGTAAAAGAAATTCTGCTGCAAGGAAAATTACTGGGTGGGAAAAATCTCTGGAACGCCGCCAATGCGCATGAAGCTGCCGAAGTCGTTGGCGATGCGATTAAACAGGTGTATGACCGTGATTTCCTTGCACTTAAAAAAGCTGGTATCGACTTTAATTGCAATCTGATCTTTGGCGGCCAGGTGCGCGGTGAAAATCCCCGCTTATTTAATGTCTATTCAGCTGGAAACTTTATTGAAGCGACGCCGGAAAATTGCTATTTTCAAATTGGTGAATCCAAATATGGCAAACCCATATTAGATCGGGTAGTTAATTTTCAAACACCATTGAATCTAGCAACTAAATGCGCCTTAATTTCGATGGACTCTACCCTTAAAAGTAATATCTCCGTCGGCTTACCCCTTGACTTGCTGGTATATGAAGCAAACTCGTTTCATCCTGGAAAATTGGTGACAATTGATGAAAGTAATCCGTATTACCAAATGATTCATCAAGTTTGGGGGCAAAAACTACGCGCCGCCTTTATGGAAATACCAGAGCCTAGTTGGAATAGCACGCGGCGCGGTTCTGCAGCAATAATGTCAAGCTCAAAAGAGCTTGGCTCGGTACCGATAGAGCGTGAAAATAAAAAGAAGTCGGCGGTGAAACCAAAGCGCCAGGGCCGTAAAAAATAACTTTTTTTTACAAAAGATTACGCCCTAGTACTTTACTCTCGCTTATTTAGCTAACATCTCCCAAGTTTGCACAACGCTATCCGGGTTTAGCGAAATTGAGGTAATACCCTTTTCTACTAACCACTTGGCAAAATCAGGATGGTCAGAGGGTCCCTGACCACAAATACCGACATATTTATTTTGCTTACGACAGGCGTCAATCGCTCGCTCAATCATAAACGTCACCGCTGGGTCGCGTTCATCAAAATCAATTGCTAAAAGCTCCATACCTGAATCGCGATCTAACCCAAGCGTTAACTGCGTCATATCATTCGAGCCAATCGAAAAGCCATCGAAGTAGGCCAGAAATTCATCGGCCAAAATTGCATTCGAAGGCACTTCGCACATCATAATTAAGCGCAGACCGTTCTCGCCACGCCGCAAGCCAAGCTTAGCCATCATCTCGATGACGCGCTCAGCCTGTTTGGTGGTTCGCACAAATGGCACCATAATTTCCACGTTATCTAAGCCCATATCTTCGCGCACCCGTTTCATCGCGGCGCACTCTAAAGCAAAGGCCTCACCAAATTCAGCAGAAACATAACGCGAAGCGCCGCGGAACCCGAGCATCGGATTTTCTTCATCGGGCTCATAGCGTGATCCGCCAATGAGCTTCTTATACTCATTCGACTTAAAGTCGGACAAACGCACAATAACCGATTTAGGATAAAAAGCGGCAGCAATCGTGGCTACGCCTTCGACCAATTTATCCTCATAAAATGCCCGTGGACTGGCATAACCGCGCGCGACACTTTCTACTGCGCGCTTTAAATCGGGGTCGATATTGGGGTACTCTAAAACCGCACGGGGATGAACACCAATGTAGTTATTAATAATAAATTCCAGCCGCGCTAGACCTACGCCACTATTTGGAATTTGGCAGAAATCAAAAGCCAATTGCGGGTTGCCAATATTCATGGTTATTTTTACCGGAATTTCTGGCAATTCCCCGCGGGATATTTCAGTGACCTCGGTTTCAATCAGGCCGTCATATACATGCCCCTCATCGCCTTCAGCGCAAGAAACCGTGACCACTGTGCCCTCTTGTAAAACGTCGGTAGCATCACCGCAACCCACAACTGCTGGCACACCTAACTCGCGGGCAATAATTGCTGCATGGCATGTACGGCCACCGCGATTCGTAATAATGGCAGCAGCCCTTTTCATCACTGGCTCCCAGTTGGGGTCTGTCATATCCGCTACCAAGACATCGCCTGGCTGTACTCGATCCATTTCACTCGCATCGCGAATAATACGGACTGGTCCTGCACCAATTTTTTGGCCAATGGCTCGACCCTTCGCTAATATCTTTGAACTCCCTTTTAACTTATAGCGCATCTCTAGTTGGCCAACCGCCTGACTCTTAACGGTTTCTGGACGCGCCTGCAAAATATATAGGAGGCCGTCTTTACCATCTTTACCCCATTCGATATCCATCGGTCTGCCGTAGTGTTTTTCAATAATCACCGCAAACTTGGCTAGCTCAGTAATATCGTTATCGGCTAAAGAAAAACGATTACGCTTCTCGGGCGCTACATCAGTCGTAACGACCCGCTCGGCAGAGCCTGCGGGAGCGAATTCCATTTGAATTAATTTAGACCCGAGCGAGCGACGAATAATGGCGCTTTTATTCTGGGCTAAAGTCGTTTTGAAAACATAAAACTCATCTGGATTCACTGCGCCCTGCACCACGGTTTCGCCCAAGCCATAACTTGAGGTAATAAATACTACGTCAGGAAATCCCGATTCCGTATCTAGTGTAAACATCACGCCAGCAGCACCTAAATCGGAGCGCACCATTCGCTGAATGCCTGCTGATAGTGCAACTTCTGCGTGGGCAAATCCCTTATGTACCCGATACGAAATAGCGCGATCGTTATACAAAGAAGCAAAAACAATCCGAATCTTCTGCAAAACATCATCAATCCCGGCCACATTCAGAAAAGTCTCTTGTTGACCCGCAAATGAGGCATCCGGTAAATCCTCGGCGGTTGCCGATGAGCGAACTGCAAACGATCCTTGACCCGAGGTGTCTAACTGCGCAAACGCGTGGCGAATTTCCTGCTCAAGCCGGGGTTGAAATGGCGCCTCTTCAATCCAGCGACGAATTTCCGCACCCGCTTGCGCTAAAGCCCGGACATCATCGATATTGAGATTCGCTAAACGCTGTTGAATACGTTCAGTTAACTGATTGTGCTTTAAGAAGTCACGAAAGGCTAAAGCAGTGGTGGCAAAGCCAGTAGGCACGCGCACGCCAGCAGTGGCTAATTGGGAAATCATTTCCCCTAAAGAGGCATTTTTACCGCCAACCGATTCAACATCGGTCATTCTTAGTTGTTCAAAAGGCAATACATAAGCATCACCCGCTTGGGCTACAGTTTGTTGGTTGGACATAAATACACTCACAAAAAATAAAGAAAGCGGTTCAGCGGCCAGCAAAAATGCGGCATACTTCATTAATCTCTATTGTAGTGCTCCGCCTACCTCGTTCAGCCTAAAACTGCCCATAATTCATCTCTCACCTATGACAAACCTCCCTAGGCTCGTTTTTATCGTCTCAGACGGCACTGGTATTACGGCCGAAAACTTTAGCCAGTCAATTTTGGCGCAATTTGAGCTCAGCTTTAAGCAAATCCGTATCCCCTTTGTCGATAGTCCAGAAAAGGCCTATAAAGCCCTAGAAACGATTAATCAGGCCTGCCAAGACAAAGGCTTTAAGCCGATTATTTTCACCACCCTTGTCAATCCTGAAATGAACAGCATTGTGGCCAAAGCAGAAGGTTTAGTGCTGGATATGTTTCAAACCTTTGTCGCACCCCTGGAGCAATTATTAGGCCAAAAATCGACCCATGCTATTAACCGCTTGCACCACAATGCCGACACCGATGCTTATAAAAATCGGATTGAAGCCATCAATTATTCACTCGCCCATGATGATGGTCAATCAAATCAAAATCTAGCCTCTGCTGATGTTATTTTGGTCGGCGTTTCCAGGGTTGGCAAAACCCCAACAAGTCTTTATCTAGCGATGCAATATGGCTTAAAAGCCGCTAACTACCCCCTCATCCCTGAAGATTTTGAGCGGGGTAAATTGCCCCAAGATTTACGCGCATTTCCACAAAAAATCTTTGGCTTAATGATTGATCCCGAGAGGCTTGCTGAAATTCGCAATGAAAGACGCCCGGGAAGTAATTACGCTAAATTAGAAAACTGTCGCTATGAAATTAATGAGGCAACCGCAATGATGCGCCGCGAATCCATTCCCTGGATTGCGACTACCAGCAAGTCGATTGAAGAGATTGCAACCACGATCTTGCAAGCCATTAAATCGGATAAAACCTTATAAGCTAAATATTGTTATGTGCAGCTGCGCACACGCACAGCTTCAAATAAACATACTGCAGCGGCAGTAGCCACATTTAAGGATTCAACCCCTGCGGCTAACGGAATTCGCACGAGTTTGCCTTGGGTACGTAGCTCTGCAGAAACACCGTGGCCTTCGCTCCCAAAAACCCAAGCTACCGGATTTTTTAATTGCGTTTGCAAGGCGTATAAATCTGTCTTCGCTTCAGCAGCCGTGATCAATAATGGCGCTTCAAGATGCAGCATGAGATCGACTATGGTCCAATCTTCAAATAAGGTGAGTTGCTGGTGAGCGCCCATCCCTGCCCGCAATACTTTACTAGACCATAAATGAGCGCAGCCCCTTAAAGCCACAACCGTTTTCACTCCAGTTGCTGCCACAGTGCGCAAAATGGCGCCAACATTCCCAGCATCTTGAATGCCTTCTAGAATCACCACATCATCGCTTAGTATGAATTGCTTAGTAATGGGCTGAATGATGGAAGCGGGTAGCTGCACCAAACCCAGAAAATGGGGAGCATTCTCTAGCTCGCTAATTGAGTCCCATAGCGTTGTATCTAGCTCAACAAGGCGGGTTTGCGGACATAAGGCCAAATGGCGCTCTAGCGACTCTAGGATTTCTGGGTTAGCTAAGCCAGTTGCACTCGTCAGCACAGTACTTAAACTGGGATCTCCAGCCCAGGTTTGCAATAAATGGACGCCCTCCAGCACCGCTTGAGAATTTGCCAAACGTTGCTTCTGACCTTTGCTGCCAAGCGCTTGTAACAAGCGTATTTGCTTGAGCAGTGCATTGTCTTTTGAACTGATGAACTCAACTTCAACATTACCAAATAGATTCATGGGGCTTCACCATTGATGACCCGCCGTACTGGTCCAAAACTAATACGGTGTTCTGGGCAAATTCCAAACTCAGTTAAGGCGGCGTAATGGGCTGGGGTCGGATACCCCATATGCTGGTTAAAACCGTATTGCGGAAAACGCGCATGGAGTTCATCCATTTGTCGATCGCGACTTACCTTAGCTAAAATCGAAGCCGCTGAAATCGCCTGCTCTTTAGTATCGCCTTTAATTATTGCCTCAGCTGCAATTGGTAAGAATGGGCAACGATTTCCATCAATTAGCGCTTTATCAGGCCAAGCGCCTAAAGCGACGACTAAATTTTCTATCGCCCGTTGCATCGCCAACATTGTGGCCTGCAAAATGTTCAATTGATCAATCTCTTGTGGACTAGCTTCGCCAACGCCCCATGCCTTTGCCTTTAGCATAATCTCAGCGTATAACAATTCACGCCTCGCTGGGGTTAATTTTTTTGAATCTTTTAATCCGAGAATCGGTTGCAAGGGATTTAAGAGTACAGCCCCAGCTAAGACGGCACCAACCAATGGCCCTCTGCCGGCTTCATCCACACCACAAATCCACTCCCCCTCCTCAATCGCTGAGTAGAAGGAAATTGATTGCGAACTCATCTCTTCGCGCTCATCGTTTGGATATCATTTCGGCGAGTACTTGGGCAACTAATAAAGCAGTCGGTCGACGTAATTCATTGTGCAGTGCTGTAAAACGCTGTTGCAAGGCAGCGACCTTATCGGGATGCTGCAGCCAATCCAATATAGCTTGCGCTAATGCCTGTGGTTTAGCCTGCGATTGCAATAACTCGGGGACCACAAATTCGCCACACAAAATATTCGGCAAACCAACATAGGGCAAGTAAGCCTGTCGCTTCATTACTTGCGCAGTTAGCCAAGGCACCCGATACGAAATGACCATCGGCTTTTTCCAGAGGGCCGCTTGCAAGGTAGCCGTGCCGCTAGCAATCAGCACGACATCAGCAGCCTCTAAAATCAGATCAGCCTGACCATCAAGCAAATGAATTTGCAATTGTGGATGTTTCGCCAAAGTCTCTAGTCGAAGGCGCTCTAAAGCGGGTTTTAAATGTGGCGCAGCGATAGGTACAACAAAGATGGGTGATGCGCCCTTCAGTTGTTGGGCCAATACAGGCATAGTTGCAAAAAAAACTGGCGCAATTAAATCAATTTCTGACGTACGACTGCCCGGCAAAACAGCTACTACCTGCGCTGTCATTAAGTGCTGCAGACTAGGATCAATTGCGAGTAAGCGGGCTCGCGCAGCCGGAACATCTGGCTCAAGGGGTATTGCACTCGCTAAAGGATGACCAACATAAGTAGCTTGAATACCGGCAGCTTCATAAATGGCCTTTTCAAATGGAAAAATACACAGCATATGATCAACCGCACGTTTAATTTTTTTAATCCGGCTACCGCGCCAGGCCCAAATGGATGGTGAAATAAAATGCACAGTCGGTATACCAGCCGCACGTAATTTTTCTTCTACCCCTAAATTAAAGTCTGGAGCGTCAACCCCCAAAAAAACGCTGGGGCGTTTAGCGCCCAATAAATCGTTCAGTAGCGCTTTTCTTACCTGCAGAATGGCAGGCAATTGCTTTAAAGCCTCAACATACCCACGTACACTCAAGGTTTCCATTGGCCACACCGATTTGAGACCTTGCGCCTGCATGAGGGAGCCGCCAATACCATAAATCTCTAGGCCCGCCATCGCCGGAATTTGTTTTAATGCCTGCAGGCTCGAAGCTGCTAACAAATCACCCGAAGGTTCACCTGCGACACATGCCAAGGTTGGCAAAGTAAGCCTAACGAATGATGCCGCGCGTAGAGGCGGCGATAAAATCATGAAATTCTGTCAGTTTGCTGATAGTGGCAGCATCTAAGCCTGGGCTTACAGACAGTGCTTGAATTGCCAATTTAGCTTCTTCAAAACTAAGGCCATCTTTATAGAGTAATTTATAAGCTTGACGTAAAGCAGCTATCGTTGCTGCTGAAAAATCGCGCCGTTTCAAGCCTTCGGTATTAATACCATGTGGCGCAGCTTTATCGCCAGCAGCTATAACAAATGGCGGGATATCTTGCACTAATGCTGAGGCTCCACCTAACATCGCATGTTGACCAATACGCACAAATTGATGTACGCCAGTCATGCCACCCAAAATCGCCCAGTCATTCACCTCTACATGACCGGCAATTTGCGCATTACTAGCAAAAATAGTGTGGTTACCAATTTGACAGTCGTGGGCGATATGCACATACGCCATAATCCAATTATCGTTACCAATGCGCGTCACGCCTTCATCTTGCGCAGTGCCAATATGAATAGTCGTAAATTCGCGAATCGTATTGCGATCGCCAATGCTCAGTTGGGTAGGCTCGCCACGATATTTCATATCTTGGGGTGCACCACCGAGGGCAACAAAATGACCAATCACGTTATCAATCCCTAAGGTGGTCCGCCCCTCAATGACCGTATGCGAACCAATTTTGCTACCGGCACCAATTACAACTTCGGGGCCAATCACAGCATAAGGGCCAATTTCCACTGTATCGCCAATTTTCGCTAGCGGGTCAATAATCGCCGTTGCATGAATGCGCGCCATTAAACACCTTTTTTGCGCACTGCGCAGGTAATGTTAGCTTCAGCAACCAATTTATCGTCAACAGTTGCACTTACTTGAAATTTATAAATGCCAGCACGTTCGCGCTCATAAAGTGCAGTCATAATCAGTTGATCACCGGGTACTACTGGTTTTTTAAAGCGCGCGCCATCGATACCGGCAAAATAATATAAGGAGTCTTCTTGCTGAGACTCAGAAAAAGTGAGGAGGGCTGCGGTTTGTGCCAGCGCTTCAATGATGAGCACACCGGGCATCACTGGCAACCCAGGAAAATGTCCTTGAAAAAAAGGCTCGTTCATGGTGACATTTTTTAACGCCCGAATACTGACACGGGGCACCAAATCTAATACCCGATCGACTAATAAAAAAGGATAACGATGCGGCAGTAATTGCAGAATCTGATTAATATCAATCGTAATGGGCTGGGTCATAGAGATTCTTTATTCGTAGAAATACAAGTAGGAGAATATTAAGTATTAGTGGGAGATTAACCGCGTTCCAAAAAGCGCAAACGTTGGCGTATTTTATCTAGTCCACGCAAGATTGCGGCGTTTTTCTCCCAGGCCGCATGCAGCATCGAGGGATAGACCCCGGTAAAGTGCTGCCCTGG
>CAIXDG010000167.1 GCA_903918115.1 uncultured beta proteobacterium
CAATTGCCCAATCCGAATCATTTTTCTAGTCAAGCTATTTTGACGCCACAGTCTTTAACGAATGCCTTTACTGTGCTACATGCCATTGGTGGCTCAACGAATGCCTTGATCCACTTCACTGCAATTGCTGCCCGACTGGGGATCCAGATTGATCTAGAAGCCATTGACCGCTTAGGTCGTCATGTGCCAGTACTAGTTGATTTAAAACCAAGCGGTAGCCATTACATGGAACATTTATACGAAGATGGTGGCTTAATGGCGATCCTGCAACAATTAAAGCCCCACCTTTATTTAGATTGCATGACGATTAGTGGACGTACCTTGGGTGAGGAAATTGAGCTTGCTAATAATAAAAAAAGTACCACGCGCGATAAAAAGGTGATTCGAATCGCGACTGAACCCATTTTTCCGGTTGGCGGTTTAGCAGTGTTAAAGGGAAATTTAGCGCCACGCGGAGCGGTGATTAAACACGCCGCTGCAACCCCAGCTTTATTACAACATCGGGGACGTGCGGTGGTTTTTACTTCCCTAGAAGATTTAGCCTTGCGCATTGATCGTGATGATTTAGATGTGCGGGCGGACGATATTTTGGTTTTACAAAATGCTGGACCCAAAGGTGCTCCGGGCATGCCTGAGGCAGGATACTTGCCGATTCCAAAAAAATTAGCCCAAGCCGGCGTGAAAGACATGGTGCGTATTTCTGATGCGCGTATGAGTGGTACAGCATTTGGCACCATTGTTTTACATATCACGCCAGAGTCTGCAGAAAATGGACCCCTAGCCGCGGTTCGTGATGGCGACATGATTGAATTAGATGTTGCTAAGCGCAGTATCACACTACTAGTCGATGAGGCAGAAATTGCGCGACGTTTAGCGGAGTTAGGTGCCCCTGAGGCACGCTTAGAAATTCCAGCGACAGGGTATCGGCGGCTTTACCAAACCACAGTGACACAAGCCGATGTGGGGTGTGATTTTGATTTTATGGTGCCAGTTGCTAACCGTTCTGCACCGATCATTAAGGAATACTAAGATGTTATTTACGCCAGCAGAAACTAAAGTACTGATTATCGGTGGAGGCACAATGGGCGCTGATGTGGCTACTGTTTATGCCCGCGGCGGCTGTGCTACGCAAGTTTGCGAATTGACTACCGAGCGGCGGGTAGCTTTGCCCACCTACTTTGCCAATCAAATGGCCGAGCTGGGTTATGAAGAGCGCATTCATTTGCTAACTACAGCAGGTTCATTAGATGAGATCGACTGGTCTGAAGTAGATTTGGTGGTTGAGTGCATTCCCGAACGTTTAGATATCAAACAGTCTTTATTTATTGAATTAGAAAAACGCGCTAAAGCTGAAACAGTTTTAGCGAGTAATAGCTCAAGCTTTCCGATTAGCGCGATCTGCAGAGATTTAAAAACACAAGCCCGGATGATCGGACTACATTTTTTTATGCCAGCGCATTTAGTGCCCTGTGTCGAAGTTATTTATGGCCCAAAAACGTCACCACTTGTCGGTGAAAGTCTGTCACGCCTAATGACTGCATGCGGCATGGTGCCGGTAACTGTAAAAAAAGATCTACCTGGGTTTTTAGCTAACCGTTTACAACACGCTCTATCACGTGAGGCCTTTTGGATGGTTGATGAAGGCATTGCTAGCTTGGAAGATATTGATAAGGCCGTGCGCTTTGGCTTTGGCTTTCGTTATTTAGCAGCTGGCCCAGTCTTGCAGCGTGACCATGCAGGCCTTGATATTCATGCCGCTGCAGGCGCTAGCATTTATCCATCACTCAATAATTCCCCTGAAATTGCGCAATGCTTAGCAGAGCCTGCTAGTCATGGCAAATTAGGCATGAAAACGGGTGAGGGATTTTTTCAATGGACACCCGAAACGATTAAAGCAGAACGCGAGCGCTATAACAATCTCTTAAAGGCTAGCTTGCAATTAATTCAAAAAGAATTACCGGAAATTAAATAAATTATTTTTTAAGATAAATCGGCGATGTGCAAGCGCCGTAATTGCGGCGCTAGATAGTAAGTGCAGGTTACCACGGCAATTGTGGCAATGCCGCCAAAAATAATCGAGGGCACTAAACCCAATAAGCTCGCAGCAATACCGGATTCGAGTGCGCCGAGTTCATTCGAAGAGCCAATAAAAATACCATTGATAGCACTGACTCTGCCGCGCATATGATCGGGAGTAGTTAATTGCATGATCGAACCTCGAATGACCACTGATACCGAATCACAACATCCCGACAGCATTAAGAAAGTTGCCGCTACCCATAATTCGGTAGAGAGACCAAAGCCCACAATGGCTAAGCCAAAGCCCGCAACTGACATTAATAAATAACGACCCGAGTTATATAACATGGGCTTGCGAGCCAAGATAATGCCTGTAATGACTGCAGCGAGTGCGGGTGAGGCCCGTAAAATTCCCAGAGTTTCTGGTCCTGCATGCAGTATTTCTTTAACAAAGGCAGGCAAGATTGATACTGCGCCTCCCAGTAAAACTGCAAACATATCAAGCGCCATCGTCGCTAAAATTAATTCGTGCTTGCGCACATAGTTAAAGCCTTCTAAAAAACTCGTAAAGAAATGACTGGGCACAGTGCTGAGTGGCGTTTTTTGTGCTGGTATGAGCCAAGAACCATATAGGCCAATCGTAGCGCAGAGCCCGGCTAGACAATAAGTCCACGATAAACCAGCTAAGCCAATGAGAAGCCCGCCGATGCCAGGTCCGGCAACGACACAAATTTGAAATACCGAAGAAGCGAGTGCGGTATAGCGAGTGAGTTCGGCGCGGGGAATAATTTGTCCAAAGATGGCGGTATATGAGGGGCGCATCAGCGCTCTGCCGACCCCAATAAAAGCAACAGCCGTATAAATAAGTGGTACTGGCGGACTAATTAAATTGAGGGCAATGGCGGCAAGGAAAAACGCTACAGCAATATGAATTGAGCAGGCAATAGCTGCAATCAAACGGCGCGAGTAGGTATCGACCGCATGACCTGAGTAGAGTGCGAAGGCAAAATAAGGTACCAGCTCAGCTAAGCCTACCAAGCCAAGAGAAACCACGCTATTGGTTAGTTCATAAATATGCCAACCTACCGCTACCATAATAATTTGGTAGTTGAGGGTGACGCCAATGCGGTAGATTAAAAGCGTTTGAAATGCTTTGCGAGTAGACATCTTGAGTTCATGCTCCAAATAGGAGCCGCAGGGGCGTTGTAATAAGCGTGAGCAGCCAAATAAAAAATGCACTGAGCGGCTGCATCCACCAAGTGGTGATGAAACCCGTGAAAGCTAAACCAAGCACAATAAAAAATCCCCATGGCTCTATTTTTCCTAAGGCCAGTGATTGGCGTATTGGTAAGAGGCCGGACAAAATACGGCCACCATCCAATGGCGGCAAAGGAAATAAATTAAACACCAGCAAGCCAATATTCCAGAGTACCCCTGCTTTAGCCATTGAGATAAGAAAAGGCTCATCGATACCGAATCCTTGCAACGCAATCCATAGGGCAGCCCAAACAATGGCTTGGATAAAATTCGAGCCAGGACCAGCTAAAGCAACCCAAATCATATCGATTTTGGGGTTACGTAAATGGTCAAAACGAACCGGTACCGGTTTCGCGTAACCAATTAAAAACGATGAACCCATTAAAATAAGTGTTAAGGGGATTAAGATGGTGCCAACCAAGTCGATGTGTTTAGCGGGATTAAGGGTAACGCGACCCAGTACATATGCCGTGTTATCGCCAAAACGCTTAGCCGCATAACCATGGGCTGCCTCATGAATGGTAATGGCAAAAATGAGTGGAATTGCATTAATGGCGACAGCTTGGATAGAATAGTCAGTAATCATGACAATATGATATCGATAGGAGCAAATTGTGACGGAAGAAAAGAAACCAGAAAGTAAGAATCCAACTAAGCCAGCAGTGGGTAAGCCCCCAGCACGGCCAGTAGCTAAAGGCCCCCAGAGCTTAGGTGGACGACCACAAGCAGGCTTTGGCGGTGGCAAGGGCATGATGCGCAAGGCCGGCCGTGGTCGCTAACGGGCCTGCAGCGCTCTCCTGAGTAGCCAAACTCAGATCCTGACCACTTATATAGTGGATAATTCAAGCTAACGCAGAAAAAGTAGGGGAATTAAATGAATGAATGGCATGGTGAAGAAAAATCGGTTATTAATCGCAAGATTATTGTTTTAGTCGTGATGTTAGCGGTGGCAACGAGTTTGGCTATTTTATTTGCCGTTACTGCTGCACATATTGGGTACGTTTTTAGATAAACGTCGGCCGTATTCAGTTACAACCACTCGTTTTTCTTGGCCATGGTAGCCCCATGTATGCGCTGGAGGCTAATCGGTACACTGCGGCCTGGACAGACTTAGGCAAAAAGCTCACCCGGCCCGAGGCTATTTTAGTTATTTCTGCCCATTGGTTAACCCGCGGGGTTTGGGCTACAGCGATGCAAAGGCCCCAAACGATTCATGATTTTGGCGGCTTTCCAGAAACCTTATTTTCACTGCAATATCCGGCACCCGGTAGCCCGCAATTAGCACAGCGGGTAAAAAACTTATTAGCACCAGAGACAGCAGTCGTTTTAGAAGAAAATGAATGGGGCATCGATCATGGTGCTTGGTCGGTACTGCGCTATCTCTATCCTGCTGCAGATGTACCAGTAGTACAAATGAGTTTAAATGGCAGCTTAGATGCCCAAGGACATTATGATTTAGCGCGTCAATTAGCACCTTTGCGGACAGAAAATATTTTAATTCTGGCGAGTGGCAATGTGGTTCATAACTTACGTCTAATTCATTGGCAAGAAGATGCTACCCCCTATCCTTGGGCGCTGGAGTTTAATCATTACTTTTTAGAAGCGATGCAATCAAACCAACATCAGGCTTTAATTGACTATGAGAGTCTTGGGGAGGTTGCCCACTTAGCGATTCCTACGCCGGAACATTATTGGCCGGCACTTTATCCGCTAGCTTTGCAGCAGCCAGGTGAAAAAGTTACCGTTATTACCGATGGCATTGAAATGAGCTCCATTAGTATGTTGAGCTTCATGATTCAATAGGACTCGCTATTCTTGGCCAAAGTAAATTGAAAAGTTATTCAGGCTTGATGTTGTGGGCCTTCACAACTGCACTCCACTTAGCTGCTTCAGATTTAATCAGCGCAGCAAAATCTGCAGGTGTACCGCCGCCAATTTCGTTACCTTGAGAGAGCATGAGTTCCCGAAATTGGGGGTCTTTTAAAGCTTCATTTGCAGCTGCATTTAGTTTATCGATGATCGCTTTGGGCGTACCTTTGGGGGCAACTAAACCTTGCCAATTAAGCACTTCAACTTTAGGGTAACCAAGCTCAGTAAAGCTGGGGATAGCGGGCAAGAGCGGCGAGCGTTTTTTACTGGTAATGGCTAAGGCGCGAAGTTTATCGCCTTTAATGCTCGGCATGGCTGAATACATTTGATCAAACATCATGTCAACGTTGCCTGCCATTAAATCGGTCAAGCCAGCGGAGCCACTTTTGTAGGGTACATGAACCATCGTAATACCAGCGCTATCCATAAATACTTCGGCCGAGAGTTGATGACTTCCCCCAATACCGCCAGAGGAAAAAGTTAAGGTATCAGGCTTTGCTTTTGCAGCCGTCACAATATCTTGTACGGTTTTATAAGATGATTTAGGATTAACCACTAAAACTAAAGGCCCTTTTTCGATTAAAACAATCGGCACAAGATCTGCCTCTGGGTCGTAGCGTAAATTACCAAATAACGTTTTATTGACTGCAAGCGGAGCAAAATTACCCATCCCAATGGTGTAACCATCGGGGGCCGCACGCGCAATAAATTCGGTGCCAATATTACCGCCTGCCCCAGCTTTATTTTCAACGATGATGCTTTGCTTCAAAATTGCACTCATGCGTAGGGCAATTTGACGACTTCGTGAATCTGCGCCACCACCTGCGCCATAAGGCACGATGAAGTTGATTGGCTTACTTGGATAGCTTGCTTGTGCATGACTGAGGGTAATATTGAAGCCAGCACTCATCAAGCCCAGCGTGATGAAGGCAAAGCGAATCCAAAGCCAATTTTTTAGTCTAGACATTTAATACTCCACGTTTTGAGGGTAGGAAGCGCAATTGCTTTCAGGTAAAAATAAGAATAGATTAAATAATACCGAATAAACCGCAAAGAGCACCTAGCAAAATCAGCCATAAGGGGTGCCAGCGGGTTAGCAGCATGATGATAATCGTCCCAAGGGTAATTGTGTAAGCCACCACCCCATGATTAATTTGCCAGGATATTTGCCACGCGGAAGCAAGCACTAAACCAATGGCGAGGGCCGCCGCCGCGTATTGAATCGCTTGCTGATGCTGCACATTTTTCATGCTGAGAATATAGCGTTGCAACCAAAAAATGAGAATGGAAGAGGGCCAAGCGATAGCTAGGGTTGCGACTAGGGCGCCCACGACGCCATAGACATGCCAACCAATTAAGGTTACGGTCATGAAGTTAGGGCCCGGCGCCGCTTGCGCAATAGCAAAATAGTTGGCAAAGGTTTGCGCATCAATCCAACGCTCTTGGATTACTGAGATATCGTAGAGCACCGGTAGTAAGGCATTTACACCACCAAAGGCGATTAAAGAAAAAGCCGAGAATTTAAGAAATAGGCCGAGAAGGGCGCTCATGGTTGCTTCACCTTGCGCCATGCGAGCCACAAGCCCAGTGGCAGAGCGATCACTACTACCCAGCCAAGTGCTAAGTGAAATACCGTTGCCGCGACAAACGTGAATGCAACCACAATGAACATGAGGGGATAGCGAAATTCATCACGCATCATTTTGAAGCCGGTTGCAGCTATTAAGCCAACGCCAACTGCAGAGATTCCCCGCAAGACCCCTTGCACTGCAGCGAGGCTGCCATATTGATCATAGAGGGCAGCTAACACTAGTACCAAACTAATTGGGCCCAGTACCAGACCTGCTACTGCAGCAAACGCGCCCTTGATACCAGCAAAGCGTGAGCCAATGCAGACGGCTAAATTCATAATATTGGGCCCAGGCACAATTTGACAAATACCTAAAATTGCATTGAACTCATGCGCAGTTAACCATTTATTTTGTTCAACAACCGTCCGTCGCGCCCATGGAAGAACTCCCCCAAAGCCCGATAAGCCAATTTTGGTAAAGCCAATAAATAGTTGTTTGGGACTGACTGATTTCAAGTTAAGGCTTAAATGGATGCGGTAGGGGTTTGTTATCGAGCCACGCCATTAAGGTTTGCGTGATGCCGTCGGCAAAAGCGGCAAATATAGGTTCGGCAATAAATCCTAAGTGGGGGGTAACTAATAAGTTCGGCGTTTTACGCATAAGATCGTCTGCAGGTAAGGGTTCAAGATCAAATACATCAATTGCGGCTTGACCAGGATGACCTGCGGCTAGGGCTGCAGGCAAGGCTTGCATGTGTATTAAGCTGGAGCGCGACGTGTTCACAAGAATGGAATCGGTGCGCATCAGCGCTAATTTTTCTGCATTAATTAAACCCTTAGTCGCGGGTGATGCCACTAAATGGAGGCTAACAACTTTGGCTGTACTGAGGAGCTCATCAAGACTGACCGATTTTGCATCTTCAGCCGCTGCGCGCGCTCCATTCATATTTGGGCTCCAGGTTACAAGCTCCATACCAAAAGCTTTTCCAACGCGAGCCACCCGACTGCCAATTGCGCCTAAACCAATGATGCCTAGACGTTCACCACTGAGCATCGGCAATACGGATAGTGGATCACGCCAGCCGCCCTGTACCATTAACTGGTTTTGCTCAAGCAGGCGCTTGGCGGCGCCTAAAATTAAAGTCCAAGTTAATTCCGTCGTAGTTTCTTTAGAAGGTCCACCAGGTGAACAAGCCATGGGAATATTGCGTTCGACTAGCGCAGCAGCTTCGAGAGTGCCATTACGTTCGCCAGTAAACATCAAAAATTTGAGTTTATTTAAGCGATTGAGGAGGGCTTTATTTAAGGGTGCTCGGTCACGCACAATCGCAATTGCATCAGCATCTTTAATCACCTCAAAGAGTGCTTCATCGCGCAGCGGTTGATGATGGAAGCTTAGATTCGCACGTTGCTCGAGGGCATCCCAATTTGAGAAACGGCGAATGGCTTGCTCATAATCTCCAAGAATGACGATATTAGGACGTGTTTTCATCTGCATATTTTCTTTAGTGTTATGAGGGAATGCTTAAGCGCAAGATGGTATTTAAATCGGGTGCTTTGCCTAGACTCCATAGCGCAGCAATTAATTGCTGGGTTTTTTCTTTGCCAATAATCGGCTCGGTCAAACTAGTAAATTTAGCTTCGAGTTGAGCATCACTCATGGGATTTTCAACGGAACCAATTGCATGCTCAACAAACACATGCACTTGCTGGCCATTTTTTAAGAAAGCGGTAACGTCTACAGCTGCCTCATTGATCGTGGCATCGATGGTGGCATGCACTTTATCGCGCAAAGCAACGACATCCGCACGGGTAACGATGTCATCAGCATATTCACTTTCAGCAGCTTGACCAAAAATGAGCCCAACAGCACAACCATGGTAGACACTAAATTTACCTTCGAGACCGAGCTGTGGCGTTTTCTTACCGGTAAGCTCTAAGACCAAGGGATGTACTTTTAATTCAATGCGCTCCACATCCTCTGGTTTCACACCTTGTGCCTTGAGTTGTACGCAGGCATCGATACTCGGATGAATCACAATACCGCAAGCAAAAGGTTTATAGGTGTTAAGGGAAATTTCAAATACCTTGCCTAAGCCGCGCTCGATTTCAGACCAATCGGCTTTCGTTGAAACGGTCTGGACATAGCCCCGACCAGCCTCAAGTGCTTTACTGCTAGCAGTAAAGCCATGTTTTGCAAGCAAGGCTGAAAGTTGTCCCGCGCGCGCAGCACCACCAGGGTGAAACGGTTTGGTCATGGTGCCAAATTGTTCGCGCATACCAATGGGTTGCGAAGCAGCAATGCCTAGTGCCATTGCAGTTTGCTGCGCATTGAGTCCCATTAAGCGAGCACTCGCTGCGGCTGCGCCTAACATTCCAGTTGAGCTAGTGATGTGCCAACCCCGATGGTAGTGATCGGGATACATACAATTACCAATTCGACATTCCACATCAATTCCTAAAACCAGCGCATCGATCAGCTTGCGCCCATTGGTGTTGATATGTTCGCCTAAGGCCAAAATAGCGGAGGCTACCGGACCAGCGGGATGAATCACCGTCTTTAAATGGGTGTCATCAAAGTCAAACGTATGCGAACTAATCCCATTAATAAGTGCTGCTCCAGCCATATCAACCCGTTCTTTGCGACCTAGAATAGTAGCTTGGGGCGCAGGTTGAAATTCTTGAATCGCTGCCAAAGAAGTTGCGACACTTTCGTGTTGAGCTGCGCCAATCGCACAGCCGAGCCAGTTTAAAAAAGTGCGATGCGCCTCATGTTCAACTTCAGGGGTCCAGCCGCGACTAGGATGTTGAGCGACAAAATCAGCCAGAATTTGGGTAACAGGTGGGGCATTAAGATCGGCTGCGGCTTGAATGGTTTTTGACATACTGGGTTCCTGTGGTTTATTCGATTTCAATTTTTCGGTCTTTGACAACTTTAGTCCAGCGGGCAATATCGTCCGCCATGTAGCGCCCGAATTGGCTGGGCGACATAGGCATGACTACCAATGCTTCGCTGGTTAACTTTGCCGCAAACTCGGGGTTAGTTAATACCTTGTTCAATTCCGTATTTAATTTACTGACCAGTGCATCGGGCATTTTGGCGGGCCCCACAATGCCATACCATTGCTGTCCCTCAAAGCCTGGGTAACCGAGCTCTTTGAAAGTCGGTACAGTAGGAATAGCAGGATTACGGTTTGGCCCAGTTACAGCAAGTGGACGAATTTTATCGGTTTCAATATAGGGCAGCGCGGCAAATAATGCGGGGAACATCGCTTGGGTTTGTCCGCCCATTAAATCAGTAAAGGCAGGCGCAATACCCCGGTAGGGAATATGTACTAGAAAAATACCCGACTCATTCTTAAATTGCTCCATAGATAAATGTGTCAGCGTTCCAGGGCCAGCAGAACCGTAACTTAATTTAGCGGGATTTTTTTTAGCATAGGCAATAAATTCTTTGACATTTTTGACCGGTAGCGCCATGTTTAAGACGAGTACATTTGGCGTTGCGCCAATCATGCCAATTGGTGTGAAATCTTTAATTGCATCATAAGGTAGCTTGCGTATTGCGGGGTTAGTTCCGTGAGTTCCGACATACCCAATCATGAGGGTATAGCCATCAGGAGTAGCTTTAGCAGTAGCTTGCGAGGCAATAATGCCGCCTCCACCAGTGAGGTTTTCTACAATAATGGTTTGTCCTAAGGCATGCCCCAAGCGCTCAGCAACAGTGCGGGCAATTTTATCAAGGCCGCCTCCAGCAGCAACTGGCGCTAATAAGCGAATGGATTTATTGGGGTAGGGGGCGGGTTGCGCTAGTCCAGTCAAGGACCAACCAAAAGTAAAACAGCCCAGCACACCTATTTGTATGGATAAAAAAATCGGCGCAAGCCGATTAGTCAATTTGTTCATCAATTTATCCCTCAAGCTGATGCTTATTATTTTAATAATATTCCTAGTACTATTTTTTAAGAACTTGATAGTTGCTAGAGATGGCGCTAGTAATTAATCCCGTATTTTACTCGGGTTTTTGCGGATCGACTGATCCAGACCGATGGTTTCAAGGGTGGGCTCGAGGGCTTCACGGTCATCAAAAACAAAACAAGTCCCCTGATAATGATTTGCACCAACTTCTTCAAAATACTTCAAGATGCCACCCTCTAGTTGATAGCTGTGTTGGGCGCCTAGTTCACGTAGATATAAGCCAGACTTTTCACAGCGAATGCCGCCAGTGCAAAAACTGACAATCGTTTTATCTTGCAATTCAGCTAAGTGGGGCTGAATAGCAGCAGGAAAGTCGCTGAATTTGTCAATCTGTAAGTTCAAGGCATTTGCAAAAGTGCCGTATTCGACCTCAAAAGCATTGCGGGTATCGAGCATGACTACAGGCCTACCCTGATCATCGGTGCCACGATCTAACCATGCGCATAATTGCTTGGGGGAAATAAATTGAGCGCGACCTTTTTTGGGTTGAATAGTAGGATGATTCATGCGAATAATTTCTGCCTTAATTTTGATCAGCATGCGACTAAAGGGCTGCGCTTCTGACCAACTTTCTTTGGCTTCCATTTGCGCAAAGCGTGGGTCGTTACCTAACCAAGCAAGAAAGGTACGCACTGCATTTTCAGCGCCAGCTAAAAATACATTAATACCCTCAGGAGCAAGCAAAATCGTGCCCTTCAATTGGAGGCGATTACATTCGGCTAAAGCGCTTTGGCGTAATTCGCTGGGATTTTCAATCTCAACAAATTGATAGCTGGCAATATTTAAGATAGGCGGCATACCCTATTATCAAACAAGATGGATACACTTCTCGAGTACTGCCTGCGCTAGAGCACAGAGGGGGGTTAAACTAGGCTTCCCGCTGGAAATATCGAGCAACCAGAAGCAGCAAACAAAGCGTAAAAAGTATCGTAAAACGCCGAATTTAGGAGATCCGTATGAGTTACCGCATCAAATCAAAAACCTGCCTTTGGAGCTTTATTTTTGGCCTTGCTGCCAGTTTATTGGGGCTAAATGCCTATGGTCAAGCGAGCCCTAATGCAGCCGGCTTAGGCTCCTGGCCGACACAAAAACCGGTACGCTTAATCGCAGTTTTTCCTCCGGGTGGGTCGGTTGATCAGGTGGCCCGTATTTTGGCGCCAGCGATTCAGGCTGAACTCAAACAAAATGTGATTGTAGAAAATATTGGCGGCGCTTCAGGCGTAATCGGTACTAGCGCAATGGTGCGCTCAGACCCTGACGGATATACCTTTGCGGTTGTTTTTGATACCCATGGCGTAAATCCAAGTATTAAAGATAAATTACCCTACGACACCATCACTGATATTGCACCGGTTACTTTAATTGGTACATCGGCTATGGTTTTAGTGGCTAGTAAAAACTCAGGCATTAAAACTTTTCAGCAATTAGTGGAAGAATCTAAAGCCAAGAAAAAGTTTAGCTATGGCTCAATTGGTGTTGGTAGCTTAGGGCACTTAGCAATTGCGCGTCTAGCCAAAACTGCTGGCTTTGATTGGGTTCATGTGCCTTATCGGGGCGGCGGACCTTTGATGCAAGATATTCTGGGTGGACAGGTTCCCCTCGCGATTGGCTCGGTGTTCTTAGTCAAGCCGCATATCGATAGTGGCGGCGTTATTCCTTTGGCAGTCACTACTACCAAACGTACCGCCGAATTACCCAAAGTCCCTACGATTGCTGAAAGTGGCTTTCCCGGATTTAATGCGCCTGCTTGGTGGGCTGTATTAGCACCGGCTAAAACGCCACCCGCGATTGTGAATGCGATGAATCAAGCTGTTACTAAAGCGCTGAAAAGCCCAGCAGTCGCTGATAAATTGCGTGCCCAAGGAATTGATATTGTGGCTGGCGGACCTGAAGCCACTAAAGATTGGATTGGTAAACAGATTGCGCTATGGGGTAAGTTTGTGATCGAAAATGGCATCAAAGATGCGCCGTAATTTAGTCAATCGATTCTTCTGATCTTTTTAAGTAGAAAGTTAGCTTATGTCATCTCGCTCCATTGACTATCAACCACTTGATTTAGCAGAGCCAGCCGAATTAGTGGCCGCAATTCGTAAACGGCGTGGTGGACAGTTCATTAATTTAGATCGCATGCTATTGCACAGCATTCCAGTGGCACGGGGTTGGAACGCATTTATTGGCGAAATTCGGGAGAATTTATCGCTTGATCCAAAGCTACGTGAACTGGCAATGTGCGGTGTAGCAGTTTTAAATGGCGCTGAGTATGAATTTTTTCATCATGCTCCACCCTTTCGTAAGGCAGGCGGAACTGCAGAGCAAGTCGAGGCGCTACGCCATATTGGTGAAACTACATTTCCACAAGAGCGCTTTAATGCGGTGGAACTTGATACAGTCAATCTCACTTTGCAAATGACGCGCAATATTGTGGTGGATAAATCCGTAATGAATAATTTACAAAAAGCCTTGGGCAATACTGCAGTAGTTGAATTAGTGAGCGTAATCGCTGCCTATAATATGGTGTCACG
>CAIXDG010000168.1 GCA_903918115.1 uncultured beta proteobacterium
ACGTGAAGCGGCTGGTGTAATTAATTTTGTGGTCATCACTGCTGCCTTATCGTCATGCAATGCAGGCATTTTTAGCGGCGGCCGTTTGCTGTATGCCTTATCCGTGAATGGCTATGCCCCAGAAAAATTGACGGCGTTATCGGTTGGTGGTGTGCCCCATAAGGCTGTCATCCTGACAGTGCTGGTGGCGATGGCGGGAGTTGCATTAAATTACTTTGCGCCGTCTGCAGCCTTTCATTACGCCATGGCTGGAGTGACATTTATTGGCTTAATGGTGTGGGTAGCAATTTTATATACCCAGCTGCAATTTCGTCGCTCCTTATCGTCAGCACAACGTACTGCGTTGGAATTTAAAACACCCTGGTGGCCCTATTCATCTTGGTTTGCTTTGGCATTCATCGGTTTAGTTATCGCCATGATGGCAATGAGTGACTATGCCCGGGCTGCCCTAATTGTCGGACCTTGTTTATTAGGACTTTATTTTGTTCTGTTTTTCGTATTGGGTTTACATCGCAAAAATCAACTGATTAAGGAGAAAATATGATTATTGGTTTACCGCAAGAAGTGAAAAATAATGAATTTCGGGTCGGCCTTACACCCAGCAATGTGCGGTCGTTAATCATGCAAGGGCATTCTGTTTTGGTGCAGCGAGATGCAGGTAAGCGCATTGGTTTTACTGATGATATGTATCGCATTGCTGGCGCTAAGCTAACAGAAACTGCTGAAGAAATTTTTGCTGGCGCAGAAATGATTGTGAAAGTAAAAGAGCCGCAAGCAGAAGAATGTGCACTGTTACGCGAGGATCAAATTTTATTTACCTATTTACACTTAGCCCCAGATCCACTGCAAACCAAAGCCTTATTAGCATCTGGCGCTATTTGTATTGCTTATGAAACCGTGACTGCAGGCAATGGCACTTTACCCTTACTTGCGCCAATGAGTGAAGTGGCGGGGCGTATGTCAATTCAGGCTGCAGCGCATCATTTAGAAAAAACCCATGGGGGACCTGGTATTTTAATGGCCGGCGTACCGGGCGTAGCGCCAGCAAAGGTGGTGATTTTGGGGGCAGGCGTAGTGGGTCGCAATGCTTTGCAAATGGCAGTTGGTATGGGTGCTGATGTAACTATTTTTGATTGTGATATCGAACGCCTGCGGGCAATTGATGTCACTTATGGCAACCGGGTTAAATCACTGTACTCTGATCCCAGCGCCCTGGAGGATGCTGTTTATCAAGCAGATGCTGTAATTGGCGGAGTGCTTTTACCGGGTGCTGCAGCGCCTAAATTAGTCACGCGAAAAATGGTCGGCAAAATGAAGTTGGGCGCGGTGGTGGTTGATGTAGCCATTGATCAGGGCGGATGTTTTGAAACCTCACTGCCAACGACGCATGCCAATCCTACTTTTGAAGTAGACGGCGTTATTCATTACTGCGTTGCCAATATGCCAGGGGCTGTGGCTAGAACCTCAACTTTGGCCTTAACCAATGCGACTTATCCATTTATCGATGCTTTAGCAAATCGCGGTTTAGTCGCTGCTCTAGAGTTCGATCAGCACTTACGCAATGGCTTAAGTATTCATCGTGGCAGGCTAACCTCTGCGCCAGTGGCGCAGGCACAAAGTTTGCACTATATCTCAGCGGATGAGCTGCTTGAGGCTAACTAAGATCACTAACTAAGATCACTAACTAAGATCACTAACTAAGGAGGCTAAGGTTTCGTGAGCGAGGGTTTCAATGTGGATGGGGTAACCCTTGTGGTCACAGCCAACCATCATTTGTGCCCCTGCTTTCAAAACCTTTTTCATATCCTCTGTAAGCTCAAAGCGCATAAAGTGCACTGCGGAAGTTTTCTCTTCAGAGCTGCGCTCTAAATCTTCATCGGCAATTGCATAAACTCGGGGTTGACCTTCAATCTCAATGAAGACATGATTTTCAACGCCGACCAATTTACTTAAGGCAATTTTGCGATCGGCTTCATTGGGATACTCCAGCATCATCGTCGCCTTGAAATTCGAGCCGTCTGGTACTAATGGGTTGTAAGCGTCGAGCTCATCTTGAATACCCGCGTCGTCGAAGGTTTTTTCAACACGTAGCATTTCTTGAATTTGATAGCGCATCAGAAATTCATTTTCGAAAATCATCGTCAAATGGTCACCTAAATGGATTGTGCGGATGCGTCGCTCTTCAATGGCCTTATGGCGCATTTCTGGGCGTTCCTTGTGATAAGCCTCGAGGCTTAAAAGGCTGCTGCGGGTAATCATTCCCATCGTGGTTTTATCCTATCTTTCTTCTAGTTTACAGGCCATAACCCTTGGCCATGAGTGTCAATGGATGCGCCATGGGAATATGGGGTAAGCCTAACTCAGCCATTCCCTGTTCAATGTGGTGTCCAGCTAGCTGGCAATCCGAGCTAATAAAGTTGGGTTCTTCTTCCGCCATCCGTTTAAAAACCGGTTTACCGATTTTTTTCGCCATTTCATGAAATTCTTTTTTAACACCCCACGTACCAGAGTGCCCTGAGCAACGCTCCACCACATTCACTTCGGTGCCCGGAATTAAACGCAAAGCTTCAGCAGTTTTCTGACCAATATTTTGTACTCGCGAATGACAGGCTAGGTGATAGCTAACATGACCTAATTCAGTAGTGAAGTTTGTCTTCAGTAAACCATCTTTGTGACGCGCTACGAGATATTCAAATGGATCCCACATCGCTTCTTTCACGGCTTGCACTGCAGTATCACCTGGGAACATCAGCGGTAGCTCTTGTTTAAACATGAGGGTGCAAGAGGGAATAGGGGTGAGAATGGCGTAACCAGCACGAGCAAGTTCCGCCAGCTTCGGCATATTCTTTTCTTTATTTGCGGCCACCGACTCTAAATCGCCGAGCTCAAGTTTAGGCATGCCACAGCACGCTTCTTTCTCAACCAGTTCATACGGTATTTCATTATGTTGCAAAATTTTAATGAGGTCTTGACCAATGCCAGGCTCGTTGTAATTGATGTAGCAGGTCGCAAAGATCGCTACCTTACCTGGTGTTTTCTTACCATCAATGACTGGAAAGGCATTTGATTTTTCGGCCAACTGGGGAAATGTTTTCTGCGCGTAATCTGGAATCCAAGCATCCTTGTGAACTCCCATTGCGCCTTCTAACATCAAGCGTGTCAGCCCCGTTTTATTAACTGCATTGACTGCTTGGGTGACGATGGGTATACCAGCAAAAAATCCCATTTTATCGGTGGCGGAAAGTACTTTATCGCGCATCGTCGCTTTATCATCTTGAAAGTTTTTGGCTTTTTGGCGCAACATTAAATGGGGAAAATCAATATTCCATGGGTGCGGCGGCACGTAAGGGCACTTGGTCATGTAACACACATCGCAGAGATAGCACTGATCAACCACCGTTTGATAATCGGCTTTATTTACTTGCTCGAGTTCACCGTCGGGGGTGCCATCGATGAGATCAAATAAGGTCGGAAATGAACCGCACAGGTTAACGCAGCGTCGACAGCCATGGCAAACATCAAAGACGCGTTCTAATTCAGCATCAATTTTGGTCTGGTCGTAAAACTCGGGATTTTGCCAATCCAGGGGGTGGCGGGTGGGTGCTTCTAAATTGCCTTCGGTCATTGCCATTACTATCCTTCAATATGCTTTTGATTGTTGATGAGTGTATGATTCTTCGGCTTAATAGCCAAATTGTATTAATTAAAGATCTCAATAGTAATTAACTAAATACTCACTTATGCTCGACTTTTCCGCCTTCGTCATCTCAAGCTCGGTCGTTGCTTTGGCTGAAATGGGCGATAAAACACAACTTCTCTCATTAATGCTGGCGGCGCGCTATCCCAAGCAAGCGGGGCCCATTATTGGTGGAATTTTGCTGGCCACCCTGCTGAATCACGCTGGTGCTGCGTTGGTGGGCCATTGGTTGGCAGATTTATTGAGCCCGAATGTCATGCAGTGGATTTTAGGCGTGGGCTTTTTATTGATTGGTTTATGGTTACTGATTCCAGATCGCCTCGATGACAGCAAAGAGCAGAAGGTTGCTAATCGAGGGTGGCAAGTTTTTGTGTTTACCACCACCATTTTCTTTTTGGCGGAAATGGGGGACAAAACCCAAATTGCCACCATCGCGTTAGGCGCTCGCTACGACAGTGTGACTTCAGTCACCTTAGGTACTACGCTGGGGATGATGCTGGCTAATATTCCCGCGGTTTGGTTGGGGCGTAAGTTTACCGAGCGTTTGCCAATTCAGGTGGTACATGCCATAGCGGCAGTAGTGTTTATTGGCTTAGGGGTCGTGACCTTAATCTTTGCCTAAGCCTACAATACTGGGATGAAGACCGATTTACCATTAAGCTTTCGCAGGCTTGACTACACACCCCCAGACTTTACTTTTACCCAAGTTGAACTAGACTTTGCGCTCAATCCCGAGCGCACCATCGTGAAGAGTCGCATTTCTGTTGAGCCCACATCAGGCGATCATCCTTCCTTGGTGCTACAAGGGCAAGACATCGAATTTATTAGCTTGCGGATTAATGGCCAAGCCCATCGCCATCTGGAAATTACGCCAGAATTGTTAACAATTCATTCCCTGCCTAATAACGGTAAGGATGCATTTATTTTAGAAATTATCACGGCTTGCGTGCCAGCAAAAAATACTTCGTTGATGGGCTTGTATGTTTCGAACGGCAACTTTTTTACCCAGTGCGAAGCTGAAGGCTTTCGGAAGATTACTTACTTTTTAGATCGGCCCGATGTGATGGCGCGCTATCGAGTTACTTTGCGCGCAATTGAAGCTGACTTTCCAGTATTACTTTCCAACGGCAATTTAATGAGTACCGAGCGCTTAGAAAATGGCTGGCATAGCGCAGTGTGGGAAGACCCATTTCCGAAGCCTTGCTACTTGTTTGCTTTAGTCGCCGGTAAGTTAGCCTGCGTAGAAAAAAAATTGATTTCGGCTAGTGGCGCTAGCAAGTTGTTGCAGGTCTGGGTAGAGCCCAGCGATTTAGAGAAAACGCAACATGCCCTCGATTCATTGGTCCATGCCATTCAATGGGATGAAAAACGCTTTGGCCTTGAGCTTGACTTAGAGCGCTTCATGATTGTGGCGGTAAGCGATTTCAATATGGGAGCCATGGAAAATAAAGGCTTAAATATATTCAATACCAAATACGTGCTCGCTCAGCCCGAGACGGCAACCGATGCTGACTTTGCTGGGATTGAAAGTGTGGTTGCGCATGAATATTTTCATAATTGGACCGGCAATCGGGTGACTTGTCGCGATTGGTTTCAGTTGTCATTAAAAGAAGGCTTAACTGTTTTTCGCGATCAGGAATTTTCCGCCGATCAAATTGGTAGCGAATCGGGTAGGGCGGTAAGCCGTATTGCCGATGTGCGCTTATTGCGGGCGGCGCAGTTTCCTGAAGATGCTGGCCCCATGGCGCACCCAGTAAGACCCGATGCTTACCAAGAAATTAATAATTTTTATACGGTGACGATTTATGAAAAAGGTGCAGAAGTTGTGCGCATGTACCAAACCTTATTAGGACGTGATGGGTTTCGTAAGGGCATAGACTTGTACTTTAAACGCCATGACGGGCACGCAGTAACCTGCGATGATTTTTTAGCGGCCATGGCAGATGCCAATGGACGTGATTTAAGTCAGTTTGAACTTTGGTATAGCCAAGCTGGTACACCGCGGGTAAGAGTAATAGAAAACTACGACTCGAGTACGCAGCAATACCAGTTAACGCTTGTGCAAAGTTGCTCTATGAGTGCATCGCAAATCGAGACCAAGCCATTTCTCATTCCCTTGCGCATGCGCTTATTTATAGCGCAAGCGAATCAATTAAAGCCGTGCGGCGCAGAACAATTGCTGGAATTGAGCGCCACGACGCAAACTTGGACTTTTTATGATGTACCGCAGCAGCCAATACTGTCCTTAAACCGGGGGTTTTCTGCGCCCATCATTTTAGATTTTGCGCAAAGCGAAGCAGATTTGTTGCTGCTCTTGGCGGGTGACGATGATCCCTTCAATCGGTGGGAGGCTGCACAGAAATTGGCTGTGGAATTGATCTTGGCTGGACGTTTGCCAGATGCGCGTTTAATTGCAGCTTATCGTTCTATTCTGATCGATCCTGATTTAGATCCCGCCTTTAAAGATTTGGTCTTTTCTTTACCCGCTGAAAGTTATTTGTACGAACAATGCGCAGCGATTGAGCCTTTACAAATTTATGCGGCAAGGCAAGCCTATCGACTTGCTCTAGCCAAATCGTTGCAGCCCGATTGGCTCAGCACTTATCAGTTAATGCAAACACCTGGACCTTACTCGCCTGATTCAGTGAGTGTGGGTAAGCGCGCTTTAAAAAATCTTGCCTTAGCCATGTTATTGCTAGCTGAACCACAAGGGGAAAGTGTTCAGCAGTTGGCCCTCGATCAATATCAGCAAGCCAACAATATGACCGATCGTTATGGTGCGCTCGCGGCGTTAGTGTTACAGGGCGCACCTAAAGCAGCAGATTGCTTAGCTGATTTTTATCAACGCTTTGCTGATAACCCACTAGTGATCGATAAATGGTTTGCTTTACAGGCGATGTGTTCGCTTGATGCTCCTTTGGAACGCGTCCGCGGTTTACGCAATCATCCTGCCTTCAAGATGACTAACCCCAACCGGGTACGCAGCTTGATTCATACTTTTTGCATGGCAAATCCAGCCGGGTTTCATCAATGGAATGGTGGGGGCTATGCTTTTTGGGCTGAAGCCGTGTTAGAACTCGATTTAATTAATCCGCAAGTAGCGGCTCGCTTAGCGCGCGCTGCAGATCGTTGGCGTTCCTTTGCTGAACCTTATCAAAGCAAGATGCGGGCAGCTTTAGAGCAGGTAGCAGCAAACCCTAAGCTCTCGGCTGATGTACGAGAAGTAGTGAATAAAGCTCTAGAATAAGACCATGAATTTTAAATCCTACTTAGCCACAATGCGGGTTCAAGACCAAGCCTTGCCAGATGGATTGCAGGAGCTCTTATTAGCCTTAAGCCATTCTTGTATCGGTTTGAGTCAGGCGGTTGCCCAAGGCCCTCTCATTGGTTTATTGGGCTCAGCAGGCACTGGTAATGTGCAGGGTGAAGTGCAACAAAAGTTAGATGTGATTGCCAATGACACGTTAATTGCTGGGCTAAGTGGGTGTAGCGCTTTAGCAGGCATTGCCTCAGAAGAAATGGAATTACCAATTCCAGTGGGTTCGGGAGAGGGCAGTTACTTGATCTTGTTTGATCCACTCGATGGTTCTTCTAACATCGATGTGAATGTATCCATCGGTACCATTTTTTCTATATTAAAAAAACCTATTCCTAATGCACCGCTCGAGACAACGGATTTTTTGCAAGCAGGATCTCAGCAAGTTGCAGCGGGGTATGTAGTGTATGGCCCGCAAACAACTTTAGTCATGAGCTTAGGCGCGGGTGTTGACCTTTTTACGCTTGATCCTATAACAGACCAATTTATGTTGACTAAACAGGGCATCAGCATTCCGCAAGCGGCCAAAGAATTTGCCATCAATATGTCGAATTCGCGGCACTGGGCTAAACCAGTGCAGCGTTACATTGAAGAATGTCTAGCGGGCGTAACCGGTGTGCGCCAAAAAGATTTCAATATGCGCTGGATCGCCTCGATGGTTGCCGATGTACATCGAGTCTTGATGCGCGGTGGAGTATTTATGTACCCCTGGGATCAGCGCGAGCCTAATAAGCCGGGCAAGTTGCGCTTAATGTATGAGGCCAATCCGATGGGTTTTTTAGTCGAACAAGCCGGCGGACAGGCGATCGATGGCAAGCAGCGTATTTTGGAAATTAAGCCGACTGCGCTGCATCAGCGGGTATCCGTGATGCTGGGGGCGGGCGAAGAAATTGAACGCTTACGCACCTATCATTTAGCCTAAGATTTATTTACCACTTTGGCCTAAGCTAAAATTTCTACTAGCTTTAAGCCGGAATAGCTCAGTTGGTAGAGCAGCGCATTCGTAATGCGAAGGTCGGAGGTTCGATTCCTCTTTCCGGCACCACTTAGTAGCACCATTTAGTTCTAATTTCAATATACTATCGCTTATGTATATCAGCGTATATGCAATCACTAGCGTTTTATTCTGCCTTAGAAAGTAAATTTCCATGAAAGCCTTGACACTTGTTTTTATCCCCGTATTTTTAGTCGCTTGCGCTGGCGCCCAAGTGAAGCCGATTGTGGATATGCAGGGTGTCAATCAAGCTAAATACGATACGGATTTACAGCAGTGTCAGGCTTACGCAACGCAACAAGATGGCGCAGTGAAATCTGGTGCAACTGATGCGGCAATTGGCGTTGCAGCTGGCGCATTATTGGGCTTGGTTGCAGGCGGAACAGGATCGAATATTGCTCAGGCCGCTGGTGTCGGTGGCATCGTTGGTGGCGGGCTAGGCCTCTATCAAGGTAATAAGGCCCAAGAGAATATCGTGATGACTTGTTTGAGAGGCCGTGGGTATAAGGTCCTTAATTAACGGCGCAGCGTAAGATCTAAGGGTTTTTACTAGGTATTGTTCATACCTAGACCAAGAAATTGGCTTTATTGATGGCGGTCAACAAAAGATTCCCAGTTTTAATGAAAAATCAGTGCATCAATTTTTAGAAGCCAAGGTAAGATTGGTATCTAACATTTTCAAATTCGGAGTAAATACATGAAACAGCGCAACAGAGTTTTTTTAGGGTTGGCTATCGCATTCACAGCTATTACTGTGAGCCCCGCATGGGCAGCTTGGGAGCCAACCAAACCAGTTGAATTTATTATTCCTGCAGGCCCTGGCGGTGGCGCTGATCAAATGGCGCGCATGATTCAAGGCATTATTACGAAAAATAATTTGATGAAGCAGTCAGTTATTCCGGTAAATAAAGCAGCTGGTGCAGGCGCAGAGGGCTTCTTAGCAATGAAAGAGGCTAAAGGCGACCCCCATAAAATTGTGATTACCCTTTCCAATTTATTTACTACGCCTTTAGCCACTGGTGTGCCGTTCAATTGGCGCGATATGACACCTGTAGCGATGATGGCTCTAGACCAATTTGTTTTGTGGGATAACACGGAAAAACCATATAAAACTGCAAAAGAGTTTATTGATGCGGCTAAGGCTGCAGGCCCAGGTAAATTTAAGATGGGCGGTACTGGCTCTAAACAAGAAGATCAAATTATTACTGTTGCTTTAGAAAAAGCCACTGGCGCTAAGTTCACTTATATCCCCTTTAAAGGCGGCGGTGATGTGGCGGTGCAATTGGTTGGTAATCATATTGATTCTTCAGTCAATAATCCCATTGAGGCAGTGGCGCAATGGCGGGCAGGCAAATTACGTGCTTTATGTGTGTTTGATGAAAAGCGCATGCCTTACAAAGAGAAGATTACCCCTACTCAATCTTGGTATGACGTGCCTACCTGCAAAGAGGTAGGCGTGCCCACTGACTATGTGATGTTGCGCGGTATATTTATGTCCCCAGGTGTTTCACAGGAGCAGGTTGATTACTTTATCGGCGTGCTCAAAAAGGTTCGTGAGACGCCAGAGTGGAAGAAATTTATGGCGGATGGCGCATTTAACCAAACCTTTATGACAGGCCAAGAGTATGTGAATTGGCTCGGTAAAAATGAAGCCTTACACGTAAAGCTCATGAAAGAAGCAGGCTTTATCGCCCAGTGATTAGCGTGAGTTCGAATCAGGCTTCTACACAGTTGTCTAGAGGCCTGTTTTTTTATTTAAATGTATTTTTATTTATTCGATTGAACTATGTCTGAACCTTCAAAGCAAGAAATGGTCGTTAGTGTTAGAACGATGGAAATTGTTACCGCCTTATTATTTTTAATTTTTGGCTTTGTCGTGATGACGGGGAGTCTTAAGTTAGGCGCATCTTGGGGCAGTGATGGCCCACAATCGGGTTACTTCCCCTTTTACATTAGTTTAATTATTTTGCTTTCAAGCACGGTTACTTTGTATCAAGCGATCTTTCAAAGTAAGCAACAAAAGGATGAGGCTTTCGTTGAAAAAGAGCCTTTCCGTCAAGTGATGGCAGTTTTTCTGCCGGCCCTTGTTTTTGTATTAGGCGTGCAGCTCATTGGTATTTATGTCTCAGCTGCAATTTACATTGCCGTATTTATGGTGTGGTTAGGTAAGTACGCTTACTGGAAGGCTATTGCCGTTGGTGTGGGTGTGAGTGTGGCCTTATATGTTCTATTTGAAATCTGGTTTCAGGTGCCACTACCGCATGGCTCGTGGTTTAACCCCTTAGCTTTATTTGGTATGCAATAAAAATTCGCATAGAGCACACTTCACCGCATCTTTAGGAGTTTACGTTGGAAGAAATTAATTTACTGTTTCAGGGTTTTGCGGTTGCAATGACACCGTTTAATTTATTGCTGATGTTAGTCGGTGTAACGTTGGGCGTCATTATTGGGGTGTTGCCTGGTTTGGGAGGCGCTAACGGCATTGCGATTTTATTGCCCCTGACATTTACGATGCCGCCTACTTCCGCGATCATCATGCTCTCTTGTATTTATTGGGGCGCTTTGTTTGGCGGGGCGATTACTTCGATCTTATTTAATATTCCTGGCGAACCTTGGTCGGTGGCAACGACGTTTGACGGTTACCCCATGGCACGGAATGGAAAAGCTGGCGCCGCCTTAACTACTGCATTCACTTCTTCATTTGTGGGCGCGTTTTTTGCCATTGTGATGATTACTTTCTTAGCGCCATTGGTCGCAAAGTTTGCTTTGCAATTTGGACCGCCTGAATTCTTTGCAGTCTATTTTTTAACCTTCTGTAGTTTTGTGGGGATGAATAAAGGTTCGCCATTTAAAGTGATCTCTGCCATGATGCTGGGTTTTGCTTTAGCTACCGTTGGGATGGATACCGTTACAGGTCAATTACGCTTAACTTTTGGTAATCCTGAATTAATGCGCGGTTTTGATTTCTTAATTGCGGTGATTGGCTTATTCGGTATTGGCGAGATTCTTTTGTCGATGGAAGAAGGGCTTTCATTCTCCGGGGCAACCGCCAAAATTCGGAGTCAAATTGTTTGGGAGACCTGGAAGCAGTTGCCCAAATATTGGGCCACTTCCTTGCGTAGTTGTTTAATTGGTTGCTGGATGGGCATTACTCCCGGCGGCGCCACTCCAGCTTCATTTATGTCCTACGGGGTAGCAAAACGGGTCTCTAAGCGGGGTGAAAACTTTGGCAAAGGCGAGATGGAGGGAATTATTGCGCCTGAAACAGCGGCCCATGCAGCCGGTACTGCGGCCTTGTTGCCCATGCTTTCCTTGGGCATCCCAGGCTCGCCAACAGCAGCCGTGCTATTGGGTGGCTTATTAATTTGGGGACTGCAGCCCGGTCCATTACTGTTTGTTGAGAAACCAGACTTTGTTTGGGGCTTAATCGCCAGTATGTACTTGGGTAATTTAGCCGGTTTATTTGTTGTTTTAACCTGCGTACCTTTGTTTGCGTCGATTTTGCGCATTCCCTTTTCGATCATTGCACCCGTCATTATTGTGATCTGTGCGGTCGGCGCCTATACGGTACATAACGCGAATTTCGATGTTTGGCTGATGATGGGCTTTGGGGTGCTAGGCTATCTCTTTAAGAAGTTAGATTACCCCATGGCGCCAATGGTGTTGGCCTTGGTACTGGGAGATCGGGCGGAAGATTCCTTCCGGCAATCGATGTTGCTCTCCCAGGGAACCCTGGAGATCTTCTTCTCAAATTACCTGGTTGGGTCTATAACCGCGCTTGCTTTAGGACTCTTGCTCTGGCCTTTGGTCGGTAAATTGACCAAAAAGCGGGCTGTTCAAGCGGGTACTAGTTAGCTAAATAAGCCCTTCTAGCCCATGGCGCCCCCACAAGCAGCGCCCCTCAAGCGCCTGCATAAGCGCCCCACAGACAATAGCCCTTTTTGGGCTATTTGTCCTTTATCTATATAGGTATATCCCCTAGGTAGATTTCACCCAAAATATGTAAAATTTAGTTGACAAGTCATTGTGTAATTTTTATATTACACATGTAGTCGAAGTGGTTTTTAAAGTTTCATGCAAGTCGCTTTTAGTAATAAAACCCTCGTGCGGGTTTGGCACGAAAGTAGTTTTTATTTCGATGGGAGACAAAACAATGTCAAACGGAAATGTAAGCCTAACCGGCTTAAATGATGCTGAATCGGAAGAGTTGCACCGTAATCTGATTCAAGGGACCCAGTTTTTCGGCATGATCGCAGCTCTTGCCCATTTACTGGCTTATATCTACTCGCCTTGGCTCAAATAAAAAGAGGAGATCAAAGATGATTTACGGAAAAATGTGGACCGTTGTAAAACCCACCGTTGGAATTCCTATTTTTATTGCAGCGGTAGCGATTAGTTCTTTCTGCGTTCATTTAGCAATTGTTTCTAACACGACTTGGGTCAAAGCTTTTTTACAAGGCAATGCTCCAATGCCGGCATCTATGGCAGCAGCACCTTCAGCAGCACCCATGGCAGCAGCACCCATGGCAGCACCTGCAGCGAAGAAGTAAAGTACTTTAGCTTTTCGTGCATGGCTGGGATCGCACATCCCAGCCATTTTCTTTGCAGCGCTAAGGTAAAATTTTTTAGATGAACCGAGTAACTAAAAAGTTAATTCAAGGTTGGTCGGAGCTGGGACCACGCTTTTTACCTTTTGCTGACGCTGCCTCAGCCGATTTACCCTTATCGCGCCTCTTACGGCTGTCTCTTTTTCAAGTATCGGTTGGCATGGCTTTAGTGCTATTGGTTGGCACTTTGAATCGGGTCATGATTGTTGAGTTGCATGTACCCGCATCAATTGTTTCGGTGATGATTTCATTGCCGATTTTGTTTGCACCCTTTCGTGCCTTAATTGGCTTTCGTTCCGATAACCACAAGTCGGCCTTAGGGTGGAGAAGGGTGCCTTATATTTGGATGGGTACCTTAGTGCAATTTGGCGGCTTGGCGATCATGCCATTTGCTTTATTGGTTTTATCTGGCGGCGGTCAATCTAGTCAAGCGCCAGTCTGGATTGGTTGGGCAGCCTCGGCCCTAGCTTTTCTTTTTGTTGGTGCAGGAGTGCACATGACACAAACAGTTGGGCTTGCCCTAGCTACTGATTTAGCGCCGGTTGAAGCGCAGCCGAAAGTGGTGGGTTTAATGTACGTCATGCAACTCTTTGGCATGATTATTAGTGCCTTGGCTTTTGGTTTGGCCCTCGAGCAATTTAGCCCTGCACGTTTAATTCAGGTGATTCAAGCCTCAGCATTGATTACGATTATTTTGAATGTGATTGCTTTATGGAAGCAGGAAACACGAACCCAAATTCGGAGTCGCGCTAATCAAGCTGAGCCCTCCTTTATGCAATCATGGCGCACTTTTACTGCCGGTGGAAATGCGGTACGGCGTTTGGTCGTTGTGGGATTTGGCACGATGGCATTTAGTATGAATGACGTGCTCTTAGAGCCCTATGGCGGTGAGTTGTTAAAAATGAGTGTGAGCGCAACTACTGCTTTAACGGCGACCTTAGCGATTGGTGGGCTTTGGGGTTTTA
>CAIXDG010000169.1 GCA_903918115.1 uncultured beta proteobacterium
AATCAAACCTTAAGCCAAAATCTTTGCCACTACACCAGCGCCAACGGTACGGCCACCTTCGCGGATCGCAAAACGTAAACCTTCTTCCATGGCGATCGGGGCGATGAGCTTCACGGTAATCGTTACGTTATCGCCTGGCATCACCATCTCTTTATCTTTTGGCAACTCAATCGATCCGGTTACGTCGGTAGTACGGAAGTAAAACTGGGGACGATAGTTGTTAAAGAAGGGCGTATGACGACCACCTTCATCTTTAGAGAGCACATACACTTCGGCAGTGAAGTGGGTATGCGGTGTAATTGAACCTGGCTTCGCTAAGACTTGACCCCGTTCGACTTCTTCACGCTTGGTGCCGCGCAAAAGAATACCGACGTTATCGCCTGCTTGACCTTGATCGAGTAATTTGCGGAACATCTCAACCCCAGTACAGGTGGTTTTGATGGTGGGCTTAATACCGATGATTTCAATTTCTTCGCCAACCTTAACAATGCCACGCTCGATACGGCCAGTAACTACTGTACCGCGACCGGAGATCGAGAAGACATCTTCAACTGGCATCAAAAACGCACCGTCAACTGCGCGCTCGGGGGTTGGGATATAAGTATCTAAGGCTTCGGCTAAGGCCATGATGGCGCCTTCACCGAGTTCACCCTTGTCGCCCTCTAAGGCTAGCTTGGCAGAACCCTTAACAATCGGGGTGTCATCACCAGGGAAGTCGTATTTGGATAAGAGCTCACGCACTTCCATTTCGACTAACTCGAGCAGTTCAGCATCGTCAACCATATCGCACTTATTTAAAAAGACGATGATGTAAGGCACGCCAACTTGGCGGGCGAGCAAAATATGTTCACGGGTTTGGGGCATTGGACCATCGGCAGCCGATACCACTAAGATGGCGCCATCCATTTGCGCAGCACCAGTAATCATGTTCTTAATGTAATCAGCGTGACCTGGGCAATCGACGTGCGCGTAGTGACGATTCTTCGTCTCATACTCGACGTGCGCAGTATTAATCGTAATACCGCGGGCCTTCTCTTCTGGCGCAGCGTCAATTTGGTCGTAGGCTTTTGCCTCGCCACCAAATACCTTAGAGAGCACGGTAGTAATCGCCGCAGTCAAGGTTGTTTTGCCATGGTCAACGTGGCCAATCGTACCGACGTTAACGTGCGGTTTAGTCCGCTCAAATTTTTCTTTTGCCATTTTTTATCTGCCTTCTGTTTAACTAAGTTCAGTCTTTAAAAAATTAAGGTTACGTAAAATTGCTTTACCGATTTACTTCGATTTTGCTGCCATTACTGCTTCGGCAACATTCTTAGGTGCTTCTGAGTAATGCTTAAATTCCATGGTGTAGGTAGCGCGACCTTGCGTTAACGAGCGCAAGCTGGTTGAATAACCAAACATTTCTGCTAAAGGCACTTCAGCACGCACAATTTTGCCGCCTCCCGGAATATCATCCATACCTTGCAAAATACCGCGGCGTGAAGAAAGATCGCCCATCACGTTACCCATAAAATCTTCTGGCGTTTCAACTTCAACGGCCATCATTGGCTCTAGTAATACTGGTGATGCACGGCGCATGCCTTCTTTAAAGGCAATTGAACCGGCCATCTTAAAGGCGTTTTCATTCGAGTCAACATCGTGATACGAACCATAGAAGAGGGTCGCTTTGATATCGACTACTGGATAACCAGCGAGCACGCCAGCATTTAAAGTTTCGACAATGCCTTTTTCAACTGCAGGAATGTATTCGCGCGGTACAACACCGCCTTTAATTGCGTCGACGAATTCAAAGCCTTTACCTGGTGCTTGTGGCTCAAGCTTTAATACGACGTGTCCATATTGCCCACGGCCGCCAGACTGCTTAACAAACTTGCCCTCAATTTCGTCGCAATTTTTACGAATCGTTTCACGATAAGCAACTTGAGGTTTACCAACAGTTGCCTCAACACCAAACTCGCGCTTCATACGATCGACCAAAATTTCTAAGTGCAATTCGCCCATACCTGAAATAATCGTTTGACCAGACTCTTCATCGGTTTTTACCCGGAACGAAGGATCTTCCTGAGCTAAGCGATTTAAAGCCAAGCCCATTTTTTCTTGGTCAACTTTAGTTTTTGGTTCGACCGCTTGTGAAATAACCGGCTCGGGGAAAACCATGCGCTCGAGGATCACAATACTATCGGGATCGCATAGCGTTTCGCCCGTTGTCGCGTCTTTTAAACCCACTGCAGCAGCAATATCACCCGCAAAAACCTCTTTAATTTCTTCGCGTTGATTCGCATGCATTTGCAAGAGACGACCCACACGTTCTTTTTTACCCTTGATCGGGTTATAAATGGTGTCGCCTGATTTCATTACCCCAGAATAGACCCGGAAAAATATGAGCTGGCCAACAAATGGGTCGGTCATGATCTTAAATGCCAAAGCAGAAAATTTTTCGCTATCGGCTGCTGCTCTGGTGGTTGGGGTGCCGTCTTCTTTCTCACAATCAACTGGAGGTACATCTAAGGGCGAAGGTAAAAAATCGACAACTGCATCTAACATGGCTTGAACGCCTTTGTTTTTAAATGCAGTGCCGCAGAGCATTGGCACAATTTCACCTGCAATCGTTCGTTGACGTAGCGCTGCCTTTATTTCTTCTTCTGTTAAGGCTTCGCCGCTGAGGTATTTATCCATCAGTACTTCAGAGCTTTCAGCAGCAGCTTCGAGCATTTTTTCACGCCACTCATCAGCAGAAGCTTGTAGTTCTGCAGGAATATCGGCGTAAGTAAATTTTGTGCCCTGTGATTCTTCGTCCCAATAAATCGCTTTCATTTTTACTAAGTCGACAACGCCTTGGAATTTTTCTTCGGCGCCAATGGGTATTTGAATTAACAGCGGGTTAGCTTTAAGACGCGTCTTCATTTGGTCGTAGACCTTGAAGAAATTCGCGCCCGTACGATCCATTTTATTAACAAAAGCTAAGCGAGGCACACCATACTTATTCGCCTGACGCCATACTGTTTCAGACTGCGGCTGTACTCCACCTACTGCACAATAAACCATACATGCGCCATCCAGCACGCGCATCGAGCGCTCCACTTCAATCGTGAAATCGACGTGACCTGGGGTATCAATAATGTTAATGCGATGCTCGGGGTAATTTCCCGCCATCCCTTTCCAGAAAGTGGTGGTGGCCGCAGAGGTAATCGTAATTCCGCGCTCCTGCTCTTGCTCCATCCAGTCCATGGTGGCTGCGCCATCGTGAACTTCACCAATTTTGTGATTCACTCCGGTATAAAACAGTACGCGCTCAGTCGTAGTGGTTTTGCCTGCATCGATGTGAGCCGAGATGCCAATATTGCGATAGCGCTCAATAGGTGTTTTACGTGCCACTGTTGCCTCTTCTTGACTGAATACTTAGAAACGGAAATGGGAGAAGGCCTTATTAGCCTCCGCCATACGGTGTACTTCTTCGCGCTTTTTCATTGCTCCGCCGCGACCTTCAGCAGCTTCGAGCAATTCGTTAGCAAGGCGTTGTGCCATCGATTTTTCGCCACGCTTTTTTGCGGCCTCGCGCAACCAGCGCATTGCCAAAGCAGAACGGCGGGATGGACGAACCTCTACTGGAACTTGGTAGTTTGCACCGCCAACACGTCGACTCTTAACTTCAACCATGGGCTTTACATTACCCATCGCGGTTGAAAAAATCTCTAAAGGTTCTTTATTGGCTTTTTTCTCAATGTGATCAAAGGCGCCATAAACGATGCGCTCGGCCACTGATTTTTTGCCGTCCAACATCAGGACGTTCATAAATTTAGCTACTTCTACATTCCCGAATTTTGGATCAGGAAGAATTTCCCTTTTGGGGACTTCGCGACGACGCGGCATAACAACTCCTATCAGTTCAGTTAGGGGAGCCTGAAATCAGCCTCCCACTTTAGTTACTCAACTATTTTTAGCTTTTAAATGCTTGGGCTAAAAACGAAGTAACCACTTACTTGACTTTTCAGTCAGACACTACAATTACCAACTACAACAGCAAAACTTAAGCGGACTTCTTAGCGCGTTTAGCGCCATATTTTGAGCGCGACTGTTTGCGATCTTTTACACCCTGCAAGTCTAGGGAACCACGCACAATGTGATAGCGCACACCAGGCAAATCTTTTACACGGCCACCACGAATCAGTACAACTGAGTGCTCTTGCAAATTGTGGCCTTCGCCACCAATGTAGGAAATAACTTCAAAACCATTCGTTAATCTTACTTTTGCTACTTTGCGTAAGGCGGAGTTAGGCTTCTTTGGGGTCGTGGTGTAAACACGTGTACAAACGCCCCGGCGCTGCGGACTATTCTGCAGGGCTGGACTTTTGCTTTTAACGGTAAGCCTACTTCTAGGCTTACGCAATAACTGGTTAATTGTCGGCATAAATGGCTCGGTTAGTACTTCTTAATGCTTTTTTATAAGAAAATCAGTAACTTAGGCAACTTTTCGCAGGCTGCCATCGAATGCTGACTTCCTACTAATTCAGTAGAACTCAGCATTCTAGCTTGGCCAGCCTTTCCCGTCAACCTGCAACAAGAAAAACTGGCCAGAATGGCAACAAAATCGGGCGCTTAGCTTTGCTCAGCCTCTCCTTCAGGGGCTGCAACAACCACTTCGGCCTCAACTGGCAGCTCGGGCGCATTTGCTAGGGCCTCTTCCTCGGCAGCAATCATCTGCGCACGATCACGCTCAAATTGCTCGCGAACCTTACGTGCACGGCGATAAGACAAGCCGGTACCCGCTGGAATAAGGCGCCCAATAATGACGTTTTCCTTGAGACCGCGCAAGGTATCGACTTTGCCCATAATTGCGGCCTCGGTCAAAACACGCGTTGTTTCTTGGAAAGAGGCTGCCGAAATAAAGCTGTCCGTTGATAAAGAGGCTTTAGTAATACCCAAAAGTACGTTTTCAAACTGAGCAGGGTGTTTACCTTCAGCAATCACCCGATCATTGGCGTCATACAACTTCGAGCGCTCAACTTGCTCGCCCATAATGAAGCCGGTATCGCCTGGATCGGAGATCTGTACACGACGCAACATCTGCCGCACAATCACTTCAATGTGCTTGTCGTTAATCTTCACGCCTTGCAAACGATAGACGTCCTGGACCTCATCAACAATATAAATTGCTAACTCTTCTGCGCCTCTCAGTGTCAAGATATCGTGTGGGTCGGCAGGGCCTTCCACAATCATCTCGCCTTTATTTACCACTTGGCCATCATGCACGAGCACTTGTTTCTCTTTGGCAATTAAGAACTCATTGGCTTCGCCATCCATATCGGTAATAACCAAACGCTGTTTACCTTTAGTTTCTTTACCAAAAGATACTGTGCCGGTGACCTTAGCCAATACTGCGGCATCTTTTGGTGAGCGTGCTTCAAATAATTCAGCAACGCGTGGCAAACCGCCGGTAATGTCACGGGTCTTTTGCGATTCAATCGGAATACGCGCCAAGACTTCGCCAACTTCAACCTTCTGGCCATCTTTAACGGTAATCAAAGCGCCCACTTGTAAACCGATGGTCACAGGATGATCAGTACCAGTAATCAGGACCTCTGCACCTTGATCGTCGATCAAATTAATCACCGGACGAACCCCTTTGCTGGCTGCACTTCGGCGCTTGCCATCAATTACCACTAAGGTGGAAAGACCAGTTACTTCATCGACCTGCTTGGCAACTGTGACGCCCTCTTCCACGTTATCAAAGCGTGCAATACCCGCATACTCAGAAATGATAGGTCGAGTTAAAGGATCCCAAGTGGCCAAACTAGCACCAGCCTTAACGGCAGCGCCTTCTTTTAAGACTAACGTTGCGCCGTAGGGAACCTTATGACGTTCACGCTCGCGGCCATTGTCATCAACAATGAGCGCCTCTCCTGAGCGAGAAATTGCCAATTGCTCACCTTTAGCATTTTTAACCATGCGCATCGATGAGGAAAACTTCAAAGTACCGCTTGATTTTGCTTCAACATTACTTGCAACTAGTGCTCGTGATGCAGCACCGCCGATGTGGAACGTACGCATCGTTAACTGCGTGCCTGGCTCGCCAATTGACTGAGCAGCAATAACGCCTACAGCCTCACCAACGTTAACCAGACCACCACGTCCGAGATCACGGCCGTAGCACTTCGCACACAAACCATAACGCGTTAAACAAGACAAGACAGTGCGTACTTTCACTTCGTCGATACCCAGCGCCACAATTTGGTCTACATGATCTTCGTCAAGCAAGGTGTCATGTGGAATGATGACTTCCTGAGTCTCTGGATTGAGAATATCGTCGATGCACACCCGACCTAAAATGCGATCGCGTAAGGCCTCAATAATTTCTCCGCCTTCAACTAGGGCCTTCATGGTGACGCCACTGGTAGCGCCGCAATCATCTTCAATGACCACTAGATCTTGGGTCACGTCGCATAAACGACGCGTTAAATAACCCGAGTTTGCGGTCTTCAACGCTGTATCGGCTAAGCCTTTACGTGCACCGTGGGTAGAAATGAAGTACTGCAAAACATTCAAACCTTCACGGAAATTAGCCGTAATTGGCGTCTCGATGATTGAGCCATCAGGCTTTGCCATCAATCCACGCATACCAGCCAACTGACGTATTTGCGCAGCTGATCCGCGCGCGCCTGAATCGGCCATCATGTAAATTGAATTAAATGATTCTTGACGGGCTTTATTGCCGTTGCGATCTAAAACCTCAACGTGCGATAACTCATCCATCATTGCTTTGCCAACCTGATCGCCAGCCGCACCCCAAATATCAACTACGTTGTTATAACGTTCTTGGTTGGTCACCAGGCCCGACATAAATTGCTTGTCGTACTCTTTCACCTTATTGGAAGCATCGGTAATGATGCGCTCTTTCGCATGCGGAATTAACATGTCATCAATCGCAATCGAGATTCCAGCTTTAGTGGCTAAACGGAAACCCGATTGCAAGAGTCGGTCGGCAAAAATTACCGTCTCGCGTAAGCCACACTTCCGAAATGAAGTATTAATAAGCCGTGAAATTTCTTTCTTCTTGAGGGGCTTGTTAATCTCTTCAAAGGCCATACCCTTGGGCAAAATTTCAGACAAAATTGCGCGGCCAACGGAGGTTTGATAAATCGTGGTTTTCTCAGCAAAACGCGCATCGCCTTCTGCTTTCTTATCAACAATATCAAACTCGGTAATACGCACTGCCACACGGGAGGCTAGCTCAACAACACCAGCTTCATAAGCCCGAACAACTTCAGTGATATTGGCAAAAACCATGCCCTCACCTTTGCCATTAATCTTGTCGCGGGTCGCGTAATACAAACCCAAAACAACGTCTTGCGACGGCACGATCGAAGGCTCGCCGTTCGCTGGGAACAAGACATTGTTCGAAGCCAACATGAGAGTGCGTGCTTCCATTTGCGCTTCGAGTGATAAAGGCACGTGCACCGCCATTTGATCGCCGTCAAAGTCGGCATTAAATGCCGCGCAAACCAAGGGGTGTAACTGAATCGCTTTACCTTCAATCAGCATCGGCTCAAAAGCCTGAATACCGAGACGATGCAACGTTGGTGCACGGTTCAACATAATCGGATGTTCGCGAATCACTTCTTCGAGAATGTCCCAAACGATTGGTGTTTGACTCTCAACTTCTTTTTTTGCAGCCTTAATCGTGGTTGCAATACCTAAGGTCTCGAGCTTATTAAAAATAAATGGCTTAAATAATTCCAAGGCCATTAATTTTGGCAAACCGCACTGATGCAATTTCAACGTTGGGCCAACCACGATAACTGAGCGGCCAGAATAATCAACGCGCTTACCTAACAAGTTTTGCCGGAAACGACCACTCTTACCTTTAATCATTTCAGCCAAAGACTTGAGAGGGCGCTTATTGGCGCCAGTCATAGCCTTACCACGACGACCGTTATCAAGTAATGAATCAACCGCTTCTTGTAACATGCGTTTTTCATTACGCACAATAATTTCAGGCGCGCGTAACTCGAGTAAACGCTTTAAGCGATTATTACGATTAATAACTCGGCGATAAAGATCATTCAAATCAGAGGTTGCAAAACGACCGCCGTCCAAGGGCACCAAGGGGCGCAACTCGGGTGGTAGTACTGGCAACACTTCCATGATCATCCAGTCAGGCTTAATTCCTGAGCTCTGGAATGCCTCTAATACCTTCAAACGTTTTGCATACTTCTTAATCTTGGCATCGCTACCGGTTGCCTTTAAATCGGCACGGATAGTTTCAACCTCACGATTAATATCGATTGAGCGCAGTAGATCACGAATGCCTTCAGCCCCCATAATGGCCGTAAACGCACCATCACCGAATTCTTCAAGCTTCGCGTTGTACTCTTCTTCCGACATAATTTGGCCGCGCTTCATCGCTCCCTCAGGAGTTAAGCCCGCATCAACCACAACATAAGCTTCAAAGTAGAGTACCCGCTCGATATCACGCAAAGTCATATCGAGCACCATGCCCAAACGGGATGGCAATGATTTTAAAAACCAAATATGGGCAACGGGTGCAGCTAACTCAATATGACCCATGCGCTCACGACGCACTTTAGCCAAAGTGACTTCAACACCACATTTTTCGCAAATAACGCCACGGAATTTCAGCCGCTTGTATTTGCCACATAAGCACTCATAGTCTTTGGTTGGGCCAAAAATCTTGGCACAAAACAAACCGTCGCGCTCAGGCTTAAAAGTACGATAGTTAATCGTTTCTGGCTTGCGCACTTCGCCAAATGACCATGAACGAATTTTTTCGGGGGAAGCGAGGCCAATTTTAATGACATCAAACTGCTCTTCGCCCTGTGTTTGCTTAAATAGATCGAGCAATGCTTTCATATCAGTTACGCTCCATGTCAATGTCAATACCCAACGAACGGATTTCTTTTACCAGCACATGGAATGAGTCGGGCATGCCCGCATCAATCGTATGCTCGCCTTTGACGATGTTTTCATACACTTTGGTTCGGCCGGTAACGTCATCTGACTTCACGGTGAGCATTTCTTGTAATACATAAGCTGCACCATAAGCCTCTAACGCCCAGACTTCCATTTCACCAAAGCGCTGACCACCAAACTGGGCTTTACCACCCAATGGCTGCTGAGTTACCAGCGAGTACGGCCCAGTAGATCGTGCATGCATCTTGTCATCGACCAAATGGTGGAGTTTCAAGACGTGCATTACGCCAACTGTGACCGGACGCTCAAATTGATCGCCGGTTCGACCATCACACAAAATCATTTGTTGCCGTGATGGCGTCATTTTGAGGGCAGCAGCAACTTCTTCTGGATAAGCTAAATCAAGCATCTTGCCAATTTCTACTTCGGTAGCCCCGTCAAACACGGGCGTCGCGAATGGCAAACCTTGACGCAAATTTTCAGCCAGCATATTGACTTGCTCATCAGTAAAGCTATCGATATCCTCAACGCGTCCAGTTTCGTTATACAACTGCTTCAAGAACTTGCGCATTTCGGCCTGCTTCACATGGTCTTTAATCATGCTATCAATTCGCTTACCAATGCCTTGGGCAGCCCAACCTAAGTGGGTCTCTAAAATTTGACCTACATTCATACGTGAGGGAACGCCTAAGGGATTAAGCACGATATCAACTGGACGACCATCAGCCATAAATGGCATATCTTCAGCGGGTGCAATTTTAGAAACTACACCTTTGTTGCCATGACGGCCAGCCATTTTGTCGCCAGGCTGTAAGCGGCGCTTCACAGCTAAATAGACTTTCACCATTTTGGTTACGCCTGGCTGCAAGTCATCGCCTTGAGTCAACTTGGTCTTCTTTACCTCAAACGCATCATCAAATTGCTTACGCTTGGCTTCAATAGAAGATTTAATCGCTTCTACTTGCGTAGCGACATCATCATCTGCTGGGCGAATATCAAACCAATGGTATTTGTCTAAGTCAGTCAAATACTCTTGGGTAACTTTGCTACCCTTAGCCAATTTTTTCGGACCGCCATTAGCGACCTTATTCATGAGCAATTTCTCTAGACGGCTAAATGCATCACCCTCAACAATACGCAATTGATCATTTAAGTCGAGCCGATAACGCTGTAGCTCTTCTTGAATAATGGCTTGCGCGCGGGCATCACGTTCAATGCCTTCGCGGGTAAAGACTTGCACATCGATAACGGTACCAATCATGCCGGAGGGCACACGCAAAGAAGTATCTTTTACATCGGATGCTTTTTCACCAAAGATTGCCCGCAAAAGCTTTTCTTCAGGGGTCAGCGTAGTTTCGCCTTTTGGCGTTACCTTGCCTACCAACACATCGCCTGCTTCAACTTCAGCGCCAATGTAAACAATGCCACTCTCGTCCAAGCGAGATAATTGCGACTCTGCTAAATTAGAAATATCACGGGTGATTTCTTCCGAGCCTAATTTAGTATCACGGGCTACGACCGATAATTCCTCAATATGAATTGAGGTATAGCGATCCTCGGCTACAACGCGTTCAGAAATTAAGATCGAATCTTCGAAGTTATAGCCATTCCAAGGCATAAATGCCACGGTCATATTTTGGCCTAACGCCAGCTCACCTAAATCAGTTGAAGCGCCATCAGCAACCACGTCGCCGCGGGCAACCTGATCGCCAACCTGCACGATAGGACGCTGATTAATATTCGTATTTTGATTGGAGCGCGTGTATTTGGTGAGGTTATAAATATCTACACCAACTTCACCAGCTGCAGTTTCATCATCATTTACGCGAATCACAATTCGATTGGCATCAACATAGTCAACTAAACCGCCACGCATCGCTAATACGACAGTGCCCGAGTCAACTGCCACAATACGCTCTAGACCAGTACCTACCAATGGTTTATCAGGACGTAAACAAGGCACGGCTTGACGTTGCATGTTCGCACCCATCAAGGCACGATTAGCATCATCATGCTCAAGGAAAGGTACCAATGAAGCAGCCGCGGAAACGATTTGGCTTGGAGCGACGTCAATAAAGTCAACCCGATCTGGGTTAAGCATTAAAGTTTCACCAGCCTGACGTGCGGAAACTAATTCATCGGCTAATTTCCCATTCTTATCGATCGTGGCATTCGCCTGAGCAATAACATACTTCGCTTCTTCGATAGCCGATAAATACATCACCTCATCGGTTACCTTGCCGTTGTTCACTTTACGATAGGGGGTTTCTAAGAAACCATGCTCGTTTAAGCGCGCAAATAAAGCGAGGGAATTAATCAGTCCAATGTTTGGCCCCTCTGGGGTTTCAATTGGGCAAACTCGACCGTAGTGTGTTGGATGTACGTCACGCACTTCAAAACCAGCACGTTCGCGCGTTAAACCGCCAGGTCCCAAAGCAGAAATACGTCGCTTATGGGTAATTTCTGACAGCGGGTTGGTTTGGTCCATAAATTGCGACAGCTGTGATGAGCCAAAGAACTCACGAATCGCTGACGAAATTGGCTTGCTATTAATTAAATCGTGCGGCATCAAGTTTTCAGTTTCAGCTTGGCCTAAGCGCTCTTTAACTGCGCGCTCTACTCGCGATAAACCGGCGCGGAATTGATTTTCTGCTAACTCGCCTACGCAACGTACACGACGATTGCCTAGGTGGTCAATATCATCCACCTCACCTTTACCATTGCGCAGGTCAACTAAACACTTAATGGTGTCGAGAATGTCCTCGTTGGATAAAACCATGGCGCCTTCCATTTCTGGACGACCCAAGCGGCTATTCACCTTCATGCGTCCGACGCGGGATAAATCGTAGGAGTCTTCGTTATAAAACAAGCGTTGGAATAAAGCCTCGACAGCATCTTCTGTGGGCGGCTCACCAGGACGCATCATGCGATAAATAGCGATGCGCGCAGCAGTTTGATCAGCCGTTTCATCGGCTCGCAATGTTTGCGAGATGTAAGCGCCACAATCTAAATCATTGGTATAAATGGTTTCTAGTTGCTTAATGCCGGCGTCACGTAATGTGGCTAATAATTCATCGGTAATTTCATCGTTGGCATAAGCAAGGATTTCACCCGACTCTGGATCAACAATATTTTTTGCCACTACTCGGCCAATTAAATAATCATCTGGCACAACAATATGTTTTGTTTTTGCAGCCTCAAGATCACGAATGTGTTTAGCATTAATGCGCTTGTCTTTCTGAATAACAACTTCACCATTTTTATCCAAGATATCAAAGTTGGCTAATTGACCACGCAAACGTTGTGGCACAAATTCCATTGAGGCGCCATTAGGGCTTAAGGTGAAGTGATCAAAATTAAAGAAATTGGCCAAAATCTGCTCGTTGCTTAAACCAATTGCCTTGAGCAAAATGGTTACGGGCATCTTGCGGCGGCGGTCAACGCGGAAATACAAAATATCTTTAGGATCAAACTCGAAATCGAGCCATGAACCACGGTAAGGAATAATTCGGGCAGAGAACAGCAATTTGCCGGAACTGTGCGTTTTGCCTTTGTCGTGCTCAAAGAATACGCCTGGTGAACGGTGCAACTGCGAAACAATCACACGCTCGGTACCGTTGATCACAAAAGAGCCATTTTGGGTCATGAGCGGAATCTCGCCCATATATACTTCGCTCTCTTTTACTTCCTTAACCTTTGTTGGCGCTTCGCGATCATAGATGATCAAACGCACCTTGGCGCGTAAGGCTGAGTGATAGGTGTAGCCACGTTGTTGACATTCTTTAACGTCAAACGGGGGTTGCGATAACTGATATGACACATACTCCATGCGTGCATAGCCATTGTTTGACACAATGGGAAACGCTGAAGTAAAGGCTGCCTGTAAGCCCTCATTAATGCGAGACATGGCCGGTTTTTCGGCCTGCAAAAATTTTGCATAGGACTCAAGCTGGGTTGCAATCAGGTAAGGAACCTGGTGATTATTAACGCGTTTAGCAAAACTTTTGCGAATACGCTTACGTTCGGTGAAGCTATAGTTCATTTCATCTCCGAATTCAGCGACTGAGCAAAGATTTGGCGGTTGGCCTCTACCAACCACTGGCGGACAACACTAAACCGTAACGATTTAGTGCCCGACCAAACTTGTCTTCTGCAGTCGTATCAGAAGGCAAACCTGATTTCAATTCAAACAATGAAATCGGGTTTGACCTCTAAAAAGTCAAACCAAAATAGCCAAAGCCCTGCAATGCAGAGCCTTGGCTTTTTTTAAATTACTTAATTTCGGCTTTAGCGCCGGCTTCTTCAAGTTTCTTCTTGGCTTCTTCAGCAGATTTCTTGTCGACGCCTTCTTTAATTGGCTTGGGTGCACCATCGACTAAGTCTTTTGCTTCTTTAAGGCCAAGTGCTGTGATTTCACGAACCGCTTTAATCACAGCAACTTTGTTACCACCAACCTCAAGCAGGTTAACCGTAAATTCGGTTTGCTCTTCGGCAGCAGCAGCGCCACCGCCACCACCAGCTGGGCCAGCAACAGCCATTGCTGCAGCTGATACGCCAAACTTCTCTTCAAATGCCTTCACTAGATCATTCAGATCCATTACCGACATGTTGCCTACTGCTTCAATAATTTCTTCTTTGGTAATTGCCATTTTTAGCTCCTAATACTTAAATAATTAATCCGGCGCTTATTCAGCAGCGGGGGGTTCAACATTGGATTGGTCGGCTGCTGCTTCGACAGCGGGTGCTGCTTCGGCGATAACCTCAGCGGGCGCTGCATCTGCTACTGCTTTAGCTACTGCTTCGGTTGCTGCTACTGCGGCAACTGGAACAGCTGCAGGTGCGGGAGCGCCAGCGGCTTTTTGCCCAGCAACTGCGCCCAACACTCGGGCCATCGCTGATACAGGGGCCAACATGACTCCCAACAACTGGGAAAGCAATTCATCACGACTTGGAATTGACGCTAAGGCTTTCACACCATTGACGTCTAACATCTTGCCGTTATACAGACCTGCTTTAATGACTAGATGCTCTTGAGTTTTGGCAAATTGCTGCAGTACCTTTGCAGATGCAATAGGGTCAACAGAAATGCCATAAATCAAGGGTCCAACCATCGAATCGGCTAGAGGCTCAAATTGGGTTCCTTGTGCAGCACGACGCGCCAACGTATTTTTTAGAACACGCAAATAAACACCTTGGGCACGCGCGTTTGCACGCAATGTCGTCAGCTCGCCAACGGGAATACCCCGATATTCAGCCAACACAACCGTTTGAGCCGCCGCCAATTGTGCGCCGACATCAGCAACAATCGCTTTTTTGTCTTCTACATTCAAAGGCACGGTTTAACTCCTCAAAAACCAACTGCTAGCAGTTGGGTGCTTCATACACCAGCGTCTGATTCATCAATCGTACAAACTGCTACGAATGGGTTCCAGGCTCGCCATCTGCGTTGGTTATTGCAATTGCAATGATTAAGGTTTCAATGAATACCACCATTTACCCCACCAACGGTCTTTGATGTTCGACCCTCTTCTTACAGAGTGCCGACCCAAAGTTCTTTTTTGTTACCAGCGCCTTACTGAGCCGCTTGTAACGAAGTTTGATCCACGCGTACACCAGCACCCATCGTGCTGCTAACCGCAACTTTCTTTAAATAAATACCTTTAGTTGAAGCAGGCTTTGCCTTGTTTAAGGCCTCAAGCAATGCAAGCAAATTACTCTTTAGTGCAGTTGGCTCAAACGAACGACGGCCAATACTTGCATGCACGATGCCGGACTTATCAACGCGAAATTGCACTTGACCTGCTTTAGCATTTTTAACTGCAGTCGCAACATCCGGCGTCACCGTTCCAACTTTAGGATTTGGCATTAAACCGCGTGGACCCAAAACTTGGCCCAAGGTACCAACAATTTTCATTGTGTCTGGCGAGGCAATCAAAATATCGAAATCGATTTTTCCGCCCTTAATTTGCTCAGCCAAATCTTCCATGCCAACAATTTCTGCGCCAGCTGCTTTGGCTTGTTCAGCTTTCTCGCCCTGGGCAAAAACCGCTACTCGAACATGCTTGCCAGTACCTGCGGGCAAGACCACTGCGCCGCGAACCACTTGGTCAGATTTTTTAGCATCAATGCCCAACTGCACAGCAACGTCAATCGACTCATCGAATTTGGCAGTAGCACACTCTTTAACTAAGTTGAGCGCGTCATCTAAGGAGTAAAACTTATTACGGTCTACTTTGGCTTGAATGACTTTAGTGCGTTTAGATAATTTTGTCATGTTAGAGGCCCTCTACCGTAATGCCCATGGAGCGAGCGCTACCTGCGATCGTGCGCACGGCAGCGTCCATATCGGCAGCAGTAAGATCTGGCATTTTTGTTTTCGCAATTTCTTCAGCTTGTGCTCGGGTTATTTTCCCCACCTTATCGGTATGCGGACGCGGCGAACCTTTTTCAATTTTGGCCGCTTTCTTAATCAAGATTGAAGCCGGCGGAGTCTTCATCACAAACGTGAAGCTCTTGTCTGCAAACGCAGTAATAACTACGGGTATAGGTAAGCCAGGTTCCATGCTCTGAGTTTGAGCATTAAACGCCTTACAAAATTCCATAATATTGAGGCCGCGCTGACCTAAAGCTGGTCCAACGGGGGGTGATGGGTTGGCTTTTCCTGCAGGAATCTGCAGTTTAATAAAACCAATAATTTTCTTTGCCATTAATTACTCCTAAAAAGCGCGCCGTGTGTTCATTAATAGAATACAAAGCCGCCGTTGAGTAGACGCTTCACCAGATTTGGCAATGCTGGATCGGCTCCTCGGTTACTGCAAACACGACAAACTAATACAAATTACATTTTTTCCACTTGGCCAAACTCGAGCTCAACTGGCGTACCGCGACCAAAGATTGTAACAGAAACGCGTAAACGCGACTTCTCGTAGTTCACTTCTTCGACATTGCCATTAAAGTCGGTAAATGGGCCTTCTTTAACCCGAACCATCTCGCCAACCTCAAATAAGGTCTTCGGCTTAGGTTTATCAACCCCGGCCTGCATTTGATCCATGATTTTGCTGACTTCGGCAGTAGAAATGGGGGAGGGGCGATTGCGCACTCCGCCGACAAAACCAGTAACTTTGGGGGTATTTTTGACCAAATGCCAGCTTTCATCGGTCATTTCCATCTCAATAAGCACATAGCCGGGGAAAAAACGCCGTTCTGAAACGGACTTTTGCCCTGCCTTAATCTCCACAACCTCTTCTGAGGGCACCAATATACGGCCAAATTTATCGGCCATGCCGGATTGGGCAATACGCTCTTCCAAGCCTTTTTTTACGCTTTTTTCCATGCCAGAGTAGGCGTGTATCACGTACCAGCGCATATTGCCAGTGGCTTGGGGGTTGGTGGCTAATTCTGCATCAATCATTTTTTACTCACTTCCAGCCCAATAGGACTGAAAAAACTAACCATTCAATTAATTTGTCTGCAAACCATAAAAATAGCGACATGATTAGGACAAAGCCAAAAACAACTAGGGTCATTTGGGTTGCCTCTTTGCGAGTTGGCCAAACTACTTTTTTGACCTCATACCAAGACTCTCTTGCATAAACAATGAAACGCTTGCCCTCTGGGGAGATGGCAACAATACCTACTGCCAATGCAATACCGCCAAACAAAATTGCTAAACGCACCCAAATTGATTGATCAATGAGGATGTAATACAAAACTAAAGCAGCAATAACGATACCTACCGCAAGGAAAGTAACCCAAGCAGATTTAGATTCGTGATGACTAAGCGACTGTTGTGACATGTAATTTCAGTTTAAACGTGTGGCAGGGGCGGAGGGCATCGAACCCCCAACCTTTGGTTTTGGAGACCAACGCTCTGCCAATTGAGCTACGCCCCTATTTTTCAATTAATCAAACCTTAAGCCAAAATCTTTGCCACTACACCAGCGCCAACGGTACGGCCACCTTCGCGGATCGCAAAACGTAAACCTTCTTCCATGGCGATCGGGGCGATGAGCTTCACGGTAATCGTTACGTTATCGCCTGGCAT
>CAIXDG010000170.1 GCA_903918115.1 uncultured beta proteobacterium
ACGATCGGTATTACTCACTGTGCCAACTTTTTCTGGCCAAGCACTCGCTGGCAAGACCACATCGGCTAATAAAGCTGTTTCAGTCATGAAAATATCCTGCACTACTAAATGCTCTAGCGAAGCCAAAGCATGACGTGCATGATTTAAATCGGGATCACTCATGGCAGGATTCTCGCCCATGATGTACATGCCACGAATTTTATCGGGATCACTATCGGGTGCCAAGATCTTTTCCATGATCTCAACCACGGTATATCCGGGCTTAGACTCTAATGGAGTCTTCCAAAATTTCTCAAACCAATCATGCGCGTTAGCATTGTCTACCCGCTGATAGTTAGGGAACATCATCGGAATTAAACCTGCATCACTAGCGCCCTGAACATTGTTTTGTCCGCGTAAGGGATGCAAGCCCGAACCTGGTTTACCAATTTGACCTGCAATGGTCGATAAAGCAATTAAGCAGCGGGCATTATCGGTACCATGCACGTGCTGACTAATGCCCATACCCCATAAAATCATTGCCGACTTCGTCGTCGCAAACTCGCGCGCTACTTCACGTAATGTTTCTGGTGGAATACCGCAGATAGGCGCCATTAGTTCGGGGCTATATCCCTGCACATTTTCTTTGAGGGCTTCAAAATTATTAGCCCGATTCTTAATAAATTCGTGATCGCATAAACCTTCTTCAATGATGGTGTAGATCATTGCATTTAGCATCGCTACATCAGTATCAGGCTTAAATTGCATGATGCGCCACGCATGCTTTCCCATTTGTGTCACACGTGGGTCGGCTAACACCACCTTAGTACCCCGTTTTGCGGCATTTTTAAACCAAGTCGCTGCAACTGGATGATTTACTGTTGGGTTTGAGCCAATCAATAAAATCATCGTGGAATTTTCCACATCATTGACTTGATTGCTAACGGCACCTGAACCCACGCCCTCTAATAATGCCGCTACGCTAGATGCATGACATAAGCGGGTGCAATGATCAACATTATTGTTACCAAAGCCAGTACGTACTAGTTTTTGAAATAAATAAGCTTCTTCATTGCTGCCTTTAGCTGAACCAAAACCAGCTAAGACCTTGCGGCCGTATTTTTCATTGAGGCCCTTTAATTTACTCGCCGCAACATCTAGAGCCTCTTCCCAAGTCGCTTCACGGAAAATACTCGACCAATCATTGGGGTCTTGCGTCGCAGTTTCATCCTTAGGAACGCCCGTCTTACGAATCAATGGTTTAGTCAGGCGCTGTGGACTATGAATGTAATCCATACCAAAGCGGCCCTTCACACATAAACGGTTGTGATTAGCAGGGCCATCACGACCATCGACACTAACAATCACATTATCTTTAATGTTGTAAGTAATTTGGCAGCCAACACCGCAAAATGGGCAAACGGAATCAACTTTACTGTCCACTTTTTGTGAACCGATTAACCCTTTAGGCATCAATGCACCCGTTGGGCAAGCTTGCACGCACTCGCCACAACCTACACAAGTACTCTCGCCCATGGGGTCGTTCAAATCAAATACGATTTCACTATGGTTACCACGCATTGCGTAACCAATCACATCATTTACTTGCTCATCACGACAGCCCCGCAAGCAACGATTACATTGAATGCAGGTATCTAAGTTCACCGCCATGGCTGGATGCGAAATATCCGCCTTGGGTTGCTCACGACGCAGCGCTTTTAATTCGGGGCGCACGGTGACATCCATTTGCTTAGCCCAACTACTTAACTCACCAAACTGCATGCTCTCGTCATCGCCGATCCACTTATAGCCTTTATCAGGCATATCCGAGAGGAGCATTTCTAAAACTAATTTCTGGCTTTTAATAGCGCGTTCACTTTGGGCCTTGACTTCCATGCCAGCAGTGGCATTACGACAGCAACTCGGGGCTAAAGTCCGCTCGCCATTAATTTCAACTACGCAGGCACGACAATTGCCATCCGGTGCGTAACCATCTTTAAAGCACAAATGGGGAATATCAACGCCATGGCGTTTAGCTGCTTTTAAAATCGTTTCGCCATCATAAGCAATGATTGTTTTGCCATCGAGCTTGAACTCAACCGTTTGTAATTCGAGTTCCTGCGGATTTACGGGCGCGTTCATGCAATCTCCTGCGGGAAGTATTTTTGGACACAACGAATCGGATTCGGTGCAGCTTGACCCAACCCACAAATCGAGGCATCAACCA
>CAIXDG010000171.1 GCA_903918115.1 uncultured beta proteobacterium
TCCTTGGTTTTTAGAACAAATTGAAGAACTCATCCAGTTGGAGGCAGACGTAAAGCTGCGCCAGCTCGATACTCTATTGGCGGCTGAGTTACGTTTCTTAAAGCAAAAAGGCTTTTCGGATCGCCGTTTAGCACGGTTGTTGCAAGTCGAAACTGCCGCGGTGCGCGCCGCGCGCCAGCGTTTAAAAGTATTGCCAGTGTATAAGCGCGTCGATACCTGCGCTGCTGAATTCTCTACCAATACGGCTTATTTATATTCCACCTATGAGGCTGAGCATGGCGAATGTGAAGCAAGCCCGAGCCAGCGTGACAAGATCATGGTGCTTGGCGGTGGCCCTAACCGTATTGGCCAAGGCATCGAGTTTGATTATTGTTGCGTGCATGCGGCGCTAGCGTTACGTGAAGATGGCTTTGAAACCATCATGGTGAATTGCAATCCAGAAACCGTGTCAACTGACTACGATACCTCTGATCGTTTGTACTTTGAGCCGCTTACTTTAGAAGACGTATTAGAAATTGTTGCCAAGGAAAAGCCGCTAGGTGTCATTGTGCAATATGGCGGGCAAACACCCTTGAAATTAGCTTTAGACCTCGAGGCGAATGGTGTACCGATTATTGGTACCTCACCCGATATGATTGATGCGGCCGAAGATCGTGAGCGTTTTCAAAAATTATTGCAAACCTTGGGTTTGTTACAGCCACCAAATCGTACCGCGCGTGCAGAAGACGAGGCCTTGAAATTAGCTGAAGAAATTGGCTACCCTTTAGTGGTGAGACCTTCGTATGTCTTAGGTGGCAGAGCAATGGAAATTGTTCACGATGGCCGTGATTTGCAGCGCTATATGCGTGAAGCAATGAAGGTTTCGCATGATTCACCAGTGCTATTAGATCGGTTTTTAAATGATGCGATTGAATGTGATGTCGATTGCATTAGCGATGGGCAGCAGGTGTTTATCGGTGCGGTGATGGAGCATATCGAACAAGCCGGAGTGCATTCGGGTGACTCGGCTTGCTCTTTGCCACCTTACTCCTTAGCACCCTCAACAGTTGCCGAAATAAAGCGCCAAACTGCAGCGATGGCTAAAGGCCTCAATGTCATTGGCTTAATGAATGTGCAATTTGCGATTCAGAATGTGGCTGGTAAAGATGTCATTTACGTACTCGAGGTTAATCCGCGGGCATCGCGAACTGTTCCCTATGTATCCAAAGCAACGGGTTTGCAATTAGCAAAAATTGCCGCGCGTTGCATGGTTGGCCAAACCTTAGCACAGCAAGGCATTGTGGCTGAGGTTATTCCTAACTACTTCTCTGTTAAAGAAGCGGTCTTTCCCTTTAATAAATTTCCTGGTATTGATCCTATTTTGGGACCAGAAATGCGCTCGACTGGTGAGGTAATGGGAGTGGGGCGGACGTTTGGCGAAGCGCTGTTTAAATCGCAATTAGGTGCTGGTATTAAATTACCTAAAAGTGGCACAGTGGTATTAACCGTGAAAGACAGTGATAAGGCGGTAGCAGTTGAAGTGGCGCATATCTTGCATGAATTGGGCTTTCCCATGGTTGCCACGAAGGGTACCGCTGCAGCAATTACGGCCGCAGGCTTACCTGTACGCGTGGTGAATAAAGTGAAAGATGGTCGCCCGCATATTGTTGACATGATCAAAAACGGGGAAATCTCCTTGGTCTTTACTACCGTAGATGAAACCCGTACTGCCATTGCCGATTCCCGCTCGATTCGTACAAGTGCCCAGGCAAATAATGTGACTTACTACACAACAATTAGTGCGGCTAGAGCTGTCATGGAAGGTTTATTGAGCTTTAGTAAAAGTTCGGGAGGCGGTAAAGATGCCTTAGAGGTCTATTCTTTGCAGGATTTACACCGCTCACTGCCATAGCTTAGAATTAGGGTTATGAGCACAATTCCACTTACTAAGCTTGGCGCGCAACTTCTGAAAGAAGAGCTGCAGCGCTTGAAGCACGTCGAGCGCCCAGCGGTGATTAACGCAATTTCAGAAGCACGCGCCCAAGGTGATCTTTCCGAGAATGCCGAGTACGATGCTGCGAAAGAAAAGCAAGGCTTTATTGAGGGGCGTATTCAAGATTTGGAAAGCAAATTGGCTGCAGCGCAAATCATTGACCCGGCCTCCCTAGATGTAAATGGGCAAGTTGTTTTTGGAGCCACGGTTGATTTAGAGGATTTAGAAAACGGTACGAAGTTTACTTATCAAATTGTCGGTGACGATGAGGCTGATATCGCTGCCAATAAAATTTCTATTAGTTCACCGATTGCCCGGGCTTTAATTGGCAAAGAAGAGGGCGATGTCGTAAAAGTACAAGCGCCAGGCGGTAATCGCGAAGTGGAAATTCTAGCTGTGCGTTATATCTAAATTAATTTCAGCTATACCGATGGTTAACTCGGTGCCAGATAATTCAAGCTACGCCAGTGCCCAACGCCTCTTTATGGTGTTAGGCAGCTTATGGGTCGGCAGCTTGCTCACTGTGGGTTACTTGGTTGCGCCAACGATCTTTTCTCAGTCATTAGATCGCCAGGCTGCGGGCATGATTGCTGGAGCAATTTTTCGTGTCGAGGCCTACGTCAGCCTAGTATTCTCGGTGGCACTTTTGGTTTTTGCCAATTTATTAGTGAATCGTGGCCTCAATCAATTTCGTTTCATCCGCTGGGTATTACTCGGTATGCTTGCATGTACTTTATGTGCCACCTTTATTTTTATCCCTTGGCTGGAAATGATTCGCGATCAAGCGTTACAGCAAGGTATGCCAGTGATGCTTTCTTCATCAGCGACTTTATTTAGTAGGCTACATGGCGTTTCGAGCATTTTATTTTTATGCCAAAGTCTTTTAGGTTTAATCTTGGTATGGCGCCTCAGTGGCAAAAAATAATGGTCTGCTGTAAGCCTGCAGAATTAGCCCAATACTTAGCCCAATAATTTTTTCTTCGTACTACTTTGTCTCACTTTACGGCGCTTAGGATTGGGTGCTGGTGCGCTTAATTTGCGCGAGGTGTAGCCTGCCGAAGTCCAGCCAATTTTAGATTCACGTACTGGCGCTTTCGATCCTTTGCCAACTGTTTTGGGTGGTGAGCTTACTTTTTTAGCAGCGGACTTGCGCGTTGCCTTGAGCGCAGTCCGTGGCGCTTGAATTTTTTTCTTGGTCTTTTTAGCCGAGCGTGCAAAGGCCTCATCTTCTGCGGCAGTAGGCTTGGGTCGCCAGACCACCAGCAATTTACCGATATGTTGAACAGGAGCAGCATGCAAAGCGTCGCAAAGCTTATCGTACATTTCGGCACGCAATTCACGATCATCACCTAGCACCCGAATTTTAATTAGCTCATGGCTTTTAAGTGCCAATTGGGCTTCTTTGATGACGCTGGGGCTTAAGCCAGCATTACCAATCATGACAACTGGATTGAGGTCGTGGGCTTTCGCTTTAAGCGCTTTGCGTTGGGCAGGGGTAATGGTCAATTTAGTCATAACTTGCGATGATAGTGCATTCGAAACAGCATGCTTTTGCACTGCCGCCAAAAAATCAGCGAAAATAGCCCATCGTGGCAAAAAATAAATTTAATAAAAGCTGGTTACAAGATCATTTAAATGATCCCTATGTAAAGATGGCCCAAAAAGATGGTTATCGGGCACGAGCGGTATATAAGCTTAAAGAAATTGATGAGCAAGATCACTTAATTAAAGCTGGCATGGTGGTCATCGATTTGGGGAGTGCCCCAGGCAGCTGGTCGCAGTACGTGCGCACCCGCTTAGTTGAGCTGGGCAAAAATAATCCCAAAATTGAGTCGGGTAAGCCGGACGGCTGCATCATAGCCATTGACTTGCTGCCCATGGAAGCCATTGCTGATGTTAGTTTTATCGAAGGGGATTTTCGTGAAGATGCAGGCATTGCAGCGCTTACTGCTTTGCTGCCTGGCGGAGAGGGTAGTAAGGTAGACCTGGTTCTATCAGATATGGCACCCAATTTATCGGGGGTGGGGGTTGCTGATGCCGCCAGGATGGCGTATTTAGCTGAATTAGCCCTTGATTTTGCCGTGGCACGCCTAAAGCCCGATGGCGCTTTATTGATTAAAAGCTTTCATGGCAGTGGCTACAGCCAAATTGTGGAGGCTTTCAAGAAGGTCTTCAAAACTGTGACTCCCCGCAAGCCTAAGGCATCGCGGGACAAATCAGCAGAAACCTTTCTCTTGGGACGTCATTTAAAGCCTGCGGCCATTCAGCTCGGGTCTTAGGGCTGGATTAACCCTAATAACAACAGTACTTTATTGGATTTATTTGTTCTAAGCCCTTGAATATAGGGAGTAGTAGAATCATATACATAGGGTATTCATGGGGTTTACGGTGTTTATTGGGGTTTTGTAGGTTTTTACTCCCGAATTAATTCGGCAAAGGTGTGCATTTGAATAGCAATATGTTCCAGAAAATTGGTGTTTGGCTGATTGTGGGCTTGGTTTTATTCACAGTTTTCAAGCAATTTGATAAACCTCGCTCACAAGAGCAGGTGACATACTCGCAATTCATGGACGATGCCAAGGGCGGCAAAATTAAACGCGTCGATGTGCAAGGCCGCACGCTTCAGGTCACCCCAAGTGATGGCGTAAAGTATTCCATCATCTCGCCCGGCGATATCTGGATGGTGGGTGATTTAATGAAGTTTGGCGTACAAGTAACCGGTAAAGCAGAAGATGAGCCCAATTTATTGGTGTCGGCTTTGTATTACCTTGGACCTACTTTACTCATTATTGGTTTTTGGTTTTTTATGATGCGCCAAATGCAAGGTGGCGGTAAGGGCGGCGCTTTTTCTTTCGGTAAATCGAAAGCACGTTTGATTGATGAAAATAGCAATACCGTAACCTTTAACGATGTAGCCGGTTGTGATGAGGCTAAAGAAGAAGTTTCTGAATTAGTCGACTTCTTAAAAGATCCGCAAAAATTTCAAAAACTGGGTGGGCGAATTCCCCATGGTGTTTTGTTGGTGGGCCCTCCTGGTACGGGTAAAACATTATTGGCACGCGCTATTGCTGGTGAAGCCAAGGTACCGTTCTTTTCAATTTCAGGTTCTGACTTTGTGGAAATGTTTGTTGGCGTAGGCGCATCGCGTGTGCGCGATATGTTTGATAACGCTAAAAAACATTCGCCATGCATTATTTTCATTGATGAAATTGATGCCGTTGGCCGCCATCGTGGCGCTGGTATGGGCGGTGGTAATGATGAGCGTGAACAAACCCTCAATCAAATGTTAGTTGAAATGGATGGCTTTGAGAGCAATAGTGGCGTGATTGTGGTTGCCGCTACCAATCGCTCCGATGTGCTCGATCGGGCCTTATTGCGCCCAGGTCGTTTCGATCGTCAAGTGCACGTTGGCTTGCCTGATATTCGGGGTCGTGAACAAATTTTGCAAGTACATATGCGCAAGGTACCCATTAATCCCGATGTGGATGCCGCAGTGATTGCGCGGGGTACGCCCGGTTTTTCTGGTGCTGATTTAGCGAACCTGGTGAATGAGTCGGCTTTATTTGCGGCGCGTCGCAATAAACGCTCAGTTGATATGCAAGACTTTGAAGACGCTAAAGACAAAATATATATGGGTCCCGAACGGAAATCGGCGGTCATGCGCGAAGAAGAGCGGCGTAATACCGCTTATCACGAATCTGGTCACGCAGTAGTGGCTAAAACCTTGCCGAAAGCCGATCCAGTGCATAAAGTTACGATCATGCCGCGCGGCATGGCGTTAGGCGTTACTTGGCAGTTGCCTGAGTTTGATCGTATTAATATGTATAAAGATCGGATGCTCGAAGAGTTGGCTATTTTGTTTGGTGGCCGTGCAGCCGAAGAGGTTTTCTTGCACTCGATGAGTACTGGCGCTTCAAACGATTTTGAGCGTGCGACGAAACTTGCCCGTGACATGGTGACACGTTATGGCATGAGCGATAGCTTGGGCACAATGGTCTATGTTGATACCGAACAAGATAATATGTTTGGTCGTATGAATGTGAAAACCGTTTCTGAAGAGACGCAGCAAAAAGTAGACGCAGAAATACGTACCCTCATCGATACTCAATATGGTGTAGCCAAAGCGATCTTAGAGCAAAATCGTGAAAAAGTTGAGGCCATGGTAGTTGCCTTGTTGGAGTGGGAAACTTTAGATGCTGAGCAGATTAATGACATCATGGCAGGTCGTCCGCCACGTGCTCCTAAGCCACCGCCAATAACGAGCGCTTTTGGAAATTCAGCTGGCGGCGCACCTGGTCCTGCGGCTGATAATGCGCCAGCACCTGCTTAAGAAATAATCCCGTTTTAATGTACGTGCAAAATCTGCCCACGGCTTGGCGCTGTGGGCGTTTTCTTTTTGACTGGCAAAAACGCATGCGTCCCTTAGTTATGGGGATTCTGAATGCCACCCCCGATTCATTCTCAGATGGCGGGCGTTTTGCTAGTCGTGATGCCGCTTTGCGTCAAGCCGAGCATATGATTACCAGTGGCGTTGATATTATTGATATTGGTGGTGAATCAACTCGTCCAGGTGCTGAAGCGGTGGCATTGGAGATAGAACTTGAGCGCGTGTTGCCAATTATTGAAGCTTTGCGCGATTGTGGCACGGCCCTCTCAATTGATACGTATAAGCCCCAAACGATGATCGAGGCTTTAAAGCTGGGCGTCGATTGTGTTAATGATGTTTGGGCTCTGCGTCAACCAGGGGCATTAGCAGCTGTTCATCAGGCAGGTTGTGGGGTGGTGCTAATGCATATGCAACGCGACCCGCAAACCATGCAATTTAATCCCGAATATGTCGATGTTGTTGCAGACGTGAGATTATTTTTAGCAGAGCGAGCCAAAGAAGTAGAAGCTTCAGGCGTTAGTGCCGAGCAAATTATTCTTGATCCTGGATTTGGTTTTGGTAAAAGCCTTGAGCATAATTTACGTATGCTGCGCGAATTCGGCTCGTTTGCCGAGCTAGGATATCCGGTTTTATTAGGCATTTCCCGTAAATCGATGTTGGGCAAAATTAGTGGCAAGGAAGTGCATGAGCGCTTGGCTCCTGGTATTGCTGCCACGATTATGGCAGTTGAGCAGGGTGCTGCAGTGGTTCGCACCCACGATGTTCCAGAAACATTTGACGCTCTGCGCTTATGGGAAGCGGCGCGGGTTTTATAATTAGCCAATGAAAAAGAAATATTTCGGAACTGATGGTATTCGCGGCGAAGTGGGGCAATTTCCCATCGTCCCTGAATTTGTTATGCGCTTAGGCTATGCCACTGGTAAAGTGCTCAGTCGTGATCTTGCCCCGGCCGAGCGGTGTACTGTCTTAATTGGTAAAGATACGCGGATTTCTGGTTATTTACTCGAGGCTGCTCTCGAAGCAGGCTTTTCTGCGGCTGGTGTTGATGTCAGTTTGTGCGGCCCGATGCCGACCCCTGCCGTTGCTTATTTAACGAATGCTTTACGCCTTTCTGCAGGCATTGTCATTTCAGCTTCGCATAATCTCTATCAAGATAATGGTATTAAGTTTTTCTCTGCACAGGGCGGCAAAATATCAGACGAATTTGAATTAGCAATTGAAGCGCTATTAGAAGAGCCAATGGGGTGTGTTAGCTCAGAGCATTTAGGTCGGGCATTTAGACTGCGTGATGCAGCTGGCCGTTACATTGAATTTTGTAAATCAACCTTCCCCAATAATTTGAATTTACGCGGCATGAAAATTGTGGTCGACTGTGCTAACGGCGCCGCTTACGATGTCGCACCCAATGTCTTTCATGAATTAGGTGCCGAAGTAATTTCTATTGGGATTGAGCCCAATGGTCGCAATATTAATGATCAGTGCGGGGCTACTGCACCTGCTGCCTTAATTGCGAAGGTGCGCGAGACGAACGCCGATATTGGTATTGCCCTGGATGGAGATGCCGATCGCTTACAAATGGTCGATGCTAGTGGGCGCCTCTTTAATGGCGATGAATTACTTTATGTCTTAGCGAAAGATCGGCTCGATCGTGGCATGTCGGTTGGCGGAGTGGTAGGCACGCTCATGACAAACTTAGCAGTTGAAAATGCCCTGCGCGCTTTAGGCCTAGATTTTGAACGCGCGCAAGTTGGCGATCGTTATGTTTTGGAACAGCTGAAACAAAAACAATGGTTATTGGGCGGGGAGGGTTCGGGCCATTTGCTTTGCTTAGATCACCATACCACTGGCGATGGCACGATTGCCGCTTTGCAGGTTTTGGCGGCGATGCGGCAAAAGAAACAAAGCTTGGCGCAATTGCTTAGTGCGGTAACAATTTTTCCTCAGGTACTCATCAATATTCGCATCCCAGCCAATTACCACTGGCAAGACGACGCGCAGCTACAGGCGAAAATAACTTCTACCGAGAGCACCTTAGGTCAGCGCGGGCGGGTGTTAATCCGTCCCTCAGGTACCGA
>CAIXDG010000172.1 GCA_903918115.1 uncultured beta proteobacterium
CCATGATGTCTGCTTCATCATTACTCATGAACCCATTACTGAGTCGGTATTTAATCAATAGACCGCTCCAGCGTAACTAAATCTTAAATGCCTGTCGACCAATTAACTTCCACTCACCACCTTCAATTCGAAATACATAGATAATTTCTAATTCAACATGCCCCGGCTTGCCCCCAGGCGCAATATCAGCCGATACGTGGTTGCGCACAATGGCCGTATCGCCCATCATCACAATCTTCTGATTGGTGACGTCAATTTTTGTAAATACGGATTGACGACTAACCAGAGCGTCCACAAATTCTGCCTTATTCTGAACTCGGCCATCTGAGTGTCCGTAACTTACTTGAGCGCCCGAAATTGCATTGAGTTTTTGGGCATCGCCCGAAAGAATAGCGGCATTCAGCCTTTCCATCGCCTTTGCCACGTCTGCTTCAGAGTTCGATTGAGCAAAAGCACCTGAACTTGTTAATACAAAAAACATCAATAACTGAAAAAAATGCTTCATCATGGTCTCCTTAATAATCTCGTTGTTATATTTTTGATCAATTTTTTATATCTTACGCCAACGCTCCATTGCCTCATCGTCAGTACTGCGCGCATCAACCCAATGCTCACCAGTTGGAGTAGCCTCTTTCTTCCAAAAAGGGGCAGCTGTTTTTAAATAATCCATGATGAATTCACAGGCAGCAAAGGCTTCACCACGATGCTGCCCTGTCACTGCCACTAAAACAATCTGCTCGCCAGGAAGCATTTTTCCAATACGGTGAATTACTAAAGCCTCATGAATACTCCAACGTGACTTAGCCTCAACAATAATGTCCGCTAAGGCCTTTTCGGTCATGCCAGCATAGTGCTCTAACTCCATGCTGTTAACTTGACTACCCTCATTCATATCGCGCACAGTGCCAACAAAAGAAACAATTGCGCCAACCTCTAAATCACCCGAGCGCAGTGCAGCAATTTCAGTACTCAAATCAAAATCAGCCGTTTGAATTCGAACTGTCATATTAACCGCCGGTTACAGGGGGGAAAAAGGCAACTTCATCACCGTCGCTTAAAGCGATATTTTCTGCGGCAATGTGTTGATTTACTGCGCAGCGTAATGCCCGTTCAGAGTTAAGTAGTTGAGCCCAAACTTCGCCACGTTGCATCAGCCAAGCCCGCAAATCTGCAGTAGTAACTACTGCAGCCGGCACACTTACTAATTCCTCACTTAAACCAAGACCCTCACGTAGGGAGGCGAAAAAGCGTAACTGTAGTTTCATCGTGCCATCCTAAACGATTTTATGGATTTAGTGAGATTCAATGCCTTACTTAGCAAAGTCTGGCTCAACTTCAGTGTGTCTAGCTAAGCAATCCACTAAATGGGATGTAAGCTACCATAGCACCGCGCTGAATAGGCTGATTTGGCGGACAGTCGACTAGACCATCGCCCCATGATGCGCTTGTTAACACACCGGAACTCTGATTTGCAAACAAATCTAAACCCCCTGCCGGATTGACTTTGACCCGTAAAAATTCATTGCGACGATCAGCACGTAGCCAATCAAAATCGGCGCGCATAAAATACTTTGGCGGCGTGATTTCGGTGCGGCCCTGTAATCGTAAAATAAATGGTCGTACAAATAATAAAAATGTCACGAAGCTCGATACGGGATTTCCGGGTAGTCCCATAAACCAAGTTTCGCCACTAGCAGCTTCAGCGCCCTTACGGACTGCGCCAAAGGCCAACGGTTTTCCCGGCTTAATCGCTATTTGCCAAAGATCTAAGCGCCCTTCAGCATTAACGGCTGGCTTAATATGATCTTCTTCGCCAACCGATACCCCACCCGAAGTAATGATGAGGTCATGATTCGTACTGGCTGACCGTAAAGCTGCCCGTGTCGCATCCAAGCGATCGGGCACAATACCTAAATCCGTAGGCGCGCATCCTAACGACCTTAAGCAAGCTAATAAGGTGTCGCGATTAGAGTTATAAATTCCGCCAGGCTTTAAAGGTTCGCCCGGTAAGGCTAACTCGTCACCAGTAAAAAATGCCGCCACTCGCACCCGGCGCTTGACCATTAAATGCGTAAGGCCAGCCGATGCAGCAACGCCTAATTCTTGTGGGCGCAATAAAGTTCCCGCTGTCAATGCGACTTTGCCCGCCATGAGGTCCTCCCCACGGCGCCGAATCCATTGTCCCGTGCTGGGCACCTGATTAATGAGTACTCGATCAGCTGGGCCAGCATTTTCACTTGCAAGCAAACTAGTGTCTTCTTGCATCACAATGGCATCGGCGCCCGCAGGAATTGGTGCGCCGGTAAAAATACGCGCCGCCTGCCTGGCTTGTAAAGCTTGTCCTACTGAACCCGCAGGGATACGTTGACCAACTTGTAGAGTCATATCCGCTGCACTTAAATCCGCGCAACGAATCGCATACCCATCCATCGAGCTGTTATCAAGTGGGGGCACATCAACTAGGCTCGCCACATCTTCAGCTAGTACCCGTCCTAAAGCCGCCTGAGTTGCCTCCCGCTCAACTTCACAGACGGCTTGAGCATGCGGTAGTAAGTGATCGAGAGCTTCTTGCGCGGTTAGCATCGTTTTTATTGGAGATGTGAAGTAATAAAAGCTTTGACCTGATTTACATCGGGTCTCATTGTCTGAACCCGCTGAGGTAATGTTTTAATACTTTGAAAAGCGGGCGGACAATCAGCTGGGCGGCCTAGCGCGGCTTCAATCGTCTCGGCAAATTTAATCGGTAGCGCAGTTTCAAGCACAATCATGGGTATACCAGGCTGTAAATAATGGCGCGCTACTCGCACACCATCAGCAGTATGTGGATCAATCATGACACCATACTCTGCATCAATCTGACGAATCGTATCGAGGCGATTTTGGTGGCTGCTGCTGCCGGAAAAAAAGCCAAACTGCTGCAATGTTTGAAATGCAGGATCTGCTGAAAGATCAAAGCTGCCAGTCTCATCCACTTGCTTAAATAAAGCGGCAGTCCGCTGGCCGTCTTGATCTAATAAATCAAAAATAAAGCGTTCAAAATTGCTGGCTTTCGATATATCCATGGATGGACTAGAGGTATGTAAAGTCTGCGCCGCTTTACGAGCGCGATAAATCCCGGTTCTGAAAAACTCATCGAGCACATTATTCTCATTAGTGGCAAGCACTAAACGCTCAATGGGCAAACCCATCATTCGTGCTATATGGCCTGCACAAATATTGCCAAAGTTGCCTGAAGGGACGGCAAAAGAAACCCGCTCAGAACTCGCTTTGGTGGCGAGTAAATAGGCTTGAAAGTAATACACAATCTGCGCCACTACACGTCCCCAATTAATGGAGTTCACCGTGCCAATGTGATAGCGTGCTTTAAATTCCAAATCATTACTCACTGCCTTAACAATATCTTGGCAATCGTCAAACACCCCTGTAACGGCTAAATTATGGATGTTGGCATCAGGTAATGAATACATTTGCGCTGCTTGAAACGCGCTCATCTTGCCTTGGGGTGACAACATAAAAACCTGAATGCCCGCTTTACCGCGCATGGCATATTCTGCTGCACTGCCCGTATCACCGGATGTCGCACCCAAAATATTGAGTTCTTGCCCCGATTTTTGCAAAGCATATTCAAATAAATTCCCGAGTAACTGCATTGCCATATCTTTAAACGCTAAGGTAGGTCCGTTAGAAAGGCTTAAGAGGCTTAGGCTTGTACCCTGCTCTTCGCCCAAATAATGCAAGGGCGTAATATCGCTAGCGAGGTCAGTTTGTCGTCCATTGCAATACACTGCGGCGGTATAGGTTTTATGCGTAAGCGCGCGTAAATCTGCCGCAGGAATATCATCACTATACAAACGCAAAATTTCATAAGCGAGATCGGCATACGATAATTTGCGCCAGTCATCGAGCTGCGCTGGACTGACAGTGGGATAGCGAACCGGTAAATATAAACCGCCATCGGGGGCTAAGCCGCCCAGTAAAATTTGCTGGAAACTCACTTGCGGGCTCTTGCCGCGGGTAGATTGATACAGCATTGTGCTTACCTATGCTCAGCTGAAGTTACGATAAATTTTCAAGTCGTAACTTAACGACATCGCCAATGACTGTGCGCAAAGATTGCATCTCTTGAATTGCTGCAAGCATATTTTTTTCTTTAGTGGCATGAGTCAACATCACTAAATCTGTTTGGGTTTCACCTTCGGCTGCTTCTTTTTGAATAAGGGCATCAATTGAAACACTATGCGAAGCTAAAATTTTCGTAATTTCTGCTAAGACCCCCGCCTGATCTGCCACGCATAAGCGCAAGTAATAACTACTCGTAATTTCGCTAATGGGCAAAATAGGTAGGTTCTGCATTGCATCGGGTTGAAAGGCTAAATGGGGCACACGATTTTCAGAATCAGCCGTCATTAAGCGAGTTACATCCACTAAATCAGCAATGACGGCTGAAGCAGTTGGTTCAGAGCCTGCACCTTTACCGTAATACAAAGTAGTTCCAACCGCATCACCAAACACTTGCACTGCATTCATCGCCCCTTCAACATTGGCAATGAGGCGCTTGGCGGGAATTAAGGTGGGGTGAACGCGCAATTCAATTCCCGCTGGAGTGCGTTTGGTAATGCCGAGTAATTTAATCCGATAACCGAGTTGCTCCGCATAACGAATATCAACGGCCGATAATTTGGCGATACCTTCAACATAGGCATGTTCAAATTGCATCGGAATACCAAATGCAATGGCGCTCATAATGGTTACCTTATGCGCTGCGTCGATACCCTCGATATCAAAAGTAGGATCGGCTTCAGCATACCCAAGGCGTTGTGCCTCCTTCAAGACAGTGGTAAAGTCTAGGCCCTTGTCGCGCATCTCAGACAAAATAAAGTTGGTAGTGCCATTAATAATCCCGGCAATCCATTCAATGCGATTTGCCGATAAACCTTCGCGCAATGCTTTGATAATGGGTATACCGCCAGCAACCGCAGCCTCAAAAGCGACCATCACGCCTTTTGCATGGGCTGCTGCAAAAATAGCATTTCCATGCACAGCAATTAAGGCTTTATTTGCTGTAACGACATGTTTGCCCGCAGCTATGGCTTCCAGCACTAAGTCTTTAGCAATGCCATAGCCACCGATCAGCTCAATCACAATATCTATTTCGGGATCGGCAATCACCGCTCGCGCATCAGCCACAACTTGCGCACGATCTTGGACCAATTCTTTCGCCCGGGACACATTCAAATCAGCTACGGTATGAATGCGTATGCCCCGCCCAGCACGTCGCTGAATTTCATCTTGGTTACGCTCAAGCACCGCAAACACCCCGCCGCCAACCGTGCCAATTCCTAAAAGACCGACTTGAATCGGTTTCAATGCATTTGATTTCATGATGTTGTAGTGGCTATTGACGCTTTGTTAGTGCCGTGTTTTATTCGATACCGCTCAAGAAAGCGCGCTAAGCGGCCAATCGCCTCACGTAAAACATCTTCATGGGGTAAAAATACCACGCGGAAGTGATCAGGCTTCACCCAATTAAATCCAGTACCCTGAACTAATAAGACCTTTTCCTCCCGCAAAAAATCGGTAATCCATAGTTGATCGTCGGTAATCGGATATATCTCAGGGTCTAACTTTGGAAAGAGATACAAGGCTGATTTTGGTTTGACGCAAGTTACACCAGGGATTGCAGTTATTAAGTTCCAAGCAAGCTCACGCTGTCGCGCTAACCGCCCGCCGCTTGCTACCAAATCATTAATACTTTGATAGCCCCCCAGTGCAGTTTGAATTGCATATTGACCAGGTACATTGGCACATAAACGCATCGAGGACAACATATTTAAGCCTTCAATGTAATCCATGACATGGCTTTTATCCCCAGAGACCACCATCCAACCAGCTCGATAACCACATGAGCGATAGTTTTTCGATAGACCATTAAAAGTAATGGTCACAACATCGGTAGATAATGCCCCCAACGAAATATGTTCTGCTTGGTCATACACCATCTTGTCATAAATTTCATCGGCAAATAAAATGAGGCCGTGTTCACGCGCAATCGCGATTAAGCTCAAAAGCACTTCTTGAGAATAAATTGCGCCTGTTGGATTATTGGGATTAATAACTACAATCGCTTTGGTTTGCGGTGTAATTTTGCTACGCAAGTCGTTTAAATCTGGCGCCCACCCGTTGGCTTCATCACAGAGATAATGAATCGGCGTGCCTCCCGATAAACTGACTGCGGCAGTCCAAAGGGGATAGTCTGGGGCGGGCACCAATACTTCGTCGCCATCGTTTAACAACGCATTCATGGCTAAAACAATGAGTTCAGATGCACCGTTACCGGTATATATATCCTCTAAGGTAACGCCTTGGATATTTTTTTGCTGACAGTAGTGCATGATTGCTTTGCGCGCAGCAAAAATACCCTTTGAATCGGAATAAGCAGAGGCATTACCCAAATTACGAATCATGTCGAGCTGAATTTCTTCGGGGGGATCAAAACCAAAAACCCCAACATTACCGATATTCAGTTTGATAATTTTCTGGCCCTCTTCTTCCATTTGCTGGGCAAGATCAAGCACCGGGCCACGTATGTCGTAGCACACATTATTGAGTTTGGTGGATTTGAGGATGGTTTTCACAATCGGTCTACTCGTAATCTATCTGCCATCTAATGCCCATTCTCAACGAATAGGTATATAGAGAGGCTGGCTATAATTCACTCAATTATGACAGAGCGCACACGTGAAGCTTCATTCTGACGCCCATTCCGGCCTAAATACGATTTCGGGCTATGGGGCAGACTATATTCAGATCAATCAAAGAACCTATCAGCATGCTGTTTTAGTAAGCCCGTCAGGGGATATAGTGGCTTGGCCAGTGGCCAGCTTTGCAACACTGACTGAAGCCGATTTTTTGCAAATTTGCGCCCGCCAGCCCGAATTATTTATATTGGGCACTGGGGCACGTCAGCACTTCCCCAAGCCCGAGCTACTAAAGCCACTAATTCAAGCGCGAATTGGCTTTGAAATCATGGATTCGCAAGCAGCCTGCCGTACTTACAATATTTTGATGGGCGAAGGGCGGCAAGTATTGGCTGCTATCCTGCTAGATACAGCATGAATAAACCCCCAGTCAAACTCGGTCTGGCGTTTGCCCTGCTAGTGATCTACACGATCATTTGGTTCGGCACTTTAAACTATCGCCACTTAATTCCTTCTGATGAAGGTCGCTATGCCGAAATTGCGCGCGAGATGCTTACAAGTGGTGATTGGATTACTCCGCGCTATAACAACTATCTCTATTTTGAAAAACCGCCTTTACACATCTGGGCAACCGCTATTGTTTTTCAGGGCTTTGGGATAGGTGAATGGCAGGCCCGTTTATGGTCTGGCCTATTGGGCTACCTCACCGTTCTTTTGGTCGGCTTTACTGCCTGGCGCTTATATAGTCCCCGCGCAGGGCTGTTAGCTGCAGTAGCTCTGGGCTCTGCCCCCATGTGGGTTGTAGGCGGACACTTTAATTCTCTAGATACAGGTTTATCGGCATGCCTAGCTACAGCGCTGTGTAGCTTTTTACTTGCCCAAGCGAGTAATACAGCAAAGATGCGCACCCATTGGATGTTGGGGTGTTGGGCTGCCATGGCTCTAGCAACGCTTAGCAAAGGTTTAATTGGCATTGCGCTACCCGGCATGGTTTTTGTAGTCTATTCAATTGCTAGTTGGAATTGGCGCATTTGGAAAGAATTGTGTTTACTGAAAGGCTTATTGCTATTCTTGATCATCACTTCTCCCTGGTTTATTTTAGTTTCGCTACGTAATCCCGAGTTTGCGCAATTCTTTTTTATTAATGAGCACTTTCAACGCTTTACCCAAGTGGAACATAGTCGTCCTGGACCAATCTATTTTTTCCTCCCTTTTTTGTTGTTGGGATTCTTACCGTGGCTGCCGCAAGTCGGCAGCGCAATGCTGCAAGCATGGCGACAACGCCGGGGGCAATTTTCTAGCCTCGGTCTGATAAGTTGTTGGGTGTTGGTTATTTTGGGTTTCTTTAGCCTCTCCCAATCTAAGCTACCCGGCTACATCATGCCCACCTTTCCTGCTTTAGCTTTGCTAGCTGGCTATGCTATTGATCGGAGTTTGAGTGAGCGCAGTGGCTTATCGATTGGCTGGAAAGTGCAGGCGATATTTTTTGTCTTGCTGGGTTTGATTGGCTTTGCTTTTTTACCGCTCATTGGCTTTGAAGCAAAACCTGATGAATTATTAGCTTATGCCACCTATACGCATTGGGTCATCAGTGCTTTACTTGTTTTAATCGTACTGAGCTTAATGACAGCACTTTTAACGAGGCGGTATCCCCTAGCCAGTATTTATTGTTATGCCATGGGCTTTTTTCTCACGTGTACTATTGCCGGCACCGGCCATGAAGCATTGGGCCGCGCAGTTTCAGGGGTTGATTTAGCCGCTCAAGTTAAAGCCCAAATTCCCCTTGATGCAACTATTTATTCCGTGCGCATTTTGGATCACACCTTCCCCTTTTACCTTGGTAGAACCATGGTGATGGTAGAGTTTCCCGACGAACTTGAATTTGGCGTTAAACAAGAACCGACCCGTTGGGTGCCCACCCTAGATGAGTTTATCGAGCGCTGGAAAAATGAGCCCACAGCCTATGCACTGATGGTGCCAGAGCAATATCTGGCCTTACAAAAAATAGGCTTGCCTATGGAAGAAATTGGTCGAGATTCTCGGCGTGTGGTGGTAGCTCACCCAAGTTTGCGAAAATAGCGCCATGAGCGAAAAACCCACTTCAAGCCCGAGTTCGCAGTCAGACTTTATTCCTTTTACACGGCCGAGCTTTGATGAGGCTACGATTGCTGCGGTTGCCGCAGTAATGCAATCGGGCTGGGTCACATCTGGGCCTAAAGTCGCTGAATTTGAAGCCGAATTAAGCCGTTATTTTGGTGGACGACCGGTACGCTGCTTTGCCAATGGCACAGCCACCATGAAAATTGCTTTGCAAATAGCGGGCATTGGCACGGGCGATGAAGTGATCACTACGCCGCTATCTTGGGTTGCTACTGCCAACGTCATTTTATCGGTAGGTGCTAAACCTGTTTTTGTTGATATTGATCCGCGTACCCGCAATCTTGATCTTAAGCTTGTTGCTGCCGCTATTACGCCGCGAACCCGAGCCATCATGCCCGTTTATTTAGCTGGCTTACCCGTTGATATGAATGAGTTATATGCGATCTCTCAGACCCATCACCTCCGGGTAATTGAAGATGCCGCGCAAGCTTTTGGCTCGCATTGGGATGGTAAACGTATTGGTAGCATCGGTGACTTAGTCAGCTTTAGTTTTCAAGCGAACAAAAATCTCACTACCGTTGAAGGCGGTTGTCTCGTTCTCAATAACTCAAGTGAAACTGCCTTAGCTGAAAAACTGCGCTTGCAAGGTCTTACTCGGCATGGGCCAGATGGTATGGATGTCGATGTCTTAGGAGGTAAAGATAACCTCACTGATATCAATGCCGTTATTGGAATACACCAACTTAAAAATCTTCCGGCGTTTCAAGCCCGTCGCGTAGCGATTGCAAAACTATATTTTGAATTACTAAAAGCAGGCTTAAAAACCAAGCCACTGCAGGATTTTGCCCTGCAACTACCCCCTGAAAATTTTACTGATAGCAATTGGCATTTGTTTCAAGTGCTGTTACCTTTGCAGCAATTACAAGTTGAGCGGTCGCAAATTATGACCGCCTTAAAAGCACTTGGTATTGGCACAGGAGTGCACTATCCCATCATCACTAATTTCTCGCTCTATCGTAAATTAGGCTACCTTGCAGAAACGACTCCAGTGGCGGAAGTCATCGGCCGCTCAATCTTGACCTTGCCCTTATTTCCCGCCATGAGCGATGCTGATGTTAAGC
>CAIXDG010000173.1 GCA_903918115.1 uncultured beta proteobacterium
CGCAGAACACCGATCTACCAGATGATGTTTTTAGTCAAATTTTAAAAGCGGTACAAGATTCCGGTGCGCTGGAATATACCCATCAAGCCGCTGAGCGTGAAGCCAATTTAGCCTTAGCAACGATTCGTAATTTTCCTGAAAATGAAGCGACTGCGGCTTTGCGAGCCTTATGTGCCTATTCATTAAATCGGCAAACCTAAGCCGCCGAGCTAAAATATCTTCAGCAACACGGAATGTAGCGCAGCCTGGTAGCGCACCTCGTTCGGGACGAGGGGGTCGGAGGTTCGAATCCTCTCATTCCGACCATTTATCACTTTTCAATTTATTTATTTAATCTTAATCATGGCTCAATGGCTTCGTTTTAATCATCACGGTAAGGCCTACTTTGGCCAATTAAACCAATCTCAAATTAGGGTCTATGAAGGTAATCTTTTTGATCATCCTCAGGCCACGGGCGAAGTCTTTGCTCTTGCAGAGGTAGAGCTTGATATTCCTTGTGTGCCAACAAAAATGGTGGCGCTAGTTGATAATTTTTATGCTTTAGTGGAAAAATTAGCCCATGCTGTACCAGCTGAGCCACTCTATTTTCTCAAGGGTAACAACTCTTTTCTAGCTAGCGGCAAAACCATTTGCCTACCCAAATCGTATAGCGGAAAAGTAGTTTATGAAGGTGAGCTAGGAATTGTGATTGGTAAAAAATCACAAGACTTAACAGAGGCAGAAGCCGGAGAAGCTATTTTTGGCTATACCTGCATCAATGATGTAACAGCAATTGAAATTTTACAAAAAGACCCTGGTTTTGCCCAGTGGACGCGGGCTAAAAGCTTCGATACCTTTGGGGTGTTTGGGCCTTACATCACCACTGATATTGATCCGCTGAACTTCATCATTCAAACTATTTTGAATGATCAAGAACGACAAAACTATCCCGTAGCAGATATGATTTTCCCGCCAGCAAAACTCGTGAGCTTGCTTTCCCAACAGATGACGCTTGAAGCAGGTGACGTCATTGCCTGCGGTACTTCAATCGGTGTGGGTAGTATGAAACCAGGCAGCACAGTTAGTATTGTGATTGAGGGCCTTGGAACCCTTACCAACAAGTTTGCCTAATTGTGACTTAAGTCACCCTGCTAACGCAGCAGTGTCAGTAGCATTCTGCAGGGCTCCGGTAACCTTTTTGGTAACTTAATAGCCAGTTGCAAAAGGTAGAGCTAAGCTTGCCTTAGCCTTTTGTACATTGATATCTAAAAACTTGGTTAAGGCGTACACACTGCTTAAGCATGGCGTTGGTATTTGCACAATTTGACCCAACTCAATTACCGAACCTAACAGCGCATCAATTTCCAGCGCCCGACCTGCCTCTAAATCTTGCAACATGGAGGTTTTATGTTGCCCCACTTTTTCAGCGCCGGCAATGCGCCGCTCAATATCCACCCGAAATGTCACGCCTAATTTCTCTCCAATGGTTTGGGCTTCCATCATCATGTTACGGGCCAACTCACGGGTGAGGGGATACTGACATATCCCTTCAAGATGACCATGTGTAAGCGCACTAATCGGATTGAAGGTCATATTCCCCCATAACTTAAGCCAGATTTCAGCCCGAATGTCTGCCAATATCGGCGACTTAAAACCCGCCTCAGCCATTAAGTTTGAAATAGTCTGAATTCGCTCTGAAGTACTGCCATCTAACTCACCCATGGGAAAGCGAGTGCCCTCAACGTGACGAATGACACCGGGTGCTTGAGTAACAGTAGCTGGATAGACGACACAACCAATAATGTTCGCTGGATTGATAGCCTGCATGATGATGCCGCCGGGATCAACGGTTTCGACCGAATGATTTTCATAAGGCCCTGCAAGCTTCTGAAAATACCACCATGGAATTCCATTTTGCATGGGAATCAAAATTGTCTCGGGGCCAATAATTTTTGCTAAATCGGCAACTAGCGGCTCAACCTGATGGGCCTTAACTGCCAAGATTACTAAGTCGGGCTTGCCGGCATCCGTAATTTTTTCAACCGCCCGCACTTCAGCATGCAAGGGTTCAGGTTGATCCTCCATAATCAAGGCCAAACCCCGTTCCTGAATTGCCCGCAAGGTTGCGCCACGCGCGACGACGGTAACTTCATTACCAGCTCGGGCTAACATGACGGCCAGATAACCGCCAATTGCGCCACCACCACCAACGATACAAATCTTCATTTCATTCTCCGCCATCTTTTCAGTAATCTGCCTAGGTTTTCTTTACCTGAAGGCCGAAAATTAATGCAATTTCACGTGCGGCTCAGTACGCCGTGTAATGAGTCGCGCTAAGGTATCTAAGGTGGTCTTCACCCAACCATGCAATGCTAATTCATGTAATTTATACAACGATAAATACATCATTTTAGCAAATAATCCCTCAATCATGATGGAGCCACCAATTAGGCCACCCATCATATTGCCGACCGTACTAAATTTACCCAAGGACACCAAGGAACCAAAATCGCGGTAGTGGTAGGGCTGCAATTCCTTGCCAGCTAAATACCGTTGAATTTGCTGGAATAAATGATTGGCTTGTTGGTGGGCGGCTTGCGCTCGCGGAGGCACTAAGCCACCCTGACCGCCAGGCGATTGCGGCCATGGACAAGCAGCACAATCACCCATGGCAAAAATATGCGGGTCGCGGGTGGTTTGCAGCGTTGGCAAGACCAGTAACTGGTTAATGCGATTCGTCTCTAGACCGTCTATCTCTTTTAAAAACTCAGGTGCTTTTACGCCAGCTGCCCAAACAACTAACTCAGCAGGCAAAATTTGGCCGTTTTCGAGCTGTACGCCATCGGGCAAAACAGCGGCTACTTTCGAGTTGACATAAACATCAACACCCAGATCTTTTAACAAAACTTCGGTAGCCTGCGATAAGCGCACAGGCAAGGCGGGCAAAATTCGGTCTGCTGCCTCAATCACATTCACTTTTAAATCTTTATTCGGATCAACCCGGTCTAAACCATATGCCACGACTTCGCGTGTGGTGCGATAGAGCTCAGCCGCCAATTCAACACCGGTTGCACCAGCACCAATAATGGCAACATGAAGTTGTCCTGCTTTGAGCGGGGTCTTTTGTGCTTGTGCTCGAATACAGTCATTTAACATCCGCGTATGAAAACGTTCAGCATCTAAGGGTGATTCGAGTCTTAAGGCATATTGTGCTACGCCGGGAGTGCCAAAATCATTCGTTAGACTACCCACTGCAAGTACCAAAATATCGTAACGCAATTTACGCGCGCCCATAATTTCATGGCCCGCATCATCTAAGAATGGATTGAGAAAAATAATTTGTTGTGCACGATCCAGGCCAGTCATTTCACCAATACGGTATTCAAAATGATGCCAATGGGCTTGCGCCATATAGTCGACTTCATGCTGACTTAAATCCATGCTGCCAGCAGCAATTTCGTGCAGCTTTGGTTTCCAAATATGCGTGCGGTTTTTATCAACCAGAATAATGCGCGCCTTACCTTTGCGACCTAGGCTATTACCAAGTCGTGTAGCTAACTCGAGGCCGCCAGCGCCGCCGCCCACGATCACAATCTGCTTCACTTGCTATTCAACTAACCGAAGGGGCCATTAAGACGAACGGTATCCCAATTTAAGACAATGGCAATACTCACCCAAATTAAATAAGGCAGCATTAGTAAACTCGACTTTGGCGAGTAATGACGAGTGGCGTACAAAATTGCAAATACCGATAACCATAAAAAGCTTGACTCATATAAAGCCCAATCGGGTCGCTCTAAACGAAAATACAAAAAACTCCAGAGTAAATTACAGAGCCCATTGAGTACAAATAAAAGGGTTAGGTGGCGCACCGCTGTTGGAGCGGGATTTCGATCCCATGCGATGACCCAGGCCGTGCCAGAACAGATAAAAATAGCCGACCAGATGGGCCCAAATAACCAATCGGGTGGCTTCCAAAAGGGTTCTTTTAGGGCGTGATACCACGCATCTAAATTAGTTGCCCAGCCACCTAAAATAGCTACGGATAGCCCCCAAATAAGAGCAACGAGAACCGGTTTCCTAATCATAGTCATAACTTACTTTATACCTTTAGCAAATGAACTTTAGACCTTAATCAACCCAAAAAGGTGCGCCAGATCCTTAAAGAAGATCCGGATATGGGCCAAGGGATCGCGTTTCGCTAACTTTTTATTCATATAAGCGTCAAAAGTGAGTTTTTGAACATCCTTATCTTCGCAAATCTTGACAAAGCGTTCGCGCCGTTTATCGCTGATATACCAAAACCATTGCATGATGCCCAATACTAAAAAGACTTTGCCATGTTCGCGCATAAAACGCTTACGTGCCTTGGCTAGACTCTTGGGATTATTCGTCAATAAGAGCTCACTCACTGACTCAGCCGCCAAGCGACCACCAACCATGGCGTAATAAATACCCTCGCCAGAGGCTGGCGCAACTACTCCAGCAGCATCGCCAGCCAATACTACATCGCGATTGTTATCCCATTTTTTTAGCGGCTTCATCGGTAACGGCGCACCCTCATGACGCAGCATTTCAATATTTTCGAGGCCAGTAATTTTTTTTAAGTCGGCAACTGCACTGCGTAAAGAAAATCCTTTGTCTGCACTACCGGTGCCAATACTCATCGTCTTACCGTGGGGAAAAATCCAGCCGTAAAAATCTGGGGAGATGGTACCTTGATAAAAAACATCGCAGCGCGAACCATCAAAATCTGCCGGTGGAAGATCGGGTGTACGTACAATTTCATGATAAGCAAAAACATATTCAACATCTTTGGCACTGGGGATGGCAGCCCGACCGACCCCAGATTTAGCACCATCAGCGCCAATAATCGCCTTTGCCTTCACTGCCATCGAGGTATGTGGCTCATTTTTATTGCTGGAGCGAACCAAGTAGTGAACAATACTGATCCCATCGGTATCACGTGACAATTTTTCAAAGTTACCAACGCGCCGTTCACAACCATCATTAGCTGCGCGTACCCGAAGCCACTCATCAAATTGATCACGATCGACCATCCCCACAAAGCCGCCTTCAATTGGTATATCGACTTTATTATTTTTGGGGGAGATCATGCGCGCTGACTTTGCTTTCGCAACCAAAAGCGCGTCGGGAATCTCAAAATCTTTAATGAGTCGCGGCGGTATTGCACCCCCACACGGCTTGATGCGACCAGCTCGATCAAGCAGTAACACCTTATGACCTAAGCGCGCCAAATCGCCAGCGGCAGTTGCACCTGCTGGGCCTCCGCCAACGACGACAGCGTCAAAAAGTTCATATGAGCTCATACTTTTATCCTTCGGGAATTAATGCAAATTAGACACAGCAAACGCGCTGACCATCATTCCAGCAACAAACAGGGGAACACCAAAGCCACTTAAAAATAAGGCGCGCTTAATGGGGTCGCGCAAAAAATACAACATCATTACCAATTGGCCCAACATTAAAATCGCAATAGTAAGTGCCCGCCAAGGCATATTCCAGGCCAACAAAATGAGTGTTACGCAGGCCTGAGGAAACAACATCAGACTACAAGCATTGATTGCTGCGCCGCGCACGCCGAGTTGAACGGGCAAAGACCGCACACCCATTTTGCGATCCCCTTCGATAGCCTTGAAATCATTCAAGGTCATGATGCCGTGGGCACCAAGACTATACAAAAGTGCTAGCAGGATGGATTGCTTGGCTGGCATGGCATCGCCCATCATTACTGCGGTACCTGTGAACCAAGCAATGCCTTCATAGGCTAGCCCACAAGCTGCATTACCCCACCATCCATTTTGTTTCAGTCGCAAGGGCGGGGCACTATAAGCCCAGGCCAAGAACAAGCCAACTAGGGTGGCAACAAATGCCCAGGGGCTAATGTAATAACCTAGTAATGCAGATAACCCAGTCCAAATGATGGCTAAATAAAGCCCCCAATAGCCCGGCATCCGGCCAGAGGGAATTGGTCTTTGCGGCTCATTGATAGCGTCAACATGACGGTCAAACCAATCATTAACTGCCTGGCTTGCTGCACATACCATCGGTCCAGCCAAAATAATGCCGGCTATTAATACGGACCAATGTCCAGAAAAAGGTACTCCGGCCGCAATTGCGCCGCAAGCAAACGCCCACATCGGTGGAAACCATGTAATGGGTTTTAAAAGCTCAAGGGCGGCACTGCCCGAAGGCCAAGTACGACTGAGGTTCATAGGTGCTAAGCGCGAAAGCTCCATCTCCACAATCCTTCAGAGCTAATGGGTAGCACCAGCAAAATATGTTCAAGAATGGCTAAGGACAACAAAGTTCCTAAGATCGTGCACGAGGTAATTTGATACGGGCTTGCACCAAGCGCAAAAGCAGCTTGCCAAATGGGTACTACGACTACGGTCGCAGCAATTACTGAAACCGGTAATAAAGGATTCATTAAGCTGCGCGAAAAATAACTATGAATATATTTAAGGTGGCTCGGTAAAAAATTTTCATTGAGATTAAGCACCCCTAAAAATAAATTTAGCTTCGCGCTTTGACGCATGATCCACAAAATCATAAAGGTCCAAAAAGCCGTTTGATTTACTCCGCCCCAACTGGCTACCGTCACTACAGCTGCTAACACAATCAGTGCTATTTCATGATGTTGAATCGTTTGAAAGGCAAAGCCAACTTTCTTCCACCCCTTAGCCTCCGGTGGGCAAGCAATGCGGCGTGGCCCAGTAATAAAACCTAATAAAAAACCAATTTCCTGCCAAGCCCATACCAATAATGCACAGGCAAAACCACAATACGCTGCGGCCACAGTATCCATTGAACTACTTGTTTTAATTCCAACGATAGCAAATAACATCACGCAACCACTTAACCAAAAAGTACTCTGATAGGTTGTCGGGGCACGTTGGTTTAAAAATAAAATAACACCGGTCCCAAACCACCAAGCAAAGATGGTAAAAAAGATTGGCCAGAGATAAATACCCATGATTAGTTTGAATTACTTACCAAGTAGGTACCATTCGCACTGAACTGGGCAAGGTATTGTCGTTAACGGGCAAAAAATAGACGCGAATAAACTCAATGCCCACTTGTGTACCAAGCCATGCAACATGAATTTTTTTAAACCAGGATGAATGTTTTTTTACTGCTTCCATACGGGTAAACAGCACCAACATTCGCTCTAAGCCTTTATAAAAACGGGGATCATCGAGATTTAAGGTCACCGGGAAAACTTGCTTGGTAATTTCATTCGTAATTTGCAGCACTTGGCGATCGTAGTCGGCGGGGGAAATCTGTAATGCCTTATATAACTGTGGTCGCGCATGATCACGGACGTACATCGTGGCATAGACTGCCAAAATAAAGAAGCGAATCCAATATTTGTTAATGCCAGTGAGTAATTTCGGATTTGCCCGCATGATTAAGGCGAACGATTCGCCATGCCGAAACTCATCATTACACCATTTTTCAAACCATAAAAAAATGGGATGAAAACGTAGCTCTGGCTTACGCTCAATCTGCCTAAAAATCGTAATGTAACGAGCATAGCCAATTTTTTCCGAAAGATAAGTAGCGTAGTAGATAAATTTTGGCTTGAAATACGTATATTTTTTCGTTTTCGCTAAAAACCCTAAATCAATGCCAATGCCAAAGTCTTTGAGCCACTGATTAATAAATCCTGCATGGCGGCTTTCATCGCGTGCCATATAACCAAACAAGGTACGCATATCTTCATTTTTTACTTTACGCTTAATTTCGGCATATAAGATACAGCCTGAAAATTCAGAAGTGATTGAGCTGATGAGAAAGTCAACGAATTCATCGTATAGCTCTGGATCTACTTTTGAATAGTCTTTATCCATATCGGCAGGACGCTGGAAGTGATCGTTATTGGTATCAGCCTCATACTCCACCATCAGTGCATCCCATTCACGCCGCAAGCTATCGATCTTGACCCGGTCAATTTCAGCAAAGTCGGTGGTATAAAACCGTGGGCTTAAAACTGCATCTTCAAGTGCCCGCTCGGTCGAAGAATTTAACGGCGCTGTTTTGCGCATTTGTGAGCCGAGCAAGGTCTCCACACTCTCCATTTTGACTTCCATTATTTTTGCTCCTTAACTGGGATTGTTAACATCCGTAAAAAATTTGTTGCATTGGTTGGCCCGAACGAATCCAAATCAACCTTACGTTTCGTGACTGGATCAACCAGGCTTAGGCGGCCATCGGTATGGCCAATTAACTCAAAAGGCCTTGTGCCATCAAAGCCTTCACGCTTGCGTTCTTGGGCCAAGCCACGTAAAACTCCCCTGACAAAGCCATTCTCACCAACGACGCTATCAATTTGCTGGCCACTCGTAAACTCAATTACCGCAATCGATCCATCGGCACGGTCCTCAAAGCGTAATTGGCGCATTTGTTGGGTAGGAGCGACTGGCTCACGGATATCGTGCCCCTGCAAACTGATCGCGGCAACCCAAGTAAAGGTGAGCAGTATGACTGAAAGTACCGCAATTCCCATTCCTTTAGGAATTAATTTTGGCTCTAAGGTCAATCTCATGCTACTTGCTCTGCTGCTGCCAGCGCGGCAAATGAATCACCGGCTTGGAAATTGCTAATGGGATGATCGGTATTGACAGCCTGCCAAGCACGCGTAAGTTGCTGAGCAACTACAGCAACATTGGGAATGCTACGCAGCATGGGTTCAGGATGAGCAAAATACCATGGACGCGCGTGCGGCCATAAATGAAAATAGGCAATTTTGTCGCTGGCCGCTAATTGCAAGGGAATATTGCCAGTACCATCCGAAAACGCATGTATATCAGCACGGACAATGCGCTTGAAAGGTAAATTAAAAGTGACTGTCAGCACAATGCCAACTCGCATCACTACGCGCTGCGTAGTGATGGTGTAAACCGTCGTTTGCGCTGATAAATACGCCAAATACACGACTAAACCCAAGCCTAGAAAAGATAAAACTATCACTAAAGCAATGCTTCCCATTTCAGCCACCCAAGCAACATCCCCGAGCGCGACTGAAATTAATTTAGCCGCAATAATCAAACTAAAATAGGCGCTTAAAGCAGGCAGATGAAAAGCATGACGCGCTAAAGAAAGCCAATTTGGGCTTCCCTGCCATAAAATTTTCTCACCCACTGGCAAGGCTTCTGGCAAACCATAACTAGACTCGAATTCATGCTCCGGCGAGCGGTGAAGCAAATTCATATTAAGGGCTCTCTCCGTTCAGGGGTCGCATACAAGGTTCCTGCGCCGTAATAGGCCATCACCCGCTCTTCTTCAAGCATGGTGATTTGATCCTGACTTTTTATTGCCGGCACTTCTGCAAACTGATTCCCTAAGATGGACTGGACTGCGATTTTCTTGCTCTGCACCCGCGCAAAATTCATTGGTAGCATCACCTTGCGACTCCCATTTTCGGGGGTAGTTTCTAATTCAAGGTAACGGATTACCATCTCAGCACGGTCAACCCAAATCTCTTTAATCACGCCGCCGCGTGCACCATCAGCACCAACAACAGGCAAGCCACGCGGATCGATATCGGGTTTTGCTACCGCAAAACCAGGCAAAATTCGCATGGGCACAATCACTGGCTGGCCCTCAAAAGTAACATCGGGATAGTCAGGGCGATTGGCATATGAACCCGGACCTACAGCAGCTAACATGGGGTTGCCAATGGGTTCCAGTGGGGCGCCATTAAACCGATGCGCGGGTCGCGCATTGCGAATAATGTCTAGCGGCTCTGCACGCGGATTGACGATATCACCATGAAATTGGGTTTTATAGATTTTAGGGGCAGGCATGCCAATTAAACCTGGATTACGCCTTACCTTGCCAGCTTGGTCATACTCTAAAGGAAAGCCTTCGCGCTTACTTTCAAGTGTGAGGTAATAAATTAAGCCGAAAAAGAATGCCCAAAATACATAAAGAATTAGCTGCGCTAAATCAACGTATTGTGTAATTGCTCCGGTTCCCATAATCAATTTCCTTTTAATTAAACAAACTTACAAACATCAACTACCCTGGTAATTCAGCTAAACCAAATTTTTTTTCAACTGCACTTTCTACAGTCGTCTTGGGCGACCGATAAGCGACTAATGGCCCAAGCACAACTAAAGTAGCAAATAGTAAATAAAACTCGATGTGGTAAACAAAGCTATACCCAGTTGCGCTCGAGTCGAGGGCAGAACCTAAAATGCCCGATTGGGCTAAGCTTGAAATCAAATCGCGAATCAGGCCGCCTAAAGCAATCGCCAAGCCTGCCGCAGTCGCTTGTACCGCTCCCCACGCTCCCAATACCAGCCCATTCATATCGTCGGTTTCAAAAGACATTGCTGCCGTTAAAGTACTGACAGAAAATAAACCGCCGCCAAAGCCAATCAGGAAAGCACCACAACGAAACAGCAAAGGTGACTGCAGAGGCTCAGAAAAAATAACACAAGTAAACGCGAGAATTCCTAATAGTGCGCCAACCGCAGCTAACCGATAAGCCTCAATACTGCGATTAAGGAATTTAGCAGCTAAGGCAAAAGCGCAAATTGCGCCAACTGCAGTAATAAAAGTCAGTACGGTGGTAGAGCTGACAGACAACTGAAGTACTTCAGCGCCGTAGGGTTCCAAAATAATATCCTGCATACTAAATGCAGCCGTACCAATACCTAGAGCCAATAAAAACCGCATTACTTTTTTTTGCGCAGAAAATATTTTCCATGACTCGCTAAAACTTTTACGCGGTAAATGCGGGGCAGTTAAATGCGGCTGCCGTGCTTCTTGTTTCCATAATGCAATTAAATTCAAGATAAGGGTAAGACTAGCGGCGCCTTGAATCACCCGAATCAATAGTACTGGCGTGAAATCAATTAACAAAAATCCCAACACTAAACTACTCGCTGCCATTCCTACCAACAGCATTAAATACATTAAAGCTACTACTCGCGGGCGCAAGGCGGGGGTACTTAAATCAGAAGCTAAAGCGAGCCCAGCTGTCTGAGTGGTTTGCATTCCTGCCCCAACCAACAAAAAGGCCAAACCACAGGCGCCCTCGCCAAACCACGTGGGCCAATGGGTATCCCCTGAAAGCAAAATCAAGGCAAAGGGCATGATCGCTAAACCACCAAACTGTAGCCAAGTGCCAATCCAAATATAAGGCACCCGTCGCCAACCTAAAACGGATTTATGCCGATCACTACGATGGCCAATCAAGGCTCTAAACGGGGCAAATAATAAAGGTAATGCCACCATTAATGCCACTAAGCCCGCGCTAACATTTAATTCAATAATCATGATGCGGTTGAGGGTGCCAATGAGCAACGCTGCTGCTAAACCCACCGAGAACTGAAACAGGGATAAACGTAAGAGGCGCGCCAAGGGGAGTTCTGCGGTGGCGACATCCGCAAACGGCATAAAACGCGGGCTCAGACGGGGGAAGCGGGGCTTAAAATGCATGATCTTGGTTTACTGTCGTTCTAAAGCCATGGCTTGTGATTTATAAAAGCCACGCGAAATTTTTTTACTACCAATAATTCGCCATGCACCTAAATCTTCACCCTTCTCAATCAGCTGGGAAAGTTTCTTTTCCGCTACCGGCTCGATGAACGGCGCGCGATCGCCACGGGGAAATAACCGGCCAACACTAATTAGTGCTGCTAAAAATAGGGTTTTTGGAGCAAAGGTGAAAACAATTGTCTGACGGGTGCGTGCTGCCAGCAAGCCTAAGGCCTTAGTGATATCGGAACGGTTGTAATGAATCATCGAATCCATACACACCACATAATCAAATTCCCCTAAAGCGGGGTCTAACATATCGCCTGCAATAAACTCAATTGAACCGCCAGCCAAATCAGTCGGTACGCGATCTCGGCCTAATTGAACCAAGGTTGGAGAAATATCAATCGCTATTACGTGGGCACCCCGGCGAGCTAAATCGACTGCTAACAAACCAGTACCGCAGCCGGCATCAAGCACCCGTTTACCGGTCAAATCAAGGGGTAAGTAGGCCAATATTGTTTTGCGCATCTCATCGCGACCGGCCCGCACGGTTGCCCGAATGCCACTTACTGGGGCCGAGGAAGTTAGTCGTGCCCACGCTTCAACTGCAGTACGATCAAAGTACTGCTCCAGCTGATTGCGTTTATCGACATAAGAGCGATGTTGCATGGTGCAGCTTTCTTTAATCAAAACCAAGTAAATCAAAAATATCGCGGTCCTTCATTGGCTCAGCTGGCAATGGTGCCGTGCCAACCCAAAGTGCTGCAGCCAAACGCATATATTCTTTTCGTACTGCTTCTAGTTCGGGAGAATCTTCCATTTCAAATAAGGTCGATTTTTTCAAGCGGCTACGCCGAATCACATCTAAATCGGGAAAATGGGCCATCGTTTTCAAACCAACCCGTTCATTAAACTTATCGATTTGATCAGTAGCATTACTGCGATTGGCAATCACCCCACCTAAACGCACATTGTAATTTTTAGCCTTAGCGCCAATCGCTTGCACAATCCGATTCATTGCAAAAATAGAATCAAAATCATTGGCAGTCACAATTAAAGCGCGATCAGCATGTTGCAAGGGCGCAGCAAACCCACCGCAAACGACATCGCCCAGAACATCAAAAATCACTACATCGGTATCGTCTAGTAAGTGATGTTCTTTAAGCAATTTGACAGTTTGGCCAACGACATAGCCTCCGCAGCCAGTACCGGCAGGTGGACCGCCCGCTTCAACGCACATGACGCCGTTATAGCCTTCATATACAAAGTCTTCCACCCGTAACTCTTCAGAGTGAAAATCGACCCTTTCTAAAACGTCAATTACCGTCGGCATTAATTTTTTAGTGAGCGTAAACGTCGAGTCATGTTTCGGATCACACCCAATTTGAATAACGCGCTTACCTAATTTTGAGAAGGCAACGGATAAATTTGAGGAAGTGGTACTTTTACCAATGCCGCCCTTACCGTAAACGGCAAATACTTTTGCTTTACCGATTTTGACGCTCGGGTCAAGCTCGACTTGCACGCTTCCCTCACCATCTGGTGGCCGCATACGGCCAGTTTGGCTAATCGGTATATTCGTAACTTCCATGGTAATTCCCCTAGGTTATCCGCGAACTAGCGGCTGTAATACGCTTTTGCATCGTAAAGTGTTTCAATGGAAATTTTTTGTACGCCCTGTTCCATAGCAAAACGTTCGGTATTCCGCTTGGCTTTACCACGTACAAAAAATGGAATCTTTTTTAACTCTGATTGCGCCTCGTCATCCCAAATGGAAATCACATCTTGCTTATTTGCGGTCGAACGAGATTCTGTCCCAGGCTTCCGCTCTGGTGCCGAGCCATGGCCCAAATGGGAAGGCATTGCTTCTTCATGAAATTCACTATCGCCTCTAAACATTCCAATGAGATGCTCTTCTAAACCCATCATCAGTGGATGAACCCAGGTATCAAACAACACATTCGCGCCCTCAAAGCCCATTTGTGGCGAGTAGCGCGCGGGGAAATCTTGCACATGCACTGGCGCAGAAATAACTGCGCAAGGAATCTTGAGACGTTTAGCGATGTGCCGCTCCATTTGCGAGCCCAAAATTAATTCTGGCTGTAGTTCTGTAATCGCGCCTTCAACTGCTAAGTAGTCGTCTGTTATTAACGCTTCAATGCCGTATAGAGTGGCTGCCTCACGAACCTCACGGGCTAATTCACGACTATAGGTACCCAAACCAACAACTTGAAAGCCCATTTCTTCGTGGGCGACTTTAGCAGCAGCAATGGCATGGGTGGCATCGCCAAAAATGAAAACCCGTTTATTGGTTAAATAGGTTGAGTCAACCGAGAGTGCATACCAACGTGCTCGTGAATTATTGACTAACGCATCTACATCACATTCAATCTCGGCTAAAGTGCAAACTTCTTCAATAAATTGCCGCGTAGCCTTAAAACCAATCGGAATAGTTTTCGTATGAGCTTGATTAAAATTACGCGCCAACCATTGCACTGCAGAATTCGCGATTTCTGGATAGAGCACCACATTGAAATCAGCTTCATGTAAGCGTGCAACATCTCGCGGATTGGCCCCTAAGGGCGCCACAACATTTACTTCAACGCCAATTTGGTTTAGTAAGCGAGTAATCTCGGTCACATCATCGCGATGCCGAAAACCCAAAGCTGTAGGCCCTAAAATATTACACCGTGGCTTTTGACCAGAGGGTCGAGGAGCCCTTTTCACGCCTGGCGCCAAGGCATGTTCTGTACCTAATAAACGCACCATTTGGTAAAACGTTTCAGCAGCGCCCCAATTTTCTTTCTTTTGATATGCGGGAAGTTCTAATGGTAGAACGGGTAAAGGTAAATTAAGTGCAGCAGCCAAACCACCAGGATCATCTTGAATTAATTCAGCGGTACATGAAGATCCCACCATGAGCAATTCTGGCTTAAAGCGTTCGTAGGCATTACGCGCTGCCTCTTTAAATAATTCTGCCGTATCGCTACCCAAATCACGGGCTTGAAAAGTAGTATAGGTAACTGGTGGCCGATGATTATTACGTTCGATCATGGTGAACAATAAATCAGCATAGGTATCACCTTGGGGTGCATGCAGTACATAGTGCACACCCTCCATGCCGGTTGCAATCCGCATTGCTCCTACATGCGGAGGGCCTTCGTAGGTCCATAAGGTTAATTGCATATTAGGCAGCCAATTTCAAATGCCGCAAGAGCGGACGAGCAAACAATTCGGCCAAGTCGGCGGCCTGATCAAAACCTTGGATGGGCGTAAATACCAATTCAATTGACCACTTGCTAGTAATGCCTTCAGCCTCTAGTGGATTAGCCAAACCCAAACCACAAACGACTAAATCTGGTTTGATCGCGCGACACCGATCCAGTTGCCGTTCAACATCTTGTCCCTCAGATAATTGGACGCCCTCAGGTAATAGAGCCAATTCACTGGCCATATGCTGACGATGTAAATACGGCACCCCAACTTCGGTCAAAACCATATCTAACTCGCGATGTAAAAATCGCGCTAATGGAATTTCTAATTGCGAATCAGGAAAGAAAAAAATACTTTGGCCAGCTAATTGGGTTTTAAAACGGGCTAAGGCCGCCGTAGCGCGTTGTCTTTTGGGGGCAATGACTTGTTCAAACAGATCTGCTGGAACCTGCCAAGCTAAGGCAGCAGCAGCAAACCATTTCTCTGTGCCTTCAACCCCGAGTGGAAATGGCGCTTCAAGGCGTTGTGCACCTTTCTCTTCTAATACTCTGGCAGTATCTGCCAAAAAAGGTTGCGCTAATAAAAAACGGGTATGTGGACCCACCACCGGCACATTACTTGAATTGCGGGGCGGGAAAAAACGGACTTGCTGAATGCCCAAATCATTAAAGATGCGGATAAATTGATCCTCAACGACATCGGCCAAGCAGCCGACGACTAATAACTCTGCAGGCGCGTTCGCTTGACCGGCGCTAGGTAGTGGAATATCTTTAGCCAAGGCAGCTAAACAGGCGTCCTCGCCTTGTGTAAAAGTCGTTTCTATCCCGCTACCAGAGTAATTAAGAACGCGCACTTGGGGCATAAAATTTCTACTCAGGCGTTGCGCCGCAGTTGCTAGATCTAATTTAATCACCTCAGAAGGGCAAGAGCCAACTAAAAAAAGGAGCTTAATATCAGGACGTCGCTCTAATAGCTGCGCCACCACCCGATCGAGCTCTTCATTCGCATCTGCTAAGCCAGCCAAATCACGATCATCAATAATTGCAGTGGCAAAACGGGGCTCGGCAAATATCATCACGCCAGCCGCCGACTGAATTAAGTGTGCGCAAGTTCTTGAGCCCACCACTAAAAAGAATGCGTCTTGTATTTTGCGATGTAGCCAAATGATTCCAGTCAAGCCACAAAACACTTCGCGCTGCCCACGCTCTTTAATAATGGGCAAAATTTGTCGCTCAACTTGCGGGGCAATGATAGTACTCATGCTGTCAGCCCCTGGCTCATCTGGTGTTTTTCTTGCAAGCGTGCGGCCCGTAATTTCAGAATAAATTGCCCTGCATTAATAACATACGTGAAATAAGCCGCCAAAGCTAAATACATTAATTCTTGCTCGGTTAATAATCCCATCAGTAGGCACACGACGTAGGCAGTGTGAAGCGCTATCACAAGCATGCTAAATACATCTTCCCAATAAAAGGCTTTGGCAAAGAGGTATTTACCAAAGACTACCTTCTCCCAAATACAACCGGTGACCATAATGGTGTAAAGGCAGAAGGTTTTAATCAACACTGAAATATTGGCCGCAGTTTCGCCATTACCAGTCATTAAAAACCGCACTACTAAATAGAGACTTACCAAAAAAACCACGAACTGCACTGGCGCTAGTAAGCCCTGTACTAAAGTCCATTTGGTTTGGTCCCGCCTAAGCCGTTCAGCAGGCGTATATAGGGGTTGATAAGTTCTTGCCATTACTCTTAACCAAGGGTTCCAATTGCTCAATGTGTAAACAAAAGTTTACGCTTTTTCTATTTTTTAGCCCACTAGGTATCTACCCCTAGATTATGTAAATTGAAATTGACAGTTTGCCCCTAAATTGCGTAATCTAGAGGCCTGGCATAGAAGTCTTGGATAGTCTCGGGCTTAAATATTGTTGCAGTGCAATATTTTTACCTTTTTGACTGGAGTTTATGTGAATGTACTAAATCGACCCTTATCAACATGTGAAATTTCCACATTGGCTTCCGATCTTGCGCAAAATGCACGTCAAAAGAGTAAATCTGCTAACTCCAGTTATCTTTCTAAGGTGGTTGAACAAAAGGTATTACCTCGCTTATTGGCAGATCAGGGAAATATTAAACAGTTAAAACTAGAAAATATTACCCATTCACCTTTGCAAATATCTGCGCAGGAAATTAGCGCATTTTCTGTCTTATTACTAACGGCGTCCTATGCCGAGTGTCGCGATTATGCTTTGCGCTTATGTCATGCGGGTTGCTCGATTAATGAAATTTACTATAGCTTAGCAGTTGATGCGGCAAGAAATTTAGAGTACTTGTGGGAAGTTGACGCTTGTACATTTGGCGCAACAACGATCGCAATTGGTCATTTACAAGCTATTTTGCGTGAGCTTAATCCCCTTTTTCACACTCAAGCAGATCTGCACTATCAAACTAAAGGGCATGCCTTTGCCTTTGCAATGCCTAACTCGCAGCATACACTTGGCGTTTTTCTGTTAACTGAAAATCTTATTCAACATGGCTGGAATGTTTTAGCGTCCCACAAAACGAGCAAAGTAGAAATTCTCAGCACCGTTAAAGATACCTTCTTCCATTTTGCTGCCATTTCTATTTCCTCCATTCAACATTGGGATGAACTAGAAAAAATGATTCCACTCATTCGAAAAGCATCTTTAAATCCCCAATTACATATTATGGTTGGTGGCGCTCTATTTGCAGCGTACCCCAAATTACTTGAGCAATCGAGTGCTGATAGCTGCACAAGTGATCTTGAGGCAGCCATTAAAACGGCGGCAAGCTTAGTCAAATAGTACGTCCAACATCCAAGGCATCTCTTGTCGTCGTCAACCCTAAATCCCCTCCTGCAGATTGGCTCACTCGCACCTCCAGAGGTGGCGATGGTCATTCAGGCTGGATCCGATCTAGCTATTGTGATGGATGAACAGGCTGTCATTATCGGTTTGGCCTTCGGAAATTCTGAGCTATATAGTAAAAATCTCCAAGCCTTGGTAGGAAAAAATTGGGAAGAGACTGTTTCACTGGAAAGCCGCATTAAAGTTCAAACCCTTCTTAAAGACGCAAAGGAATCAGGCGCCTCTCGACTTCGGCAAATTAATGTTGCTATTCCTGGGGCAGCTGATCTCCCTTTTCTGTGTGCTGCGATTTATTTACCCAATAGCAAACGCGTTGTCGCTTTATATCGAGATTTGCGTGAGGTATCTTTATTACAACAACGCTTAATTGATGCCCAGCAAACGATCGAGCTCGACTATGCGCGTTTGCGAGATATGGAAACGCGCAATCGGATTTTATTTGAAATTGCCTCAAGTGAAAATATCATCATTGATAGTACTCATTTTAAAATTTTAGAAGCAAATGCCCGGTTTGTTGAAATTGTCGGAGAGCCCATAAAAAAAATCATTGGTAAATCTTTTCTAGATTATCTGGCCAAAAAAGATCTCGACACCGTTCGGGAAGCCTTAAGCAAAGCCCGCTATGGCAGCGAAAAAATTGAATGCACTGCAACCTTTAATAGCACTAATATGTTTTTAATCGCAGCCCCTTTTCGTAGTGCAAATCAAGCCTTAATTTTGATTTCCATGAAGGTGTTCCAAGATACCGAAATTACCGGGGTTAACAGTAGTCAGGCACTTGCTTTGTTTGCCTTAGAAAATTCAGCCGATGCCTTTGTGGTGACTAATTTACAAGGCAATATTTTGAGCACTAATCATGCCTTTCGTAAAATGATCATGGTCGAAAAGCCGGAGCAATTGCTCCATGAATCGCTGGAGATTTGGCTAGAGCGCGCCAGCATTGATTTAAAAGTGATGTTATCGAATTTACAGGCAGAGGGAAGTATTAAATTATTTGCGACCACAATTCGCGATTCTTTTGGAACTTTTCATCCGGTTGAAATATCTGCATCCGCGATGACTAACCCAAAACCCTGTATCGGCTTTTCGATTCGCGAAATCGGCTCTCGTATTCGCCCCCAATATCAAGTTGGCCAAGGTATCTCCCGCTCGAATGAAGAGTTAACCCAACTGGTGGGTCGCTTGCCCTTAAAAGAAATTTTGAATGAAACTACCGATTTAATCGAAGAGTTATGCATTAAAGCGGCCCTCGATTTATCCCGAGGCAATCGCGTAGCCGCTTCGGAAATGCTGGGTTTATCCCGCCAAAGTCTTTATATCAAGCTGAGAAAATTTGGACTCAATGATCCCTCCAAAGAGAATGATTTGGAGCAATAAATGCCCTATTTAATGGGTGCACCTGTGGTGATCGTTGCCTTAGTCAAAATCGCTCAAAATGCAAAATTGCGTGGCATTGCCAAGCTGATGTTTGGTCGCTATCAACTTGGCTCTGTGCCCGGCTTACAACTAATTAAACACCTGGGATCGGGTGTAAATGGGGGTTTCTCAGTTAAACCAAGCGCTATTCATCAGGGCCTTTTTGCCGCTTTTAATAGTCAAGGCGAAGCAACGCAGTTTTTACAAAAATCCGCTTTATTAGGCTGGTATCGCGATCATGCAGATGATTTTTTTACCGCGCAATTACAGACCTATTCTTGTAAGGGTAGTTGGAGTGGTAAGTCGCTACCAATTTATGATGCCCAAATTCCAACTGGGGCAATCGCCTCACTTACCCGAGCTTCGATTAAACCTTGGTATGCGCAACAATTTTGGAGCAAAGCGCCTCCAGCTGAAACGGAACTCCGCCAAACTTCAGGCTGTCTTCTTGCGGCTGGCGTGGGTGAGGCGCCACTCTTAAGGCAGGCTACCTTTACGATTTGGGAATCGGAAGATGCGATGAATCACTATGCCCGATCGGGCAGTCACTTAAAAGCGATTCAAGCGGCCCATAGCCAGCATTATTTTTCGGAATCGATGTTTGCTCGCTTTAAACCGATAAATCTACAAGGTTGCTGGGACGGTCGCTCGTTTGGATAAGTCAACGGTGATTGTGGTTGGTGGCGGTATCGGTGGGCTAGCGAGCGCACTTGCCCTAGCTTGCGCTGGTCTTGAAGTGACCGTAATTGAAAAGGAATCTTCCTTAGGCGGGAAAATTCGGCAGATTCAAGCTGGCGACCAAGCAATCGATTCAGGGCCCACTGTTTTCACCATGCGCTGGGTATTTGACGAGCTTTTTCGTCAAGCAGGTACACGGCTAGAAGATGAAATGCAAATTTCTCCTTTAGCTATTTTGGCTCGCCATGCCTGGAGTAAAGATGAAAGGCTCGATTTATTTGCCGACCGGCTACAGTCTGCTGAAGCCATTGCAGAATTTTCTTCGCGGGCCGAAGCGAACCGCTTTCTTGATTTTTGTCAGCACGCTAGTCAACTTTATCAGGCGTTAAAAAAACCTTACATGCTGTCTGGCAGGCCAAGCATGGGTAGCATGATGACTAGCTTAGGCGCTTCTGGTTCAAAAGCATTATTTGATATTGGTTTATTTAACAACCTTTGGAAAACCTTAGGGCACTACTTTCATGATCCCCGTTTGCGGCAGCTCTTTGGGCGTTACGCAACCTACTGTGGATCCTCTCCTTTTCAAGCGCCAGCTACCTTAATGCTCATCGCTGAAGTAGAAATGCAAGGCGTGTGGAGTATCGCTGGCGGCATGTCTACCTTAGTAAAGACATTGCAGCGACTTGCAGAACAAAAGGGGGTCCGCTTCATTACGGGTCATCAATGTAATGAAATTTTGCTAAAGAATGGACGCGCATGCGGGGTACGCCTCGATAATGATGATGTGCATCATGCCCATTCGATTATTTTTAATGGTGATGCGCGGGCTCTGCAAGTTGGCTTATTAGGTACAGGACTTAAAAATGCCAGTGCAATTGATCGCCAAGCAATTCCCTCACTCTCGGCCTTAACTTGGTCGATGTTAGCTAAGCCTCAAGGATTTCCGCTTCTGCGGCATACTGTCTTTTTTAATGCAAACTATCAAGCTGAATTTGATGACATTTTTATTCGCCAGCAATTACCTAAACATCCAACTGTGTATATATGTGCGCAAGATCAAACCGATGTCCATCTTGATTGGCCCCATGAACAAGGTATTTTTTGCTTGGTCAACGCACCAGCGCAAATAAGCCCGCGACCCGAACTTACTACCGAGGAGATTGAAGCATGCGAAAGTCAGGCATTCGCTTTATTAAAACAATGTGGTCTCGAACTCAATCCCAATTTGAATACGGTTACGCGTACGTCGCCGCATGCCTTCAGTCAGTTATTTCCCGCAACGGGCGGAGCACTCTATGGATCAGCCAGCCATGGCTGGATGGGAATCTTCAAACGACCAGCGGCACAGAGTACTATTCCCGGTCTTTATCTAACGGGGGGCAGCACACATCCGGGGGCGGGAGTTCCGATGGCCGCCCTATCGGGACGCATGGCGGCCGCAACGCTGATGGGTCACCTCGGTTTGATCAAGCCCTCGGGAAAGGAGCTTATCTCTGGTGGTACCTCGATGCCCTGAGCGATGATCGCCAACATGGCATTGTCATTATTGCTTTTGTAGGCAGTGTTTTTTCACCCTACTATGCGAAAGCCCACCAAAAATCGGGGCATGGTGATCCGGAAAATCACTGCACGCTAAATGTTGCCATTTATTCGCCAGGGAAAAACCGCTGGACTATGACTGAAAGAAGTGCGCGCAGTTCGCACCGTAGCGCTAATGAGTTTGTCATTGGTCCAAGCTCATTGCGCTGGGAAAAAGATTGCCTCACCATTGAAATCAAAGAGCGAGCAGTGCCATTTGGTCAAGCTGTTTGTGGCACAGTACGAGTCTATCCAGAGCAACTATTTAATTTTTCAACTGCCCTTGATGATCAAGGGCGTCATCGCTGGGGCCCACTTGCCCCAAGAGCACGCGTTCAGGTTGATCTGAGTAAGCCTGACTTGCATTGGCAAGGCAATGGGTATTTAGATTCCAATGAGGGAGATGGCCCTATAGCGCCAGATTTTCATGAGTGGGATTGGTCGCGTGCTGAATTAAGCAATAAACGCACTGCTGTCATTTATGATGTACGCCAAAAAAATGGGCTTGAAAAATTACACGCTCTGCTATTCCACCCGGACGGCCGTATCGAACCCTTTAAACCACCTCCACGGCAAACTCTACCCAAAACTGCTTGGCGAATTCAACGGCAGATGCGTAATGCCGATCAGCCTTCATTAAAATTAATCCAAACCCTAGAAGATACGCCGTTTTATGCGCGCTCAATTTTATCGTCAGAACTA
>CAIXDG010000174.1 GCA_903918115.1 uncultured beta proteobacterium
ATTTACAAGCGTGAAGAAGACGGTATTGTATTGGTCGATCAGGATAAATGCCGTGGTTGGCGCATGTGTATTAGCTCATGCCCCTATAAAAAAGTATTCTATAACTGGGAATCCGGCAAGGCCGAGAAGTGCATAGGCTGTTACCCACGCGTGGAATCAGGTATGCCGACGGTTTGTTCGGAATCCTGTGTTGGGCGCATCCGCTATAACGGCATTATGCTGTATGACGCAGATCGCATTGAAGAATTCGCCAGCATGGAAGACACGCAAGACCTGTACGAAGCACAGCGCAGTATTTTCTTAGATCCGAATGATCCTGAGGTTATTAAAGCGGCTCGTCTTGAAGGTATTAATGAAGATTGGCTTGAGGCGGCGCGTAATTCGCCAATTTGGAAAATGGTCATGGATTGGAAAATTGCGTTCCCTATGCATCCGGAGTTCCGCACCTTGCCCATGGTCTGGTACGTGCCACCACTCTCACCTGTGCAATCGCAAATTGACCAAGGCAATCTGCCAGTCGGCCCGGATGGAGCTATTCCTGTGGCAGGCGCCATGCGTTTGCCGGTGCAGTATTTAGCTAATTTGCTCACAGCCGGTAAAACTGAGCCAGTTGAAAGTGCTTTGAATAAATTGATAGCCATGCGCAGTTACCAGCGCTCTATCCACGTTGAAGGTCAAGTCGATACACGTGCGATTGATGCTGCTGGCATAACTGAAGAGCAAGCGAAAGAAATGTACCGCTACCTAGCCATTGCCAATTACGAAGACCGTTTTGTCATTCCGACTGGGCACACGGAAGAAACCTTGGACGATTCTTTTGGTTTCCAAGGTCAAAACGGTTTTAACTTTGGTAACGACAGTTCGCACGGCGTTTCAAAAATCACCTTATTCCCACGTAGACGCAAAGACACGGTAGAACCTAAAACCTTAGCACCTGCTAGCGATAATAATAGTTAAGCCATTGAGGAAAACAACATGAAAATTTACAAATTATTATCGACATTGTTGGATTATCCAGATCAAGAGTTACTAGATCATCTCCCTGAGTTGCTTGAATTTACCGAGCTAAGCACAGAAATAGACCAAGCTGAACGTGAGGCTATACAGCAATTTTTAAGTCACTTGCAAAGTAAGGCTTTGACGGAATTGCAGGCGGATTATGTGCAGACCTTTGATATGACGGCAGAGCATAGCCTGCATCTAACCCACCATCTGTTTGGCGACGATAAAAATCGCGGTCCGGCTTTAATCGACTTGGGGGAGTTGTATAAAGATTACGGGGTGGAAGTGATGAGCAATGAATTGCCGGATTATTTGCCATTAATTCTCGAGTTTTCCGCGTATTTAGACGACAACGAGGCGACGGTATTTTTATCGGACGCAAAAAAAGTATTTGCGGTGTTGACGGAAAACCTAAAAAAAGCAGCTAGTCCTTATGCGGCATTGTTATCAATTATTGATAACCGCGCTACGCTAACTAAATTGGCCGCTTAAGCGAAAGACATTTAAGGAGAATGCAATGAATTTACATAACTTTCTTTATGGGGTGTATCCATACATCGCACTAAGTGTTTTTTTGCTGGGCAGTTTGCAGCGATTTGACCGTGAACAATACACATGGAAGAGCGATTCAAGTCAGCTTTTATCTAAAGCCAATATGCGTTTGGGTAGCAATCTATTTCACGTAGGCATATTAGCTATTTTTGGAGGCCATGCGGTCGGTTTATTGACCCCGCATGGTGTATTTACTGGGCTGGGTGTAAGTGACATGGCGCACCAAATGGTGGCTATTTGGGCTGGATCTATTTTTGGTGCAATGTGTTTGCTGGGGGGGCTTATTTTATGGGTGCGCCGTATGTTCAACGCCCGTGTTTCAGCAGCCAGTCGGGGCTCGGATAAATTCATATTGACTTGGTTGCTTATCACCTTGATGCTGGGTTTATCCACTATTCCCGTCTCAATAGGACATGCCAACCATGGCAATCCCAATGTGATGATAGCCTTGGCTGAATGGGTGCAAAGCATAGTCTATTTACACCCCAATCCAGCCCTGTTGAACGAGGTGGATACCATATTCAAAATTCATCTATTTTTTGGTATGACGGTATTTCTGGTGTTTCCCTTCACCCGTATGGTGCACGTATGGAGCGCCCCATTTGGCTATATCAATCGACCTTACCAAATAGTGCGCAGTAAACGTAAACTTTAAAAACCGAGATAATAATGAACCATTCCAAGACTATGCGCCCCTTGTTTGCCAGTTGTATGTTGGCCTGCATTACCAGTTTTTCCTTGCCAGCATTTGCGGATGAGGCCATTAAGGCCGCGCCCGCGAATTTATTGGAAGCCATACAGCAAGGTGAGCCCATGACCAACTTTAGATTGCGTTACGAATCAGTGGATCAAGATGGTTTACAAGACACCGCCCATGCATTTACCTTACGCAGCTTGATTGGTTGGCAAACTGCGCCATTGCATGATTTTAGCCTAGCTGCTCAGTTGACCGATGTG
>CAIXDG010000175.1 GCA_903918115.1 uncultured beta proteobacterium
ATTCCCGATAAAACGGGTGAACTTAAAGTCGTGGCCACCCTCTGGCCTGGTGATTTTGTTGGTGAAATGTCGATGCTTACTGGCGCAGTTCGCGCGGCCGATGTATTTGCTAAAACCAATGCGATTCTGCTTGAAGTGTCAAAAGAAGATATTGCGCCTTTGTTAGACTCCAATCCTGACTTAGTGAAACAATTTTCTGATGTCCTAGCACAACGTCAAGCGCAAAATGAACATTTTGCAACACAGGATGGTAAAGATAATGCGATTTCCACTGCATCGAAAAGTATCACTGCCAAAATTCTACAATTCTTCCTTAAGAAGAAATAGGCTTACTTTTTTGCAGTTGCTCGATAAGCTCAATGCGGTTGGTATTGAGGCCCAGACGTTGAGCATGTGGGCCTAAAAAAGCAATGTGCTGTAAAAATTTCAGGCGCCCATCAGGGTTGATCAGAATCTGGGCTTTATCGGGGTAATGGGCTTGCCATTCTTTAGCGAGCGCCTCTGTTAGTACGACGCCACGTGCTGGCAAGGCACTAGCCAATAAGTCCGCTTCCACCATCAACATACTCAGATAATTTAATTTTGTCGGTGGTGGACTGGTGCTCTGGATGATCTGGAGTAAGGCATTTAAATACGTCGGGTCTGTAGCCAAAATAATGGTCTCAACCTTAGTCATCAGTTCATCAATAAAATCACTAGATAAATTCTGCGAACGTAACCAGAGATGAATTTGTTCAATTGATTTTTTCTCAATCTCAAACGGTACCGCATTCATCATTCCAGTATGACCAAAATCATGCCCAATCGCACTAAACAGCAAAAGCCACGCGTCCTCTGCGGACAAATGCCAAGGATTGCTAGCGTCGATTGGAGTGGGTGAATTTTGTTGAGCAACCAGCAGGGTAATACCTAAACATACTTCCTTAAAATGACTACGTGAATGATAGGCTGGCTCGGCTTGTAAGGCTTGGTTATAAACCTCAATTGCCTTACTTAATTGCAAACAAAGTGCTTTATACGGGTTATTGTCATAATCGAATTCTTGCCAGATGGACGATTCAATTAAGCGTTTTACCAAAGCAGAAAAAGATAACCGCATCAATTCAGGGTTTGTAAAAAGTAAATCGAGGTCAGCAGCTATTTGCGCTGGAGTTAGATTAGGCTTTGCCACTAACTGTGCTTGAAATTGCTCGAGCCAAACTAAATCTTCTTTCATTTGGTCGTTTCCGTAGCTGGAGTCATTTTTTTTAAGCTGCATTCATTTTTGTGCATTTTTTTGAACCCGTTGCCACTCAGCTAGCACATGATCACGCACTGCTTCGCCTGCTTTTCGCGCACAGATAATATCTTGCTCATTAACCCGCTGATCTAGTAAACGTTGCAAACGCAAGATATCGCCACCCTGCTCAAAATTGGGTAGCCAAGCAGCCCAGAAAAAACCCAGTTGTTCTAAGGCTTCAATTTCTTGGGCAGCCAATGGATTATGTAATGGAATATCTAAATAAATTACGGGTGGCGCAAGGGGTTGGAGTTGTTCCACTTCCTTGGCAAGCTGCTGCACTAGATCATCACCCAAGACCGCGATACGTAAGTGTGCTGGAGCGCCTGGATGGGCAATCGCCGTGGTTAACTGCGAAGGCTTTTTTGTTTTTACTACACTTGGAGTACTAATTACGGTCCGCTGCAGATTCAGCGGCGCCATTAAAGACGTAAAAAAAGCGTGGTGATAGGACGGCAAATAAACTTGCAGGTTTTGCTCGCTGGCTTGGTTTGGCAATGTGTTGAGCGGAGGCTTTGACTGAATAGAAATATAAAAAGGTAAGAGCGAGTGACGCACGCCACTGACATTACTTAATCCCGCCATCTGTACGTCACCTGGCTGGCCGTTAATCAGCAGGCCCGTTTCCCCACCACCGGTAGAAATAACCTCATCTTGGCTAAAAGGATGATTACTAACGCAGGCAGCCCAGTAACCCGCAATGCCCAGCTCCTGCGCATAGCTCTGCCGTACCTTAGCTATGCGATCTGAAATATGATGACCCCGATAGCGTGGGTCAACAACAAGCTTAGCAGCTTCTGGTATGGGGTCGTTTGCATCTTCAAAGCTCAATGCACAGTGCCCCACGACTTCACCCTGCGGTGTTAGCGCAACAATCGAAAACATCGAGCCGTCGCGCAAAGCGGCGGCGATTAATTGCGGCTGATACATCATGGGGTTTGGGTAACTAGGCCCATAACAACGGTAAATACATTGGGCTAGGCCTAAGGCATCGCTAGTCTCCATTTTGCGTACTTCAAGTTGAGCTGCCTCTGCCTCAGAAACTTGAGTAGAATCATGCGCTAACACTGGTGTATTGCCGAATAGCTCTGTCAATAATGGGGAATGATCTGGCATACGTTTAAAGCTCAACGATATTAATAAATGATAGGAAATACTATTATCAGCCAACTTGATAACAGACGTAAGAAGTCCTCCTTATGCCAAACTCTACGAGATACCCAGCTATGACGCCAAATCATCTAAGTCTGATTGATGCCTGCCAACAAATACAAGCAGGAGAGCTTGATCCCAAACAATATCTTCGTGCCTGCTTTGATTATGCCGCTACGCTTGAGCCAGAATTACATGCTTTTGTAAATCGAGCCTCACTGGAAACGCTCTTACAAAATGTAGGTGAAAAGAATCGTGGCCCGCTCTGGGGCATTCCCGTGGCGGTGAAAGACATTATTAATAGCGTCGACTTGCCCACTACTAATGGTTCACCAATCTATGTAAACCACCAGCCCACCAGCGATGCTGAAATTATTGGTCTGATTAAGCAGTTGGGCGGCATAATATTTGGCAAAACAGTCACCACCGAATTTGCTTGGCGCAATCCCGGACCAACCGTAAATCCCTGGAATCCTTTACATACACCGGGTGGTTCATCGAGCGGGTCAGCCGCCGTTGTTGCCAAAGGTATTGTGCCGTTAAGCCTTGGTAGCCAAACCTTAGGCTCGATCATTCGCCCTGCCGCCTATTGTGGTGTGGTTGGTTTTAAAGCAAGCTATGGCTTGATCCCCAACAGCGGCGTCTTTCCTTTCTCGCATTCTTTAGATCATCTGGGTTTATTTACCCGCTCGGTTGCTGATATGGCCTTTGCATTTAATTTAATCATGGCGCGTCCGCTTCAGTCAGCCACCAAGAATACCCCCCGCATTGGCATTCTGAAAACCCCTTACGATGCAAAAATGAGTGACGAGCAAGCACGCACCTTAGAGCTAACAGTAATAAAGCTAGTAAAAGCCGGTATAAACGTGCAAGAGGTGGTGCTGCCGAGTAGCTATGCTGCAGCGTTTGACGCAATCTTTTGTGTCATTGAATCTGAAGCTGCAGTCGTTCATCAAAATCACATTGAACATCATGGCGATAAGATCAGCGAGCATATTCAAGCACTTGCCGAAAAAGGCGCTTCGTATACCGCCCCTCAATATATTGCAGCACTGCAATTACAAAAGCAGTTACAGCAAGATATAAAGCAGTATTTTAAAACGGTAGATATTTTGCTCACGGCACCCGCTACTGGTGAAGCGCCTTTTGGACTTCAGGCGACTGGCGATCCCATTTTTTGCTCACTCTGGAGTTTTCTAGGCTTGCCTGCTATTACTTTGCCCGTAGCCCGCTCGAGGAACGATTTGCCCTTAGGGCTGCAATTGGTGGGGCAATTTCAACATGATGATGAAGTATTGCAGATTGCTAAATTAGTTGAGGACGCACTCAGTATGCAGCGCAGTCAATAACTGAATTGCTTAATAGTAAGTTAAGGGCTGTGCCTTGCCCCAGAAGATCCAATACGAATAAATCGTGTACAGGATGATGGTGGGCAGCACAATCACCGCGCCCCAGAAAATAAACCACAAGGATTCGGTGGCTGCAGCTGCTTGCCAAATAGTCATTTGATCGATAATCAAATAAGGAAATAAGCTATAAGCAATGCCGAGGAAGGCGAGTAAAAATACCACGATGGTGAGTACAAAGGGGTGCCATTGCAAATGCAACTTACCAGTATCCAAATGATTTAAAGAACGATGTATCAAAAAGAAGCACACTAAGGTTAAGAGTGGCAAAGGTGACAACCAAATCATATTTGGCAAGACAAACCACTTTTGCATAATGCTGGCGCTGAAATAAGGCGTGGCTAAGGAGATCAGCCCAACGCCAGCAGCTGTCAGCCACAGGCTTTTACGCGCCCAGCCTACAGCCTTAGCCTGCAGTTCATCGGTGGTTTTCATAATCAACCAAGTCGATCCCAACAGCATATAACCCATCGGTAAACAGATTGCTACCAAGGCGGCAAATAACCAACCTAAGAGCCCTGATTCAAAGCCCACAATATAGCGGCCAATCATTAGGCCTTGTGCCATCGCCGCAATGAGGCTACCGAAGTGAAATAAATAATTCCAGATGGGTTTATGGTGGGCTTGCGCCTTTACGCGGAAGTCAAATGAGACGCCACGTAAAATTAAACCGGCCAACATGGCGGCTACTGGAAGATATAGATTAGTCAAAATAATGCCGTGGGCAATGGGAAAAGCCACTAATAAAATCCCCACACCAAGAACTAACCAGGTTTCATTCGCATCCCAGAAAGGCCCAATGGAAGAAATCATGGCATCTTTTTCAGCATCGTTTGCGCTCTTTAATAAGATGCCAACACCCAAATCGTAGCCATCTAAGACCACATAAGCAACCATGGCCACACCCATTGCGCCAAGAAAGAAAATGGGCAGCCAACCAACGGCTTGGGCAAGATCGGGCCACACTAATGAGCCCACTTCAGGCCCCCTGTGAGGTAATTGGGGCCGAGCCTAATTGATTGGCGCTGGAATTACTGCCCACCTCGGTATTTACCTGACGCTTTTCACTAGCCGGCAAATCGGCTTGGCGCGCTAAATGAAAAACGACCGCGATATAGCTAATAATTAAACCAATATATAAAGCTAAGTACATTAATAGACTACTGAAGACCATCCCAGTAGGTAGTTTGGTGACGGCCTGTGCGGTGGTCAATACCCCCGTAACCAAATAGGGCTGCCGGCCAATTTCAGTGACATACCAGCCTGCTAATACCGCAATCCATCCTGAAAACGTCATCCACAATAAAGCTTTCAGCATCCACTGCGGCAAAGGCCGCTGACCTCTTGAAAGCCAAACAGCGGTCCAAGAGACCAACATCATTAACACGCCTACGCCGACCATAATTCGAAAAGCAAAAAAGACAGGGGCTACGGGTGGAATTTTGTCTGGAAATGCCTTTAAGCCTTGTACTTCACCAGTAAAGGAATGGGTGAGATATAAGGAAGCTAATTTAGGAATACTGATTTCAAAATCATTTTTTTGCTCTTTACTATTTGGAATTGCAAAGATCACTGCTGGCGCACCCTTTTCTGTATTCCAAATACCTTCCATCGCCGCAACTTTAGCGGGCTGATATTGCAAGGTATTTAAACCGTGTGAATCACCCACGACCATTTGCAAGGGAATTAAGATGGCAGCAGTGATGATGGCCATTCTGAGCACGGCAGCATTCGCAGTCGATTTACTGCCTCTGAGCGCCCGATAAGCAGAAATACCTGCTAATAAAAATGCCACTGTTAAGAAGGAGGCAATTAGCATATGGGTAAAGCGATATGGCATTGAGGGATTAAAAATAACCTCTAGCCAATTACTAATATGGGCTTTGCCATCGATCATTTTGAAACCCTGTGGCGTTTGCATCCATGAATTTAAAACGATGATCCAAAAGGCAGAGAGGGTCGTACCAAAAGCAACTAGAAATGTTGCTAGGGTGTGCACGCCTTGTGACACGCGTTTAGCACCAAATAACATGATGCCCAGAAAGGTCGCCTCTAAAAAGAAGGCCGTTAAAACCTCATAGGCCAATAATGGTCCAGCAATATTGCCGACGGTTTCCATATAACCTGGCCAATTGGTACCAAATTGAAAACTCATCGTAATGCCGCTAACTACACCCAAGGCAAAAGTTAAGGCAAAAATTTTGACCCAAAATTGATAAGCCTGCGCCCAATATTGCTCGCCAGTGCGATTACCCTTTATTTTGAGATATAAAAGAAACCAACCCAGCGCGATGGTAATCGTGGGAAATAAAATATGAAAAGAAATATTCGCGCCAAACTGAATGCGACTTAAAAGCATCGTATCAATCATCTCAATTCCCTACCTGTATTAAATCCTAATAGACTCTATTTTGCGCTTGATTACCAAGTCTTGCTGAAGATGGGCTCGAACTACGCTGGGCAACCCTTGTGGATTCACAGGGTCTTTTGAGTTAGCAGGTGTAGATCTTCGGGGGTATCGATATCGATTACAAAGTGCGCATTATCGGTCTTTAAAAAAGTAATCAGCTCAGGATGGAGATCGGCGTACTGACGGCAACTCAATTGCTCCGCCGAAGCCAAAATAGCGCGCATCACTGCACCGGAAAAAAGAGTTGGGTTGCCGCGTTGTCCAGCGACTTCTGGAATCAAAATAATTTCGGGTGCACTGGATAAGCCACCCTTGAGATTAGCAAGTTGACGAAATTCTGCCAGCAGTAAAGTAAGTTCAGCGCGCCCAATGAACGGCTGATCACACAACATCATGATGATGACATCGAACTCGCCAGCTAGGGCTTCAATTCCTAAACGAACCGAGCTTGCTTGCCCGAGTTCGGGTGTGGAATTACGCACTATCTGGACAGGAAATTGTTGGGCAATAGTTTCAACTGACTGATAGTAAAAGCCAGTAACGACGACGACTTGGCTTACGCCAACTGCATTTAAAGCACCTAAATGATGCTCAAGAAATGAAAGGCCCTGCAGTTGCAGCAGGGCCTTTGGAGACCCCCCGATACG
>CAIXDG010000176.1 GCA_903918115.1 uncultured beta proteobacterium
GGTGATTTGCGCGCCCGTATACGCTAAAGCCATTCAGGCTTTAGAGCAGGCAGGTGGTGTCTTATTAGATGCCGAAGACAAACTGCGTTTGCAAGCAGTGATGTTTCATGACGGTAAATTAACCTCGACACTCACTGCCCAAACTGCAGCATTTATTGCCGAGCGAGCTGGACTAAAAAACCCGCTCGCGAAGACTGCACGCTTTTTGATGGTAGAAGAAGAAGGATCTGGAGCGAATGCCCCATTTTCTGGAGAAAAATTAAGCCCCGTTTTAACGGTTTGGCAGGTTACCGATTTTGCCGCCGCCAAAGATACGATCGCTAAAGTATATGCGTATCAAGGCTCTGGTCATTCAGTTGGTTTGCATACTCAATTACAAGGTCCAATCATGGAACAACGTGCTGCTGAGTTAGCAAATGAGTTGCCCGTTGCTCGAGTTATTGTCAATCAAGCCCACGCCATTGCTACCGGCGGTAGTTTTGATAATGGCCTGCCTTTTTCTTTGTCAATGGGCTGCGGAACTTGGGGACGTAATAATTTTTCAGATAATATGAATTATCGACATTATCTGAATATTTCTCGCGTGGTTCGCCCGATACCTGAAATTGTGCCGACAGTTGACGCTTTGCTGAAAAATTATTTCAGCCAATTTTCGCGTCAATAATTACGTTTTCTGCTTAATTTAAATGATTTCAACCTTACCACCAAGCTCGTGTTTGACCATTGGCGATGTGATGACATACTGGCATCAACAGCAAGCGGAGCACCCTTTTTTATATGCACCTGAAACGGACGCTGTAGTTAGCTATGGCGAGTTAGCCCAAGAGGCCCAACATCTCTCTACCTGGTTTGATGAGCAGGGAGTAAGTGCTCGGGGGCATGTCGGTTTATTTATGCATAACGGTCGACAAACAGCGAGCGTTTTTTTGGCAACGATGGCGACCGGTCGAGTCGTGGTGCCAATGAACTTATTAGCCCCAGTGGATCAGCTGGCTTGGGTGTTTGAGCATAGTGATATTGAAATATTATTTTATGCGCCTGATAATAAAACTCACTTATTCAATGCCTTAAAAAAAATTCAAGCTAAATTTAAACTCGTTGAGCTTGACCCTGATGCGGTTCAGGGCCCATTTATGAACTCTGCAGCAGGAACCTTGCCTCAACTCAGGGCTCTTGATCCCGCTTTACTAATGTATACCTCTGGCACAACTGGCACCCCTAAGGGTGTACTTCTAAGCCACGCAAATGTTCTCTATGCTGCCAAGACCGTAAGCGAGTGGCATAGGCTTACTCCTGCAGATACGGTCTTAAGTTCATTACCGATTTATCACATCAATGGTCAAGTAATTGCGACAATTTCTCCCTTCTTTTCCGGCGGTGCGATTGTTGCTCCCCATCATTTTTCGGTGAGCAATTGGTGGCAGGTTGCCATCAAATATCGGTGTACCTGGATTAATATGGTGCCAACCATCATTGCTTATTTAATTAATGCTGCTAAATCAAATGGCATAGACCCTAATTTGCCGGCGCAATTAAAGCAAATCCGTTTTGGTCGTTCAGCCTCTGCGCCTTTACCACCCGAACACCATCATGAGTTTGAAAATCTCTTTGGAATTCCGGTAATAGAAGGCATGGGGATGACCGAATCGGCTTCAATGGTATTTTGCAATCCACAAGACGGCGAGCGCCGTTATGGCAGTCCTGGTTTACCTTGTGGCGTTGAAGCTAAAGTCGTCGATCCTAATGGAATTGAATTGGCTAACAACCAAATTGGTGAAGTTTGCTTACGCGGCGCAAATGTAATGCAAGCGTATTACCATGGCGAAGCTGAAACAGCAAAAGCCTTTGCCAGTGATGGCTGGCTTAAAACGGGCGACTTAGGCTTGCGAGATGATGGCGGTTTTTATTTTATTACTGGCCGCTTGAAGGAATTAATTATTAAGGGCGGTGAAAATATTGCGCCACGTGAAATTGATGAAGCCTTATTGAAGCATCCTGCCGTTCTCGACGCGGCTGCAGTGGGAATACCTGATGCGAACTATGGCCAAGAAATTTTGGCGTGCATCGTTTTACGACCAGATATAAATTGCACCGAGGCTGAGATACGTCATTTTTGCTTGGAGAACTTAGGTAAACTGCGGACACCCAAGATTATTCTCTTTATTGATGAATTACCGCGCGGCGCTTCAGGAAAAATTCAGCGCTTAAAGTTATTGGATCTACCAGGGGTCAGCACTTCTACTTAATGCGGCTTTTTGGCTTTATATAAATGGTGGCAGAGAATAGAAGTAAAAATACCGGCTAGAATTGCCCATTCCAAAGAGATCGTAATCGTTCCAATAAAGGTGATTACCATTGGTACCCACTCCTTTGGACCATGATGAAATTCTTTGCGAATCTCTTTAGGGTCGATAAGATTCCAAGCGACGACTAATAGTAAGGCGCCAATAACGGGGTAGGGTAGGTATTTAGCAAGCGGGCCAACAAAGGTCAAAATAATCACTAAAAAAAGTGCCGCACTAATAGCCGATAAAGGCGTTTTTGCCCCAGCAGATAAATTCACACCACTGCGATTAAATGAGCCACTTGATGGATAGGCTGAAAAAAATGAACCAGCGATATTGGCTAAACCTTGACCAATAAATTCTTGATTGGCATTAAATGTATCTTTAGTTTTGATGGCCATCGCTCGGGCAATCGCCATTGCTTCGGTGGAAGCCAATAGGGCCATGATTAAGGTGGCACCAAATAATTGGTTCAAGGTATTCACGTCAAGATGCGGCAAGGAGAATGCAGGAATAGGGCCCGGAATGCTACTCACTCGCTTAAAGGGCGTGATCTGGGGGAATAGATTTTCGATATAAAGGGCAATAAGACTACCAATTATTACGGCCACTAGCATTCCTGGGAACCAGCGATTTAGTGGGCGCCAGAGCAAAATAATTAAAATTGTCGCGATCACTAAACCCATTACTTCCGGATGCCATGAATTTTGCATGAGGGCCATATATAGTTCATGCACAGTTTCATGTGGGCTGATGCCCCGCGGGATGGCAAAGCCGGTAACCGTACCAATTTGACTATTCATAATTAAAATAGCAGCCCCAACCGTAAAGCCAACAATTACTGAGTGCGGTACTTTTTGGACCCACTTCCCAGCACCACTAAAACCTAAGGTAATTTGAATGAGGCCAATTAAAAAACTCAGGGTGAGCACTAAGCTAACATATTCTGCTGATTCGGGGGTAGCGAGAGGCGCAATTAATGCCATCGTGGTTAAGGATATGGCGTTTGCTGGTCCCGTAACCATGAGGCGGCTTGAGCCAAATAGGGCGGCAATTAAGCAAGGCACCATCGCCGCGTAAAGCCCATATTGCGGAGGCATACCGGCCAGCATCGCAAAAGCAATGCCTTGTGGCAAAACGACTACTGCGCCAGTGAGCCCCGCTAATAAATCAGCGCGAACTGTACCCGGGGTTTTGTATTCTGGTAACCAGTGAGAAAAAGGCAGCCGGGGCATCTATGATTTTAAATTAGCGATTGATAATTAATTATATCAGCCGCCTTTTCCGCAATCATCACTACGGGCCAGTTGGTATTGCCCGAGACCAGCCTTGGCATGACAGAACAGTCGATGACGCGCAAACCCGAAACGCCGCGAACACGCAAATCAGCGTCGACTACTGCCATCGAATCATCAGCAGTGCCCATTTTGCAGGTTCCCGAGGGATGGAAAATAGTTGCGCCAGTTTCGCGACAAAAGGCCAAAATATCTTCATTACTTTGCGGGTTGTTTGGTTTCACTTCACGCGCAATTAAGTTACTGAGTGGCTGCGTTTGCGTAATACTGCGGGCAAATTTAATTGCGGCAATACTAATATCGCGATCATATTGGGTATCTAAATAGTTGGCAACGATGCGTGGCGGCACGAGTGGGTCAGCCGATTGAATTCGCACAGAGCCACGAGATTCGGGGCGCAATTGACAGACCGACATCGTAAATCCGGAGAAGGGGTGAACTGTACCCCCGGCCATATCTGCAGAGAGGGTACCTAAGTGAAATTGAATATCAGGCCTAGTTGAGGTGGGCATGACTTTCGTAAATAAGCCACCCTGGTTAATGCCGATCGACAAGGGCCCACCACGAAATAGCAACCAATCTAAGCCCATTTTCACTTTACCAAAGATAGAGCGCAGCTGATCATTGGTCGAGATGGGTTGATTTAACTCATAAATTAAACGGTACTGCAAATGATCTTGCAGATTTTCACCCACACCTGGTAAATCTTGAATCAGCGGGATATTCAATTCTTGTAAAAGCTTGGCTGGACCAATTCCAGAAAGCTGTAAGAGTTGGGGGCTTTGAATTGCGCCTGCGCATAAGAGCACTTCCTTATTCGCTTGTAGCGTGATTTTTTTGCCTTGGTGAAAAAGTTCTACCCCACTGGCTTTGCGACCTGTAAATAAAATCCGTGTAGCTTGACTATTAGTAAGCACGGTTAGATTTGAGCGCTTACGCGCAGGGCGCAAATAAGCAACAGCTGTACTACAGCGCAAACCCTTATGGGTTGATAGCTGGTAATAGCCAACCCCTTCTTGGGTGAGATTGTTAAAGTCATCGGTAGTGGGAACTCCGAGGGCATTAGCAGCTAACTTAAACGCTTCTACGAGGGGATGTTTTTTGGGAATTGACGATGCCTTCAGTGGCCCATCTCGTGAGTGCAGCGGTTCGCCTAAGCGATCATTTCCTTCCGCTTTTTTAAAGTAGGGCAGTACGTCATCCCAACCCCAACCGACATTACCTAAGTCACGCCATTGGTCGTAATCTTCCTTTTGCCCGCGAATAAAAATTAAGCCATTAATTGAACTCGAACCACCCAGACATTTGCCTCTTGGCCAATAAATTTCCCGGTTATTCATGCCCGGTTCAGGCGCAGTATTTAATTTCCAATTAACCCTCGCATCCCACATCGTCTTACCGTAGCCAATGGGTAAATGAATCCAAGGTAAGCTATCTTCTGGCCCGGCTTCAAGTAAGCAGACACGATTTTGTGGATCAGCCGAGAGGCGATTCGCTAGAACACAACCCGCAGATCCAGCCCCAATGATGATGTAATCAAACTGTTGGTTTGCTAAGGATGTCGCTTCGCTCATACGGCGATTGGCCTTAAGCCCAATATTTCACGCGCTTGCTTGCCGCTTGCAACAGGGCGACCGCGATCGCGCGCCATTTTTGCGACCCGCGCAACCAGTTCGGCATTATCTTTCGCAACCCGTGTTTCATCGTAGCGTAGATTGTCTTCCAAGCCTGTGCGTACATGGCCACCGAGCTCTAGTGCCCATTCATTGACGGTTAATTGATGTTTGCCAATGCCAGCTGCTGTCCAGGTAGCGGTGGGCATCACATCGTGTAGCTCTTGAATTAAAAATTCTAAAATAGAGCGCCGTACTGGCATTGCATTAGGAACTCCCATGACAAATTGCACATGGGGCGGTGAGTGAAGCAGACCTTTTTTAACTAAATTTGCAGCGTTATAGAGCATCGCTAAATCAAAGATTTCAATTTCAGGTTTAATTTCGTATTTCAACATCTCGCTCGCTAGCCCCTCAACAAAATCAGTGGGATTTTCATAAATGCCTACTGGAAAGTTCGTTGAGCCGGTTGCTAAGGAAGCCATATCGGGTCGATGAAAGAGCATCGCTCCGCGCGCAGCTTGATCTCGACCACGCCCGCCGGTAGAAAATTGCACGATCATCTCGGGACAATATTTTTTTACACCCTCTTGTACTGCGGCATATAGGTCTGGGTTAGAGCTGGGGCTTTCATCGGGATTGCGCACATGTATATGCACTAAAGATGCTCCAGCCTCATAGGCTTTCTGCGTTTCTTCGATTTGTTCTGGCGGTGTAACAGGTAAACCTGCACAATCTTTTTTACGCGGTATTGCCCCAGTAATAGCAACGGTAATTATGACGGGTTGATTCATGTAAGCTCCAAAAATTGGCTTGAGATTGTTTATTGGGTGAGGCTATTTTCTAATTCCGCGGCAGCGGCTTGCAAAGTCGCCACCGATTGTTCGGCGAGTTTTAAGGTAAAGCGGGGAGTTGGTCCATGGGCTGCGAGAGCAGCAAAAACTTTATTTTTACTCTCGCGCACGGGTACAGCTACACAAATTGACCCCTCTAAATATTCACAGTTATCTAAGGCATAGCCACGAACGCGAATTTTATTAATTTCTGTCATTAATTCACTGTAGTGGGTCATGGTTTTGGTGGTGTAACTTTGCAGGGGCTCTGCTCCCACAATCCGTTTAATTTGGTCATCGTTCATGAAGGATAAAAATAGTTTGCCACTAGCGGTGCAATGCAATGGCACATGCATGCCCGAGTCGATATGTAAACGAATCGGCGCACTCGTTTCGATGCGATCAAGGTAAAGGACCTCATTGCCATCCAAAATATTAAAGTTACAAGTTTCTCCAACGGCCTCTACTAAACGCTTCATGACTGCAACCCGTTGTGAACGGATTGAATCGGTTGAGAGCAGGCTAAGGCCCATAAGACGAAATTTTGCACTTGGCTGGAAGCGACGACCATTTGGATCGCGCTCGACAAAACCTTGCGCTACGAGCGTATTTAATAGTCGGAAGGCAGTCGGTTTAGCTAAGCCAATACTAGAAGAGATGTGTTCCAGGGTGAGGGGAAATTCCGAGTTAGCAATGACCTCCAAAATCAGCAAGACCTTTTCCGCCATGCTTGATTTACTGCCTTCTAGAACAGTTACAGAAGCCAGACTGCCTGCAGTTTTTGTTGAGACTGCACTTAATTTATGCATTGTGTTCGTTTACCTGGTTTATTCGGGGTTTTTAGGTATTTACCCTTAAATCATTTCATCTAGTGATACTTTATATTTCATTAGAGAAAAGATCAATCAAAAACTACTGTCATGGCAATTAAAAAATCACCCCTTACTAAGGCTAGCGCCAAACTTAAGCCGAAGCTGAAGAAAAAGACAAAGCCCAAGATTAAGCCGACTTCCCCGCTGAAGAAAAAACCCATAGTCAAGGCTAAGAAAGCCACTGCGCCAGTTGCCACAATTTCAATGCAACAAGTGAAAGAGGTGATTGGCCTCATTAAAGATGCTGGCTATTTCAATACGTTTTCTTATAAAACACCAGAATTTGAAATAGAAATCGAAGTTGGAAATAAGCGCTCTCCTGAAGTGAGCTCCAGCGTAAATCTAGTCGGAGTGGCACAAACTACAACTCCCCAAGCTGCAGTAGTTAGTAATCCAAGGGGCCAAGCGGGTCATTTCGAAGTCTTAAGCCCAATGGTGGGAACTTTTTACCGCCGCCCCAATCCGACTTCACCGCCTTTTGTCGAGATTGGCTCAAAGGTAAGCGCTGATACACCCGTGTGCATTGTGGAAGTAATGAAACTACTCAATACGATTGCCGCTGAACGGGCTGGAAAAATTATCGATATCTGTGTGGCTGATGGCGCAACGATTGAGGCAGGTCAGGTCTTAATGGTGATCGAGTTGTGATGTTGAAAAAACCCGTCACCCAGGGCCACGCAGCCCCATTCCAAATGATTGATGTCACTCTGCGCGATGCGCATCAATGTCTGTGGTCAACGCGCATGACCACCGCGCAAATGTACCCGGCTTTAGATAATATCGACCGTGCAGGGTACGGCTATATCAATATTTTGGGTGGCGCCGTGTTTGATGTGATGGTACGTTTCTTACGTGAAGACCCCTGGAAACGCATGGCATTTCTTAGTCGCGAACTAGAAACACCTACCGATGCCTTAACTCGTGGACAAAGTATTTACACCTTCGAATTATTTCCTGATGATGTAGTCGATCTGAATATTGCTTTATTAGCAGAATCAGGCATTAAGGTGCTAACGGTTTACGATGCGCTCAACGATAACCGCAACATTACTTCTTCGATTGCCTCAGGTAAAAAACAGGGCATGCTGATTAATGCAATGCTCACGTTTGCATTAAGCCCGGTTCATGACGATGCTTATTTTGTAGCGCGCGCCAAAGAGCTAGTTGACTTAAAAGTCGATTTTATTTCTGTTAAAGATCCAACGGGATTATTGACGCCAGAGCGTGGCGCTACTTTATTTCCAGCGCTGGTGGCCGTAGCCAAGGGCATTCCCTTGAAATTACATTCCCATTGTCAATCAGGCTTAGCCCCATTAGTGTATGAAGAAGCAATTAAAGCCGGCTTTAGTTATGGTTACGTTGCGACGAATTGCTTAGCCAATGGTGCTTCGTTACCTTCGGTAACTGAAGTGTTGGCTAGTGCAGCGCGTCTCGGTCGGGCGCCTAAGATGAATTTATCAGCCCTGCAAGAGGTTGATGACTATTTCGCTTGGATTTGTACTCGCGATAGCTTGCCTCAGGGTAAAAAACTCGCGTATGACCCAGCACTGTATGAGCACCAAATTCCGGGCGGCATGATTTCTAATTTGCGAGCGCAGTTAGCGACTCTTGGCATCGCCCATCGAGAACAAGAAATTTTAGAAGAAACTGCGCAAGTGAGAAAAGACTTGGGCTACCCCATTTTGGTAAGCCCCTTTGCCCAGTATATTGTGACCCAAGCTGTGCTCAATGTTATGCAGGGTGAGCGCTATAAAACCATTCCCGATGAAGTAAAGCTCTACTTGCGTGGACATTACGGAAAATTGGCAGGTCAAGCCAGCGCAGAAGTAATGGCACGCGCTGGGGTGGAATATGACCCTAGCCAGCGACCGGGCGATTTCATTAAGCCTGCTTTAAGTAATTTAAGAAAGCAGTGGGGTAAGTCAGTGTCGCGTGAGCAGCTTTGCCTGCACGCCTTTTATCCGCCCAATTTAGCTTTAGGTCTGCAAGATGGCACTTTAGCTGCTCTCAAGCAGGGTAAGCAATTAGAGCCCTTTGCCGAACTGATGAAATATTTGGTTCAGGGGAAGGATTTTTCAAGGGTTAAAACCCGATTTGGTAGTGTAGAGTTAAGCTTTTCGCATTGAGTAAACCGCAGTCAAATTGCTGTAGACTTTATTATCAAAAGCAGTATTTTATAAAAATGACGACAGGAGATAGCTATGACAGCTTTAACGATTTCTCGCAGAGTATTTAGTGCTTTAGCCATTGCCATGGTAGCTGGTTTAGCTTTGCCAGCTGCCGCACAAACCACCCAATTTACTGATTATGGCTGGCCAGAAGGGGCCGATGAAAAAATCTCCCCTAAATCGATTGCCTGGCTTAAAGAAAAAGGCTGGTGGCCAATTCAGGTCGCGTTTCAACCGCCTTGGTCAGGTCAAAATACGATTAACTTAGTCATGGATAAAAAAGGCTTGTTAGCCAAGCGCGGGGTAGAGGCGAAGTGGCAAGCTTTCCCTTCGGGCCCAGCGATTAATGAAGTTATTATTTCAGGCCGTTTTCAATTTGGTAATGGCGGTAATTTTCCCTTCACCACTTTAGTAGATAAAAATATTCCTGTTAAAACGATTGCCGTTATTAATGTGAATTTGTTGCACGCCATGCTGGTGCCGACCGATTCAAAAATCAAAACGATTAAAGATTTTAAAGGCTCCAATCCGCCTGCAACGATTGGCATTGTGACGGGATCTTCAGCTGAATTTTATATTCAGGCAGCTGCTAAGGCCAATGGTCTGGAAGTGGGTAAAGATATTATTTTGAAAAATATGCCTCCTGGCGAACAAATGGCAATGCCTAAGGGTATTGATGCAGTCGTTCCTTGGGATCCAACGCCAACGATTATGGTGAAGGAGCGTAAAAATGCGCGTATCGTCAGCGATAGCTTCCCGTATAACATTTACGAGGGTACTTTCTATGCGCGTCAAGAAATGATTGATAACGCACCAGACGTAGTTCAGGCTTTTACAGATGCTATTGCTGAAGCCACTTTATGGATTCGTAAAAATCCGGATGCTGCAGTTACGGCAATGCAAGAAGATCCCAATCTGAAGAATTACTCAACAGAAATTTTGCGGCAACAAGTTACTGCTTATAACCTCTTATATAAGCCAAACTATATATATCCAATTCCTTTATTTTGGGGCCGTGCCAATGAACCCATTTATAACTGGCTATATGAAAGCAAGCGAATTCAGAATAAGCTCACCGGAGTCGATTTTGCGCGCGCTGTAGATACCCGCTTTATGGATAAAACGTTTTCTAAGTTAGGTTGGAGTATTCCCAAGCAGCCGTCTTTCTTGCCGGCTAATTGGAGTACGCCAATGGATAAAACACCGTACCCAACCTATATGACTTCACTCAATACGACCAAACCACAGCCATTCCCAGAAAAGGGCGATTTAACTAAAGACTGGTCGTTTGATGGCAAGGTATACAAAAAATAATGCCTTTTTTTCATTCAGTTAAGCAGTTACGGCGTTTAATCCTGCTTTTGATATTACTGGCTGGCTGGGAGTTTGCCAGCCGGTATATCTTGGATAAAACCCAAGCCACACTTTTACCGCCGCCGTCTGGAGTATTAAACGGCGCAATTGAATTAGGATTTTCAGGTGAATTGTGGAAGCATATCCGTGATAGCTTAGCGCGTGAATTTATTGCTTTTTGTTATGCCAGCGTAGCAATTCCTTTGGGCATTGTGATGGGATGTTTTAAGTGGGTCAATGAACAAGTCGATCCCATTATTGAAATCTTGCGACCCATTCCGCCGATTGCGTGGATTCCATTGAGTATTTTATGGTTTGGCGTTGGCAATACCCAAAACCAATTCATTATTTTCTTGGGCATTTTCTTCCCGATTCTATTAAATACAATTGACGCAGTAAAAAATATCGAACCTAATTTAATCCGCGCAGCTCGGTGCTTGGGTGCGCGTGGGTGGAATGTAATAACGCGGGTGGTATTACGCGCCGCATTGCCGCAAATTGTCACTGGTATACGAATTGGCCTGGGAGTAGGCTGGATGGCTTTGGTTGCTGCTGAACTTGTTGGCGCTAACTCTGGGCTCGGTTTCTTAATTAATGATGCGCGAACCGTGTTACGTACCGACTATATTTTAGATGGCATGTTGGCGATTGGTCTCATTGGCTTGACACTGGATCGGCTCATCCGTTATGCCGCTAAAAAGTTTATGCCATGGTCACGGGCTTTAAATGCGTAATGTTTTCTTTATAGATGGTGATTAAATTAATGTCAGCTTTAAAAGTAGAACACCTTAGTAAAATTTACCCCGCACTAAATGGTCAAGGCCAAGCGGTTCAGGCCTTAGAAAATGTTTCATTAGAGGTGAATAAAAACGAGTTCGTCTCGATCTTGGGTCATAGCGGATGCGGTAAGACAACACTCCTTAATTTAATTGCTGGCTTTGAAGTGCCTACTGCCGGTCGAATCGAATGTGCAGGCAAAGAAGTAAAAGAACCCGGCGCAGATCGTTCGATGGTTTTTCAAGACTATGCTTTATTTCCTTGGCTTACTGTGCGCGACAATATTGCGTTTGGTCTTAGCATTAAGGGCATTGATTCAGCAACGATCAAAAAGGATGTCGAGCATTTTGCTGCCCTAGTAGGTCTGAGTGCCTTTATCGAAAGTTACCCTCATCAGTTGTCAGGCGGGATGCGTCAACGGGTATCGATCGCGCGGGCCTTAGCGGTTGATCCTACCGTGCTGCTGATGGATGAGCCTTTTGCTGCTTTAGATGCGCAGAATAGGTCAATGATGCAAAAAGAGATGATTCGGATCTTGGCAGAAGAAAGTAAAACCGTAGTACTTGTAACGCATAGCATTGAAGAGTCAATTAATCTATCAGACGTGATTATCGTCATGACACGCAGGCCTGGCCGAGTCAAAAAAGTGATCCGTGTGCCAGAGCCCAGGCGGATGGTTGAAGATACCCCAAGCTATCTTGAAGTGCGTAAGCAAATTCGTGACTTAATTTCTGATGAGCATGATTTAAGTGAAGTTAGTTGAATTCATTTGATTGGTTTGCAATCGCCCTGTTAGCAATCTCTGCTACCTTAGGTGGATTATTTCGGCGTTTAAGTGGTTTTGGGGGCGCGATGGTCATGTCGCCTTTACTAATGGGCTTCTTGCCACTGGCAGTACTCATTCCTGTAGTGATGTTTATTGAGCTTCTTGGCGGTGTTTGGTTAGCCCGAAATTGGCGCGTTGCTAGGGAAGATCGACCGCGCATGTATCGTTTACTGTTAGGCGCTGCTATTTGCTTGCCGATTGGCATTCTTGTAAGTATGCAATTTCCCGTGCAATTTTTAAAAATAGCGGCAAGTTCAGCAGTACTCTTCTTTTCGCTGTATTTATTACTGCAGCCGCACGTGCAAGTCACCCTAACTAAGGTGAAAGATAATTTAGTCGGGTCGGGAGCCGGCCTCTTGTTAGGCTCATGCGGTATCGGTGGGCCAGTAGTGGCACTATATTTAAATGCTAGTCCGCTGGAGTTTACGCGGGCTCGGGCACTTTTATCGCAAGTGACTTCGGGCATGGCCCTGTTTGCGATTATTACTGCGAGCCTAATTGGTAGCGATTTATCTTGGCTACCTCTACTCTTAGTGGGCTTACCCGCATTCTTATTGGGTTTTTATATCGCCCATCGCATTGATCAAGAACACCTAATTTCACAAGCAAAGATAAAAAAAATCTGCCTTTATCTTTTAATTGCTAATGCAATTTTTAACTTAGCTGTAAGCACACTGATCTAAAGTGGAAATCATCCTACCCCTCATTGCCGCTGCCAGTATTATTTTATTGGCCTATTTTATTTTCGGTATTACGGGTTTTGGCTCATCCATTGTCTCGGTGCCATTATTAGTGCAGTTATATCCTTTGCAAACCGTAGTGCCGCTAATCGTGGTTTTAGATTTATGCGCTTCTTTTTATCAAGGAAAAAAATCATTTAAACAAGCCAGCTTTAAAGAGCTTTATTGGTTAGCTCCTTTTACCTTAGTGGGCCTCATTATTGGTGTGACTTTGTTATTAGATGCACCTAAAAGCCCCTTACTCATTACTTTGGGAATTTTTGCTGGTTTAAATGGTGTGCGTATTTTAGTTGGCCGAAATTCCACAGCAGATAAGACAATTTCTCAGTTTTGGTCCATTCCCTTTGGGGTGAGCGGTGGTATTTTTACTGCCTTATTTGCCACTGGCGGACCTATCTATGCCTCGTATCTAGCAATGCGTATTCATGATGCCGTTCGCTTAAGGGCAACCATGACCGCCATTATTTTTTCATTGGTATTTTTGCGCTTAGCGTTAATGATTATTACTGGCTTACTTCTTAAGGCTGACGTTGCATTATTAGCCCTATTTTTAATTCCCTTTATGGCTATGGGTGTCTGGGCAGGAACGCGGGCGCATATTGGTATTCAATTAAGTACATTAAAGTTAATATATGGCTTGATCTTAGTGTTATCAGGCTGCGGTTTATTATTTAGAGAGGTGTTCTAAATGCGTAAAAAACATTTTTATTCTAGGCGTTATCAATTAGGCTTATTTTTTGTCATTATTAGCCTACTTACCGGTATTAGTAGCTCAGTAGTTGCGCAGAATTTTCCTGATAAACCCTTGCGCTTAATTGTGCCATTTCCCCCTGGCGGACCAACCGATATTGTGGCCAGACCGCTTTCGCAGTTACTTGGCGATGAGCTCAAGCAGCAGGTGATTATCGACAATAAAGGTGGTGCTGGCGGCACGATTGGCGCAGATTTTGTGGCCCGTGCAGCGCCAGACGGCTACACGCTTTTTATGGGTACCGTTGGCACCCATGCGATTAATCCTAGTTTGTATAAAAAACTATCTTACGATGCCGTGAGGGACTTTACGCCGATTGCATTAGTAGCTAGTGCGCCCATTGTGATTGCTGTTAATGCGAGTAGCCCAATAAAAACCTTGGATGCATTAATTAAACAAGCCAAGCAAAACCCTGAGTCACTACAGTTTGGTACAGCAGGTAATGGCACACCAGGGCACTTAACCGCGGCATTATTCGAATCGACCACTAAAGCAAACCTCAAACATATTCCCTACAAAGGCAGTGCACCAGCAGTTACTGACTTACTAGGTGGTCAAATTGATTTAGTCTTTGATCCCATTCAATCGGTTTTACCCCATATTGTTTCTGGTAAGTTGCGCGCCTTGGCCGTAACCAGCAAAGTCCGCTCACCAGTGCTGCCAACTATTCCGACAGTAGCAGAGCAGGGCTATCCTCAGTTTGAGTCGATTGCTTGGTGGGGCGTATTTGCGCCAGCAAAATTACCCAAGAATGTCTATACCCTGCTCAAAGCTGACACCGAGAAGATTGCCGCTTCAGCTGCTTATAAAGAAAAGCTGGGTAATTTAGGTGTTGTACCAAATACCGATTTTAGTGAACCCTTTGCTGATTTTCAGGCGAAGGAACTGAGCAAGTGGGCGCGGGCAGTGCGTGATTCGGGTGCAACGTTAGATTGATTAAAATAATTGCTAATTTAAAGGGAGGCTTCAGTGGCTAAAGTAGATTCAAAAATCGTCAGTCAATATTTAAATGTATCGGCTTCAAATGTATCTGATGCGCTAGATCGGCTTGGAATTAATGGAGCCCCTCAAGGCATATTGCCAATTTACCCATGCGCAAAAATTGCTGGTCCAGCGGCTACTTTAAAGTATCTTCCATTTGGACAGGCAGAAGAATCAACCGTTATCGGTACGCTAAAAGCAATTGTTCTTGGTGGAGCAGGCTCAGTTTTGGTAGTCGATGCGTCAGAAAATCCCTTTGTTAATTCCTTTGGTGGTGTTGCCGGAGCAACTGCGAAACACAATGGATTAGTTGGCTGCGTTACTGATGGCGTTGTACGGGATGTGGATGAATACAAAATTTATGGCATGCCTGTTTACGCTAAAGGTATTGCGCAGCAATCCGTGCGTGGACGCTCTTCTTGTGCAGGTTATGGCATACCGGTAATGTTAGCTGGCGTACCTGTACGACCTGGCGACTTTATTTTGGCAGATGAAAATGGTACCGTGGTTGTACCTATGGAGCACATTGTAGAAGTGCTCGCTTTTGCCCAAAAAGTAAAAGCTACTGAAGATCGTGTCATTGCTGAAATTCGCGCGGGTGCTGATCCCGTAGAGGCACATCTAAACGTCAATTACGACAATATGTTGAAAAAATAAGTCTGCAATGCCTGATAAATCAAAGAAAAATCATTACGCTTCTTTATTTTGGGGTGGGTTGCGCCTCGCTGAATTAAATCATGAAGCGGAATGTGCTGCCGATATTGTTTGCATTGATCTAGAGGATTCGGTGCCATTAGACCGAAAAGAGGAGGGTCGCTTAGCCCTCAAACAATTTTTACAAACCTATAAACCCACCAAATCAGCGCAATATATCGTGCGAATAAACTCACTTGATTCAGCAGATGGGCAAAGTGATTTAGCGATGTTAGTCAATCAACCGGCATTTATTTCTACCTTATTAATTCCTAAACTTGAATCCGTAGAAGAGTTAATCCAGGTTGGTCATTTTTTAGAGGAAAAAAATTCTCCACTGAATTTATTTGGCATCATCGAAACAGCAAAGGGCCTAGAGCATGCCTCACTTATTGCTTGCGCACATCCAAAGTTAAAAGGACTGTATTTCGGCGGATTTGATCTTTCAACGGCAATTGGTTGTGAGATGGATTGGGAGCCATTGCTCTATAGCCGCTCTAAGGTAGTCCATGCCGCTGCCTTAGGCGGTATTTTAGTATTTGATTCTCCTGCGCCATTTGTTGATGCATCTGCAGACCAAGAAAAGCTATATAACTATTGTTTGAGATCTAAAGCGTTAGGCTTGATGGGGATGGTGACTAAGCATGGCAGTCAAGTAAGCGCGATTAAGCGGGTATTTTCTCCCAGTACAGCAGAAATCGAGCGGGCGGAAAAAATACTGGCAATGTTTGCAACAGATCCTAGTAGGCCCATTGTTTACGAAGGTAAATTAATTGAGCTGCCAATGATTAAAAAACTAAGGCAACTTTTTTAGTTATGGCAACGATTCAATATTTAACTCGCATCGAGTTCGATTATGGAGCGATTAAGACGCTTGCCAGCTTACTAAGCAGTTTAGGAATTAGTAAACCGCTATTGGTCACCGATCTAGTTCTTAGTAAAACCCCAATAGTGAGTGATATTGAACAATTGCTTAGCCAATTTAATCCCATTTTATTTGCTAAGACGCCACAAAATCCGACCGAAGAAGCAGTCGAGGAAGCAGTCCAATTTTATTTAGCAGAAAAATGTGATGGGATCATTGCCATTGGCGGTGGCTCATCAATTGATCTGGCTAAGGGCGTGGCCTTATTGGCTACCCACCCAGGACCCATTGAGCAGTATGCAGTCATTTTGGGTGGCCTTGAAAAGATCAGCGCTAAAGTTGTACCGGTAATTGCAGTGCCCACAACTGCCGGCACCGGTAGCGAAGTAGGGCGGGCAGCGTTAATCTCGCTTCGCGACGGGCGTAAATTGGGTTTTATTAGTCCTCATCTCATTCCTAAAATAGCGCTTTGTGATCCTGAGTTAACACTGGGTTTGCCCCCTAGTCTTACTGCGGCAACGGGCATGGACGCCTTGACTCATTGCATAGAAACGTATCTTTCTCCACGCGTTAACCCGCCGGCTGATGCCATTGCTATAGACGGAGCGAAACGCGCCGCAACATGGATCGAGATCACTTTTAAAGATGGCTCTAATCGCGATGCTAGATGGAACATGATGATGGCTTCACTACAAGGTGGCCTAACGTTTCAGAAAGGCCTTGGCGCAGTTCATTCGATGTCGCATCCATTGGGCGGCATTAAGTCGCCGGTACTGCATCATGGCACCTTAAATGCGGTAATTCTGCCAGCAGTGCTGCGCTTTAATGAATCGTATTGCACGGAAAAGTTTGCCGCATTAAAGATAGCTATGGGAGTGCCTAATGGCACTTCACTGGATCGATTTATTGAGCATTTAAATCAAAAACTCAATCTACCTAAATCGTTAAGTGCAATGGGGGTAACGCGCGAGATAATTCCTGCCATGGTGGAGGGTGCCTTGAAAGATCATTCAAGTGCCTCAAATCCCCGCCCACTAAATAAAAAAGATTTTGAGATGCTATTTGAAGAAGCGTTAAATTAATTGATTAAAGGGTTAACAATCATGAAATTTTTATTTATCCGTGTATTTATTGTTTTTATCGCTTTCATTGCTAATGTAAGCGCTCAAAGCCAGCCTTATCCCAATAAACCCATTAAGATTATTTCGCCATTTGCGACCGGTGGAATTGCTGATACTTTTTCTCGCGTAGTGGGCCAGGGCTTAAGCGAGTCTTTGGGGCAACCCGTCGTGGTAGAAAATAAAACAGGTGGCGGCGGCAATATTGGCGCAGACTTTGTGGCAAAAGCCCCAGCCGATGGCTATACCTTGGTCATGGGCAATATCGGTAGTCATGCGGTAAACCCATATCTCATGAAAAATATGCCCTATGCCCCGCTAAAAGATTTTGAGCCCGTTGCTTATGTTTTAGACGCAGAAGGCCTATTGGTTGTTAACCCAACAATTCCAGTTAAAAATGTCACTGAATTAATTGCTTATGTTAAAGCGCGTCCAGGCCAAGTTTCCTATGGCTCTGGTGGCGTGGGAACTACAAGCCATTTGGCTGGCGAATTA